>JAUMWN010000040.1:0-16465 GCA_030529625.1 Coriobacteriales bacterium
ACGGGTGAACAGGGTGCGGCGTGAACGAAAAACCCGTCCCCTGTTCACGAACGTCGTTATCGACGTCCCGCAAAGGCGCGAGCCGTATTCTGCCGACTCTTACGCCGTCGTGATGGCCTGCGCGCGAGGGCAAGTGGAGGGATGGTTTACGGCAAAGGAAATCCGAGCAGACTACATCGTCACGCGCAACGTCGACGACTTCAAGAACTCGTCGATCCCCGCAGTGAGCCCAACTGACTTCAAGGACCTAGAAGGTTAGGCTGAGGCGATACGCAACATGTAGAATTGACGGCAGCGACAATCATACAGAGGGGATCCCATGTCCAATGCAGAGAAGCTCGAGGTGCGGCCGCCTGGAAGACGCAGACACGTTGCGCTCGCGTTGCTCATCATCGCCGTGTCGTTGTTGGCGACACTCGTTCCCGCGCGTGCATATGCGCCAGACAGTGACGGCGACTCAAGCGCAAACACGCCCGAATACACCACGTGGAACGACCTTTCTGGCAAGACGGTGGGCATGGTCACGGGGGCAACCTTCGAAACCGCGCTGCGCGAGAAGTGCCCCGACGTTGGTGACGTCGTGTACTATTCCACGACGTCCGACCTCATTGCTGCGCTGCAGGCACACAAAGTCGACGCGTTCATAAACAGCATGGCCGTGGGCACGCTTGTCCAAAACAGGTACAGCGACCTCGCGCTCTTTCCGGAGGTGCTTGGAGAGTACGAAATAGGCATCGCTTTTCCCAAGGGCAGCAACCTCACGTCGCAGTTTGGCCAGATCATAGACCGCCTGCGCGACGATGGCACGTCTAACAAGCTGTGGGACAAGTGGACCGCCGGCGACGACGGCGACAAGACCGTGCCCGAACAGGACTGGGCGGGCGCAAACGGAACATACCGCGTGGCCGCCTGCCAAAGCCTGGAGCCCGTATCCTACCTGGGCAACGGGCAGATGCTGGGCTTCGACATCGAGATGCTGCTCACCTGCGCCAAGGAGCTGGACGTGCACCTGGACTTTAAGCCCATGGAGTTCTCGGACGTGTTGTCCTACATACAGTCGGGGAAGTCGGACTTTGGCTGCGGGTCGATTCTCATTACCAAGGAACGCGCGGAGGCGATGGACTTTGCCCCCACGCACGAGAACGACCTCATTCTGGTGGTGCGCGCCGCGGATGGCGGGAGCGGTTCGGGAGGGAGCTTTATAGACGGCATCGCCCAGAGCTTCTACAAGACCTTTATTAAGGAGAACCGCTGGACCTATATTGTGAGTGGTCTTGGCACGACCATGATCATAACGCTGTCCTCCGCCATCCTCGGTACGGCGCTGGGCTTTATAACCGTGTTGCTCCGTCGTCGTGGGAACCGCGTGGCGGGCGCGCTCGTTGGCGGGTTCGAGGGCCTCATGAACCGCCTGCCCATCGTGGTCGTGCTCATGGTCTTCTACTACGTGATATTCGGTTCGGCGAACCTTTCGGGCACCGTGGTGTCTATATTCGCGTTCACCCTGGCGTTTGGCGCCACGGCGGGCTCGATTATGTGGAGCTCGGTTAGGGCCGTGGACGGAGGTCAAAGCGAGGCGTCGCTTGCTTTGGGCTTCTCGGAGAATCAGACCTTCTTTGGCGTGGTGCTCCCCCAGGCGGCACACCAGTTCCTGCCAATGCTGTCCAGCCAAATCGTGAGCCTTACCAAGCAGACCGCCGTCGTGGGCTACATTGCCGTAATGGACCTTACCCGCGCCAGCGACGTTATTCGCAGTCTCACGATGGAGGCGTTCTTCCCGCTGTTCTGCATCGCGGCCATCTACTTTGCCCTGTGCTGCGTGTTCGCAACAGTGTTGGGTGCCGTCATTCGCAGGCTCGACTACGAACGCAAACCGCGTACCGTTAAGGGGGTGGACCTGTGAGCCTCATAGAAGTCCAGCATCTGCGCAAGGAGTTCCCGGACGTCACGCCCCTCAAGGACGTGAACGCCACCATAGAGCGCGGCGAGACAATCAGCATCATCGGTCCTTCCGGCACGGGCAAGTCCACCCTGCTGCGCTGTCTCAACCGTTTGGAGACGCCAACCTCGGGCCACATCCTCATCGACGGTGTGGACATGTGCGATCCCGCAACCGACCTTCCCGCCATGCGCCGCAAGATTGGCATGGTCTTTCAAAACTTCAACCTCTTTGGGCACATGCTTGTGGTGGAAAACGTTATGTATGGTCCCACCAAGCTCTTGGGGATGGGCAAGCAGCAGGCCTACGACGAGGCGCTGCGGCTGCTCGGCCAGGTAGGACTCAAGGACAAAGCGCTGAGCTTTCCCCACGAACTCTCGGGCGGACAAAAGCAGCGCGTGGCCATTGCCCGTGCCCTGGCCATGCACCCCGAAGTCATTCTCTTCGACGAGCCAACCTCAGCGCTTGACCCTACCATGGTCTCCGAGGTGCTCTCGGTTATGAAGGACCTCGCCGCGGAGGGCTACACCATGCTCGTGGTCACGCACGAGATGAGCTTTGCCCGCAACGTGTCCAACCGCGTGTTCTTTATGAATGAGGGAGAGATTTGGGAGGCCGGTCCCCCCAAGCAGATATTCGAGAACCCCCAGCGTCCCGAGACGTACCGGTTCGTCTTTAGCGTGCGCAGCTGGGAGTGGGAGCTCGCCTACCCCGATGCCGACCACCACGCCATGGTGGGCTCGCTTGCAACGTTCTGTACGCGCCAGCTTGTGGGACGCCGCCTTGCCGACGCCTGCCAGCACGTGATTGAAGAGCTGGCGACCGAGCGCCTGCCCGCTGTTGCGCGTGGGATTGGGGCACGCGGCACGATTGCCAAATTCACGCTTCACGTGCCCGAAGAAGGTGAGAAGGCCCAGCTCGAAGTCGATTGCCATCACCTCGTGGAGTGCGGAGCGGATCCCAGACACCTCGCGCATGGTTACGACTCGATCTCCGATGCGCTCATTGCCGGCTACTCCGTGCTCACGACCCCAAAGGGGGATTCCGCCAACGACCCCGCCATTATCGGCTACGAAATAGGGTAGGCGCTGGGACAAAGGTGACGGGGACGTTTGTCCCGGTTGGCGGGACGCAGGACAAACGTCCCCGTCACCATTGTCCGTCACCTTTGTCCCGTGTCCCGGATTGGCGCTGTGACCTGCGGTGGGACGCTTTTGTTGCGCATGATTTGTACGATGGTGCAAAAAGCAGAACGTGCGGCACGAGAGGAACCCGTCTGCCCCATGAACTACTACACCGCGATTAGCATCCTCACTTGGCTGACGCTTGCGGTCATGTGCGTTCTTGTGCACGAGAACGGTCGGCTTCGCAAAGAGGACAAGAGCACACTCTACGTGGTATATGCGCTCATTGCCGCGTCGGCACTCGCGGAATGGCTCGCCATGATGCTAGATGGCGTGGAGAGCCTGCCAAAGTGGCCGATCATGCTCGCAAAGTGCGCCGACTATGCGCTCACCCCGCTTGCGGGCGGGGCCATCGTAAAGCAAATGGGCGTGAGAAACCGCTTGACCAAGGTCCTCTATGCCGTGCTTGTGGCGAATGTCGTATTTCAGGTCGTGGCGCTCTTTGGCGGCTGGATGGTGGACATCGACGAGCACAACCACTACCATCATGGCGATTTGTACGCCGTCTACATGGCGGTATACCTGTCCGTTATCGTGCTCGTCCTGTTGCAGTTCAAGACATACGGCACACACTTCCGCAAGCAAAACCAAGGCTCTCTGATTGCGATCATGCTGCTCGTCGTAATAGGCGTCTGCCTTCAGGAGCTGTTTGGCGAGGTGAGGACCGTGTACCTCACGCTCACTTTGGGTGCCATCTTGTTGTTCATACACAACGAGGAGTTCTCCCAAGCTAGGCAGGACGAAAGCCTCGAGGAGAAGAACGCACAGATCATGACGGACGAGCTTACGGGCCTCCTGAGTCGCCGCGCCTATTCGGGGACGCTCAAGAGCTACGAGTCTGCTGGCGAGCTTCCGCAGGACTTGGCCGTGTTCGAGATCGACATCAACGAGCTAAAGCTCGTGAACGACACGTATGGTCATGCCGCTGGAGACGAGCTCATCTGCGGTGCCGCCCGCTGCGTCGAGCACGTGTTTGCTGGGGCGGGCCAGTGCTTCCGAACGGGCGGGGACGAGTTCGTGGTGGTTGCGCGCATGGGCAGGGAAGCGGCCGACAACGCCTTGGAAAGCATCGAGCGCGAATCGAGGGCCTGGAAGGGCGCGGCGGAGAGCGGGCTTCACCTGGCTGTGGGCTATGCGTTTGCCACAGACTACCCGGGCCACTCGTTGGAGAAGCTCGTTGCGCAAGCCGATGCCGTGATGTACGAAGTCAAGCGGGCCTACTACAGTCAGCCGCAGCATGAGCGTCGAAGGCGCGATACCCCATAGCGACGCTCTTGTTGCGCGTTTGCCGTAGAATATCGCGATAACAGGATGGGCGCGGTGCAGTAGACTGTGCCAAGCGTACGTTGTTGCCAGGCGGATAGGAGTGGTTGCGTGGGCGGAGCGCTTGTTGGCATAAACTTTGCCGTCGCCGTTGCCGGAATGGTGATTTGCTCGCTCGGGCTCGCGCTGGCGTTGCTCACACGTCCGGTCCAGCCAAAGACCAGACGCTACCTCGTTGCCATATTCGCCACGCTTGTGGTCTATACGGCCTGCGACCTGTTTGGGCAGGTGGGAGACGATTTCCACGGACAGGCTTGGGCGCTTGCCGATCGCATCGCGCTCTTCTTTGAATCGGCCCTGTCCACGTGCGCGCTGCTCATTCTTACGGTGCTCCTGCTCTATACCTGCGGTAGGGACTGGCGACGCAATATCGCCTTTGATGTTGTTGGCGCCTTGTGGCTCGTATACATCGTGCTGCTGGTGCAGACGCAGTTTACGGGAAACCTTTACTCCGTTGGCGATGACAACGTGTATAGGCGCGGACCCTATTATCCAATCCTGCTCATTCCGGTGCTGCTCATTATGGTGACCGACATGATTGTGCTGTGGCGGGACCGACGCAGGTTGTCTGCCAAGCAGAGGGCGGCATTCGCCATATATCTGGCAGTTCCTGCTGCGTCCATGGCGTGGCAGATGGTTAGCTATGGTCTTTTGGCCACCGTGCTTGGCACGTCGCTTGGAGCCCTTGGCATGTTCTGCTTCGTTGCGAGCGATCAGGCCGACAGCTTCCGGCAAAAGGAGGCTGAGGTCGTAAGGCTGCGAACCGACGTCATGCTCAGCCAGATTCAGCCCCATTTCCTGTTCAATACGCTCGACACCATATACGGCCTCGTGGACGAGGACCCCCAGGTGGCAAAGAAGGCCATCGCGTCGTTTTCCCAATACCTCAGGGCCAATCTTGACTCACTAAAGCATGCGGCTCCCGTGCCGGTGGAGCGTGAGCTTGTGCACGTGCGTACGTATTTGGAGCTGGAGCACATGTCCGACGCGAGCCGTGTGAACTACGAGATCGATGCCCAGACGACGGACTTCCTCGTGCCGGCCCTGTCCGTTCAAACGCTCACAGAGAACGCGGTGAAGCATGGGTTGGGCGGGCGCGAATCGGGCGGGAAGGTGACCGTTCGTACGTACGAGCGGGACAACGAGTTCGTCGTTGTCGTGGAGGACGATGGCATTGGCTTCGATCCAAACGAGCTCGACGAGGCCGCGGGCATTGGCATCTCCAACACACGGGAGCGTGTGTCGGCCATGTGCGGCGGCTCTCTCGAGATAACAAGCGAGCCGGGACGCGGGGCGACCGCCGTCATGCGTATTCCCAAGCCCTCGTCCAGAAAACCGCAGCCATGGGAGGCACGTGCATGAGGATTCTTGCTGTCGATGACAAGGAGATGCCGCGCAAGGTGCTCGCGCGAGCGATAGGGGAGGCCGCGCCCGATGCGGAGCTCACCGTGTGTGCGTTCGCCTCGGAGGTGTTGGCACTGCCCAACGTGGGCGACTTTGATGTGGCGTTCGTGGACATCGACATGTCCGGCATGAACGGCATTGCGCTCGCGCGGGAGCTTAAACGCAAGAACCCCAAGGTGAACATCGTGTTTGCAACCGGCTACGGGGAATACATGGCCGATGCGTTCGCGCTGCACAGCTCGGGATACCTCATGAAGCCCATAACCGCCGAGGCGGTGGCAACGGAGCTGGAGAACCTGCGCTTTCCGCCATCTGTGGCTACGCGTGACGATGAGGGAAGGCTCGTCGTGCGCTGTTTTGGCAACTTCGAGGCATTCGCCAACGGAAGACCTGTCGCCTTCTCGCGCGCGAAGTCCAAGGAGCTCCTTGCGTATTTGGTGGATCGCAGGGGTGCGGTCGTGCCGCTGCGCGAGGCAGAGGTGGCCATCTGGGACGAACCGCTCAATGGCCGCGGCGCAAGCTCGTCGTATCTGCGCACGCTTGTGTCGGACATGCGACAGACGCTTATGGCGTGTGGGCACGGCAACGTGCTGGTAAAGCGGCGCGGTGCGATTGGCATAAACATGGAAAACGTGTCCTGCGACTACTACGACTTTTTGGCTGGCGACCCTATGGCCATTGCGGCCTGGCGCGGAGAGTACATGAGCCAGTACTCATGGGCCGAGGCCACAAAGGCCGCGCTTGCACAGTAGAGGCTGCACTAAGGGGACAGTCCCCCGCGTACAGGCCGTGATAAGCCCATGTTGGGGACTGTCTTTATGCGGCCTGTACTCGGGGGACTGTCCCCTTAGTGCAGCCTCTATCTGAGGGACTGTCCCTTTTGCCTACCGTGAGCGGAAGGCGTTGTGGGTGCTGCCGGGGGCGGGTGCGCCCTTGGGGAGGATGCGTAGGTCAACGGCCTCAGCGCGCTTGGACATGCCTTCGGTGCCGGCCGGCTCGCCGTTGCAGGCCCAGCCCGACCATCCGTAGGTCTGGCTGTGCACGCGGTACCACACGCTGAGGTGGTCGGCCAGCTCGCCCGTAAGACAAATCCGCACGGCTTCGATGCGACGCGACTTGCCCGTGGTGCCGGCCAGCTCCCCGTCGCTCTGCTCAGCAGTCCAGCCGCCCTGTTGCTCGTGTACCTGGTAGGCGATGCCTCCCGCAAAAGGCTGATCGGGCGCGTAGAGCCGCAATCCCTCCATGCGGCGGGATTCACCAGTGGTACCGATTCTGCCGGCAGAGGTTCTGCCCGTCCAACCTGATCCTTGCAGATGTGCATCCGCGACTGCCTGGGCCTGGTAGGCAGGATTCGATGCGTCGTAGTCGGCGGGCCTCTGGTTGCCTTGGAGCACGACAACCTGGTAGGCCTCGGCGCGCTTGGACATGCCGGCGGTGCCGGCCGGCTCGCCGTCGCAGGCCCAGCCCAGCCAGCCGTACGTCTGTGAGTGCACGCGATACCACACGTGGTAGCCGTCAGTTGCGGCCGCGCCCGTGAGCCTCATTTGGATGGCCTCGATGCGCCGGGACTCGCCGGCAGTGCCGGCCTGCTTGCCGTCGGCGACCCAGCTGTCCCAGCCCTTGCCCTGGAGGTGGGCTCTGTACTCAACGCCGCCCGCATCCACCGTGGCGCTCATTGCCTCCAGGCGCTTCGATTCGCCAGTGGTTCCGGCAACCTCGCCGTCGCTTACGGCGGGAAGGTCACCCTGCTGTTGGACGTGGGCGGTGTAGGTGACGTGGATGTATGCAGGCGTGGGCGTGGGCGCGGGTGCGGGTGCGGGCGGTTTGGGCTTCTCCTTAAACGTTGCATAGATAACCACGTTGGATGCGGGAACGGCGAGCTCCTTGTTGTCCTTAACTGGGACGTCGTTGCCTTCAGCATCCTTGGCCGTTACGCTTACGAGCTCCCAGCCCTCGTTGGGCGTTGCCTGGATGGCTATTGTTTCGCGCTCGGCGGCCACGTCCCTGCCAGGCGTGACCGTACCGCCCGTGATGCCTGGGGCCACGGTAATGTAGCGCGCTACTGCCAGCTGAGCCTCCTGGCCGTCTGGGGTCCAGAGCACCAGATGATGGTCGGAATCGTCGGGATTGTCGCTCGTGAAGTAGTGCCAAGGATCGGTACTCTGGGTCGCTTTGTACCCCTTGGTAAAGACGCCGTCGGTGTACTCGAAGCTGCTGCCTTCTGAGTCGCCCAGGGAATTGTCCTGGATTATCGAAATGCCAATCTTGGCATCCTTCCCAAGGGTATCGCCAATGGTGATGGGAGTCCTGCTGTTGTTGTCTCGCCACATCAGGCAGAGGTTGTCGCCCATGGGCTTGCTTGCTGGGTTCAGCAATGCCTGGTTGTCCGTTACCTGGGGGCTGCCGGACACAGAGATGTGGTAGTCAAACAGGCAGGCAACGCCACCCCCTCTTCTGGCGTGATTCCGCGTAATGGTGCCGCCGTTCAGGTTGAAGGTGCCATTTTTTCCTACGTACACGCCGCCACCGTATTGGACATCATATTGGAAACCGTCACTATACCCATTGTCCCGGATGGTGCCGCCCTCCATGGTGAACGTACCACCTCGGATGGCCACGCCGCCGCCACGCAGACTCGCCTCTCCCGTGTTATCCCGGATGGTGCCGCCCTCCATGGTAAACGAGCCGCTGTCGATGTCCACGCCACCGCCGTAGTTGACCCCCGTGTTGTTTGCGATGTTGCCGCCCTTCATAACGAACTCACCGCCCTTGGTGACCTGCACGCCGCAGCCAAGCTTGCGGTTTTCTGGGACGATTTTGTGAGCGATGGTGCCCTTGTTGCCCTCCGCCGTGTCGTAGAGAACGAGCTTGCAGGGCACTTCATGGTCGTTCTGCGCGACTTGTATCACGGGCTTCGAATCAGTGCCGTCTTGATTCAAGGTGATGCTATGGCCGTTGAGGTCGAGGTTGGTCTCACTGAAACTGTGGGGGGGCGTCCCATGTGTCGGTGAGGTTCACGTCGACCATGAGGCGATAGTTGTCGGGATTCAGTGCGCTGGGCAGGTGGTCCGTTTCGTTCCACTTCGTCCACGTTAGGCCGTCGTTCTGCGTCTGTGCGATGGGCTCCTCGTCGCTGGTGCTCTGCACCTCCACAACAGGCTCCTCTACCGTAACCGCATCCTCGGACACGACCTCTATCTGCTCGGCATAGCCAGCCGTGACGCACACGCTCAGCACGAGTAGGCCGCTCAAAGTGACGCCAAGCATTCTCCAGAACCGTCCCTGGTGATTGGTGCCTCTCATGTTGTCTTCCTCCTTGAGCAAACGATCGACCATGCGCGTGTTCCGCAGGTCATGCGACTTGCTAATCATTATACGGTGTCGGTGAGGGTAAGGACCATGCCGTGTTACCCAGTAGCCTTAGCAATTACCGCAGAACGTGACCTTAGTGTGTCCGTCTGGGAAGAGGTACCTTTGGGACACTGGGTAGGGTATGCCGTGGTGCGAGGGTTGCCCGACGTGTCCCAAAGGTACCTCTTCCCAGACGGACACCCGCTGCACCGATGTAACGTGAGACGAAGGAATCCGTTCCGGCTCAGCTTTCACGCTTGCAACGAGATCTATGGTCTATACGCAATTCTTTGTTGGTCTCTTTATGCGCATGCCGCGCACAAAGAGACCAAATGCCAAAGACTAGTGCCCACGAGCAACACGCGGCAAGGAGGTAGGCGACCAAGAACCCGGGATCGCCAAACGTCTGGAGGAGCCAGGTGCCGGGCGCGCTCATGGACGAAGGGTCTGTTACGAAGAAGAAGTTGGTTCCCAAGATGGGATTGAGCGCCCTAAACGCGAGGCCACATGCGACGCTTGCGGCAATCACGACCCAGATGCGCCGGGGACGCGGCATGTAGTCGCCACCAAGCACCAGACACAGTGCGCATCCCAGCGCTAGAGCGTGCTCCGCAAAGCCACAGAGCGAGGCGAGCGACCATGCGGGGCAGTAGGGGCCCCATGCGGGAAGGAACAGCGCCGCGGCGCAGCCTGTTGTTCCCCAGCAAAAGAGGATGTCTGCGGCGCACCGTCCCACGCACGTCCCGGGCCAAAGGGCGTAGACAAACGCCGCATATATGCAAAAGTTGCAAATGTGCAAGGGCAAAAAGAGGGGCTCCATAATGCCGAGTACAACGTAACTCGCGTCCTTTGAAAGCAGGATGGCAAGGGCCGTGCCCGAAGCTGCCAGCAGCATGCGACGGCGGCTGGGCGAGGGACCCGACCCGTCTCCTGCCGGCAGGCTCAGGTAGCGCAGCACGATTGCGGCGGCGAGTGCAAGGCAAAGCGCAATCAACACGAGGTGGTCGAGGTCGAAGAACGAAAGCCCGTCGTGCCACTCTCGAAAAAGCACGGGCTCGGGCGTAAAGAAATCGTCGAACTTCCCCCGCACGCGCTCTCCCTCTCGTCGACAAATGCTCGAATCCCAGGACCTGTATAGGCATACAAAGATAATACCCCTGCGTCTTGGCGTCCGTTTGGACTACCCCATTGGCATTGAGGGCAGCAAACACTCGTTGCCCCCGTTCAAACCGCGCTCGGTGCCGCGGTTTGGTGCGTGTGAACGGCCGCCTCGGTCGGCATCGTTCACGCGCACCATAAATTGTGGTCGTAAAGGCGCGCCAACAGGCATTTTGTTGACAGTCATCCGCACATTTTGGGGCACGTGAATTGTGATGGCGCACTCCCAATTCACGTGCCCCAAAAAATAACGATTAAGTATGCCCATCAACTGGGGTTATACGGTTTTGGCATGTGCAACGCGGGACAAAGGTGACGGGGACGTTTGTCCCACTTGGTGGGACGCGGGCGACCATTCCCCACTCGTGGGTCCGAATTCATGGGACAAACGTCCCCGTCACCTTTGTCCCGCGTCCCGTAACGGTTAACTTGCCTCCACATCACCTGCAGCGCACGTGAGATAGAATTTGGCCGGTTGTGGCTCACGGGCCCTAAACTTTACCTTGGCATAGTTAAAGCGGATGCACAGGGCAAAGCGACCCTCCGTGCCATCCTCGCGCTCGTAACCCACATGTTTGGCGAATGCGGCATCGGCAATCAGCTTCCATCGGTCGTCGACTAGCCCCCAGCCCTGCAGCGTTCGCATGAGGGTCGCACCGTAACCGGACTCCATGCACACCTTTGCCTCGCGAGGCATGGTGTCGTTAAACGAGAGGGAAAGTCCAAACGTGTTGCCCAAGCGACCGTTTGGCAGAATGTCGAACTGGAAGTCTATTGCGGGGACGAGCCGCATGAACTCGGTGCAGCGCTCGAGCATGGCATCGTCAAAGTCCGTAAAGCCAATCGCCTGGAAGCACGCTTCCAGGTGCGCGGGGTCATCCTTGCATCGCGCAAGCTCGTCGTGACTCATGTAGCCGCCAATGCGCATGGGTGTTCCAGGCCGTCCGGGGAACAACCCCACGTAGGCGGGCGGCCAGCCCTTGGGCATACGACCAAGCATGTCCAGGTAGTCCCGCGCACGCTCCGCCTCACCAACGCTTTCCAAAAACGGCTGCACGAGCTCGTGGTGCTCGCGTTGTTGCAGGTAGACCCCCGCCCGCTCGGTCTCGCCAGTCGAGGTGTCGAGCTCAATCCCGCATCCCAACGTCCCGTACTGTTGACAAACGCCTGCGAACCAATTGAACATGGTCTGGTACCCAAAGCCCGCGCCAGGCGCAAACCGACTGCCAGGTTCCATGCCACCGTGCACAGAGAGCAAGTCAAAGCACGGCTCGCCCAAGAGCGGGAACTCGAGGTAGGCCGTTGGGTATCCGCTACCAATGAGCGTGCGCTCGTACGCGGGTCGCGCGAGGTCGTAGCTGCTCCCAAACAGAGCCTCTTTGCGTCCGCCACCAGCTGCTATGGCGTACAGGGCGTCGAACGCCTTCATCTGGCCGGGCTTTCTCATGTAATGGTTCCTTCCGGCGAATGACATTGGGTGGGATTACTCTTGTTCCCCATTGTACGCGCACCCCGCCTGGAGATAGAACTTGGCGTCGAGCGCACGGCCGTCTCGCATGCGTAGCTTAACAAAGGTGGGCAGGCAGTACGCGGCGCGCAACGATCCGATGCCGGAGTCGGCAAGGACGAGCGAGTACATCGCATCGCGCACGCTCTGCCAGCGAGAGTCGGCCAGCCCCAGCCGCTCGACACGGTTCATAAGACACGCAATCGGTGCGCCCTCGTTAAACAGCGGGCGCATCCGTGTGGCGGAGCGTATGCCAAGGGCAGCCGAGAGGCCCAGCGTTGGGCCAACCGCACCGTCCTGTAGCACATCAAACTGCAGCTCAAGCATAAAGGGAGAGGCAAGCAGCGCGCTGGCGAGGTCTGGCAGTGCGTCCAGGCTGGCGGTAAATCCGCAGGCGCGCAAATCCTGCTCAAGCAGCCAAAGGTCGGTCGCATAGGCACTCCGCCGTTGGGGCTCTACGGTGCAGTCTACACGCACGGGCGCACCCGGCCTGCCGGGGTGAACGCCCATGTACCACACGGACCACTCCTTGGGCAGTCGTCCGACGAACGCGCGGTAGCGCGCGGCCGCATTGTGGCAACCTGTGAGCTCGAAGAAGCGATCCACATTGTCGAGCGGAGCCTGGCTAACGTTCACGTGCACGGCGGGACGGTCTATAGTTCCCTCGCTCACGTCGTAGGCAAAGGCTAGGCCTCTTCCGCCGGTCTCGTCCTGTGCGTACCATTGGAACAGCTCGTCATAGCCGTTGCCCGCTCCCGGGAAAAAGGGACCCGACTCGAGGCACTCCCGCGAGTACGCCACGTGCAGATCGAAACGAGCGTCTCCCAGCAAGGGTATCTCGAACCACACAAACGAGAACCCATCGCCAATCAGGCTGCGCACGAGCGCCTCGTGCGCTAGCGGTGCGCAGTCGCCAAACAACACCGGCTCGCACCCCTCGTCCACCGCGAGGCCGTAGAGCATATCGTAGAGCATGACCAGCTCGTCAGGCGACTTGCGTGCCTGACACCTCCACACCTCGGAGCCCCCGAGTTCTTGCGAGGCCATCGCCACTCCTCTCGTGCGTGTTATCGTTGTGGCACTTGGAAGGGTGGCAAGCGCAGATAAAAGCGCCTACTTGCCACTCTTCATGCTCTTATACAGGCGCCATGCGAAGAATACGCTGACCACATAGCCAATGGATCCCAGCACAGGGAACGCCACGAGCAGCGGCCTGGTCTCCATTGCGGTTACGGGCACCGTGCACAGAAGGCACGACCCAATAAAGAGCGCGATAATCATAAGCGCCCGTATGGCGCAGCCCGCGATTCGCTCGACGGCGGCCAGCGCCCGTTCCTCGAACCCGAGGTCTGTGCGCACCTTCACCTGGCCCTTCTCAAGCATGTCGAGCGTCTCGGCGGTCTTTGCCGACGACTGGGAGACGCTCTTGAGGAACTTCATGAGCTCCATGGCGATTGGTCCGTTGAGCCCAGCGAGCTGCTCCTTGTCCATGTTGGCGAAGTCCAGGTCCAGGGCGGCGCCCACCTCCACCTTGTCGATAAAGCAGTTGAGGATGTTAACGCGCGGGCTGAGCGTCCTCACGGTCCCCTCCACGGCGATGATGCCGCGCGCGAGGTTGGTGAGGAAGGGGTCGATGTCAAAGCTCTCGTCCTGAAGGTTGCCGATGATGGTGCCCAGCAGGTCGGCCAGGTCGAAGTCGCCAAGGTCCGAGCCGGTGTACTGCTCGCACATGCCCTCGCAGAGCTCGAGCATGGCACCGTGGTTGATCTCGCCTTGGGGCTGAGCGGCCTTGAGCACCGCGCGCTTGAGCGCGTAGGCATCCTGCATCACGATTGCCGTTACGAGGTCGAGCAGGACTTGGCGCTGCTGCTGGGTGAGCACGCCCATCATGCCAAAGTCAATCCACTCGATGCTGTGCTCGGGAAGCTTCGGTCCTTCTTCGGCCTCCTCCGGGGCGCCGTCCTCGACGGTCTCGGCGACCGGGGCATCCTCCGCAGCTACGGTGTCCTCAGCGGCTGCGTCGTCTTCGGCGTCCTCGGCGACCTCGACCGGGTCCGGCTCCTTGATGAGCACGTTGCCCGAGTGGGGGTCGGCATGGTAGAAGCCGTCCACAAGGATTTGCGTGGCAAAGTTGTCCGCGACCAGAGCCGCCAGGCGGTCGCGCTCCTCGTCGTCCAGGGAGTCGAGGTAGGCGATGTCGCTTACCTCGGTGCCAACCGCAAAGTCCTCGGTAAGGATGGCCTCGTTGGTGAGTTCGCGGTAGCACCTGGGAACCAGGACGCCGGGGCGCCCTTCGTTGTTCTCCCAGAAGGTCTCCAGGTTACCCGCCTCGTGGGTAAAGTCCAGCTCGTTCTTGGAGGTCTTCTCGAGCTCCTTGATAAGGGACTTAACGTCGATACCGCCAACGCCGTTCTTGAGGAACGTGTTGATGACGTTCTCCAGCAGAGCGAAGTCGCGGGCCACCGTGTCCACGACGCCAGGACGGCGGACCTTTACGGCCACGATGGTGCCGTCGAAGAGCTCGGCCCGATGCACCTGCCCGATGGAGGCAGACCCCAGGGGCTTGTCGTCAAACGTTGCGAACAGCTCATCTACCGGCTTGCCAAGATGCTTTTGGATCTGGGCGTAGACGGTCTCGAGGTCCATGGGCGCCACACTCGAGCGCAGCTGCGCCAGTGCGTCGCGATAGTCCTCCGGGATGTAGTCGGACTGTTGCGAGGCGATCTGACCTATCTTGACGAAGGTGGGTCCTAGGTCCTGGATGATGCCTACAAGGATCTGGGGCGTGATGCCGCCCTCGTAGTCGTACTTGCGGATGATGTCGACGATCTCCTTGAGCCTGCCGCTGGTGCTCGGGGTCGCCTTTTTCGAGTCCCTGCGTTGCTTTACCAGCGCGCTAATGAATCCTGCCATGTCCTGTAACCTCCACGTCCCGCCGTCGTCCGGCCTACCGTTTCGTCCTTGTGTCTCGCATCGTACCCGCGAGCGTTAAACGCGGGTGCCGTCAATCTGGAAGTCGCCCTTGCTGGAGTGGATGTCAACGTGGATGTCGTCGCCCACGACCTCGCCCTGGAGGGTGTAGTCGACGTTTCCTAGGAGCTTGACCTTGCCCGAGCCCTGGGCGGTAAAGGTGTCTCCCTCGCAGCTTCCCTCCATCTGGCGCTTACCAATGAGAGGTGCGTCGATGTCGGCGAACACGGTGCCGCCTTCCGTGCGCAGGGCAAGCGTGCCCTTCTTGAGGCCAAGGGGGGTGTCCATCTGGATGTTGTAATTGCCGTCAATCATTTTGCAAGGTCTTTCTCTCTTCGGTTTGCACTTAGCATCCTAGTATAGGGTGTCTTGAGCGCAAGTTCGAGCCGACTCAAGGGAATGAGAAAAGGGGCCAAAGCCCTTTTCTCATTTGCTGGCCAAGACGATCTGCTCCACGAATGACGCGAGCCCGTCGGCGGTCTGTCGTTGCTGCTCGGCCGCGTCTATGGTGGGGTCGCCGTCGCCCCTCTGTGGTCCATAGCAGCCAAATCCCGCATGGTTGCCGCCCTCGATGAGCAGCTCGGTTGATCGCGTGGGCCAGAGGTCCTTGCTCTTCTCGTAGGAGTCACGATTCAGGACTCCGTCGTTGGTGCCCACCGCCGAAAACAGGGCCACGCCGTCGTCGAGCTCCTTGGTGGGGATGGATGCAAGAAGCACGATGCCGTCCACCTGCCCGTTGGAAGACCCTACGAGCGAGGTGGCGACGACGCCGCCCAGCGAGTGGCCACCCACGAGGAGCGCGGGACTCGACGATTTGACCATCATCTTCCGGGCTTGCGAGGCACCAAAGAGGGGGAAGTTGCAGGGCGGGTCCACCAAATAGCAGTCCGCGCCTTGTGCGGCCATGCGGTGCATGAGCGGGGCGTAGGCCGTGGCCTGCACCTTGGCGCCGGGGAGAAACACGAGGGTGGCCTGAGTGCCTGGGCCATCGAAGTGGTAGCCGCCCTCTACGGCGTCAACGTGTACGGTGGTGTCGCTTTCGAGCGCATCGAGCGCCACGTCGTCGGCGTGATAGTACACGCTGAGGTAGCAAAACGTCCCCGCGCACAGAAGCACACAGGCAAACAGCTCGGAGAGGGCCGCCTTGCGAGGGCGTGACCAACGCGCGCGGCGCCAGCGTGCCAGGCCTCGCGTGATGAGCCATCCCGCCAAAAGGCATACCGCCAAGAACACGCAGCACACAATCGCATAACGCATCGATCCGCTCCTTTCCTCCTCTTCACTCTACCACTCGTCGACGGGCAAGGCGGTACCGTGCATGGATGAGAAAAGGGGTTTGGCCCCTTTTCTCACACATCGTTTGGTTGGCACATGTTGCGCAACAGAAATGCGCGAATCGCTTGTAGCTTGGGGCTACAGAACCCCAAGCGAAAGGAAGACGCATGTGCGTACATAAGAGATTCTCTACACTCCGTTCGGTAGTTGTGAGCGTGCTCTCGCTCGCGATTTCGGTGGGCGGCCTACCCGCACACGCGCTGGCCGAGGCGATTGATTCGGCGCAGGTTGAGGTGGATGCCCCGGGTGACAGCGTCCCAGACGAGTCCAGCGTGGTCGACGGTCTTGCTGAGC
>JAUMWN010000040.1:16475-25228 GCA_030529625.1 Coriobacteriales bacterium
GTCGTGGACCTGGCGCGTTACCGATGACGGGGAGCTGGTGATAGGACAAAAGGAGGGCGAGCCCACTATCGAAACGGACGTGAACAAGCCGTGGTACAACTATAGGGAAGTCATCACGTCACTCTCGTTTGAGCCGGGAACGAACGGCCTGCGCGTTTTTCCCGGCGAGCAATCGTCCTATCTGGCTTATGCCTTTATGGGGCTTACCAACCTAAAGACGGCCGACCTATCTAACCTCAACACCTCCGACTGCATTGGCATGCGGAGTCTTTTTATGGACTGCCCAGCACTGGAGTCGGTAAACCTGTCGGGGCTGGACACCTCGCAGGTAACCGATATGGGCAGCATGTTCTGCCGCTGTTATGCGCTCAAGTCGCTGGACCTTTCGGGTTTTGACACCTCCCGCGTCACCGACATGTACTGCATGTTCTATGGCTGCAGTGCGCTTACGGAACTCGACGTCTCGTCCTTCAACACCTCCCGCGTTACCGACATGTGCAACATGTTTCGCGGGTGCTCGCAACTCGAGGAACTGGACCTCTCGTCCTTTAACACCCAGGCGGTTACCAGGTTCGCATTGATGATGGCCGAATGTCCGTCCCTTGCGGTTGTGGACGTGTCGGGTTGGACGGCGGCGGAAGGCGTTGACTGCTCAGACATCTTTGCCGGCACGAACAACCTCCAGACCATCGTTACGGACGGATCGCTGGACCTTGCGCGCGTGTTTCCCAATGGCACGGGAGACATTGAGGTGGTTGGCGAGCATCCGTCGGCACCAACACCAACGCCGGAGCGCACGGATCTCTCGGGTGCCAGCGTGCACGTGGACGGATGGACCTACGACGCGACCGAGCACACCGTGGCACCCGTCGTGGAGCTGGATGGCCGCGAGCTGGCGTGCGAAACCGACTACACCGTTAGTGGCGACGTGGTCGCTCGCGAGGCGGGGGAGTACACGGTGACCATAACGGGGACCGGTGGCTATGAGGGCACCGCCCAGGGCACGTATCGCGTGGAGCGCAAGACCGTGACCGTAACGCCAAACGACGCGTGCAAGACCGCCGGACAGGCAGACCCCACTCTTACCGCCACCGTCTTGGGAACGTGTGCAGACGAGGTTGTGACCTACCAGCTTACCCGCGAGCAGGGCGAACAACCGGGAAACTATGTCGTTACCGCGCAAGGGGCTGCCGAGCAGGGCAGCTATGTGGTGAGCTTTGGCACGGGCACGCTGGAGATTCGGGCTGCGTCGGCCAACGACCCGCAGCAGGGCTCGGTCCTGCAGGAGCTGCGCAACGACGTGGAGCTTGCACGCCAGGCATACGAGGAGGCGGTGGCGAGCCATGGAGGCGCGGACGCGGACGGCGCCAAGGCCACGCTCGACGAGGCGCAGCGTTGTTACAGCGAGGCGGTTGCGAGCCGGCGAGAGGCTCAAGCCACCCTTGGGAGCGCCCAAGCAGAGCTGGAGGAGGCGACGGCTGCGCAGGAGCAGGCTGCTTCGGCGCTCGATCAGGCCACGACACACAAGGCCCAGGCAGACCAAGAGGTTGAGACGACCAGCCAGGAGCTTGCAGCGGCACAGGCCGATCAAGACGCGGTGGACGCGGCGGCGGACCAGCAGGCGGCCATAGCCGCGGCCCAAAAGCGCGTGAGCGAGGCGACCAAGGCAAAGGAGAAGGCCGATCAGAGTCTTGCCTCGGCCGACTACCGACAAGACCTGATGCGGGCATACACAGACGCCTACGACGAGCTGGTAACGGCAGCCCAGGGCAGCGTGGCCGACGCGCAGGAGGCAAAGGACAACCCGTCCGGGTCCGCATGGGACCTTGGCAAGTACAACACCTCGCGCGGCACTCTGGGCTTCTTTGAGTACATGAACGAGCCCACAGAGATTGACAACGGCGCCGGCGTGACCTATGCGCTCAACAGCGATGACCCCGCCATCGGCGAGCTCACGGGCACGCCCTATGCCTACACGCACCGCACGGGCACCTATTCCCGTACCATAGAGGTAACGCCTGCCTCCACCACAGAGCTCACCCGCTCTCCGGCTACGGGCAGAACGGTCCTCTCATACACCCAGTTGGGAGCGGAGGGGGATGCGACGAGCCTGGAGAGCATGCGGTTCTCTCTGGAGATCGCCAGCCTGTGCAACGCCTATCGCAAGAAGCACAATGAGACCTACGGCATGAGCCAGCACGGGGACACGGCCACAGACGAGCTGGAAGCCAGCCTGTCGTACCTGGAGCCCGTAATGCTGAGCGATTACCTTATGGCGCATGCCCAAACGCACGTGAACTTTTCCAGCAACGTGCAGGGTCATGCGGGTAACTACGGTGCACGACCTCTGCACAGTGGCTCCGAGATCCTAGCTTGGGGCTACACGAACCCGTTTATTGGCTGGTACACCCAGGAACGGGCCATCTACCTTGCCGGCGTGGGCAACCCAAACGTGGACCCGCGCCTGTATGACGCCTCGACGTACGACGCATACGCCGCCCAGCAATGGCAGGCGGCGGTGGGGCACTACCGTGCCGTCGTGGGCCAGCAGCACGACAACGACCGCCTCGCGGGTGTCGCGTGGAACACGCATTGGGGCACCTCAGGCATGGTGTTCTCGTCCAGCGCCAACTCACGCTCCCTGCAGTACTTGGGCAACTACTACACGGTGACCGACTACTATCGTCGCTACATGAGCTACTACAACGCGGTGAAGGCCGCCGAGGCGGGCCATGTCAACAACGTGGAGCAGGCGGCATACGACCTGGCCGTGTCGCAGCTGGCACAGATTGAGCAGACGAGGCAGGAGTACGCCACGAAGCTCGAGCAGAGCGTTGCGGCGTACGAGTCCGCCAAAAGCGCCCAGGAGCAGGCCGAAGCCGCACTGGGGCAGGCGCAGGCCGCGCTGGAACAGGCGCAGGATGGAACCATGGCCTCGAACCTCGATCCCACCGAGGTGCGAGAGCGACTGCGTGCCGCCCAGTCCGCGCACGACGCGGCCGTCTTGCAACAGACCGCCGCCCAGATGGCGCTGGGGGAGGCCACGCAGGCGGTGGATGCGGCGGCGGGACGTGCGACCGCAGCCCAAGGCGCGCTGGCGGCGGCCCAGGACGCACTTCGCGCGGCGCAAGGGGACGAGGATGCGGCAAGCGCTGCCCTCGATCAGGCACAGGCGGCCTACGACCAGGCATGTGGCGACGCGGCAGCCGTACAGGAGCAGGCAAACGCGCTTGCCGCGGCACGGGACGCCTTGGACGACGCGACGGACGTCTCGCATGCCCAGGTGGTGCACGTGGGGCAGAGGACCTATTCCGGTTGTGAGCAGTACCAGCCGGAGGCAGCGTTGCTGCATACCGTGACCAAGGGCGACCGCTCCGAGACGTACGTGCTGTCGCAGGGAGCAGGCGGGGAGCTGGGGGTTGTGGCGACCTATGGCAACAACGTTCACGCTGGCACGGGCACGGTAACGCTTACGGCCGCAGGCGCCAAGGGATCCGGCACGTTTTGGGGCTCGAAATCCGCTGAGTTCACCATTGACCGGGCCAAGGTTGACGACGTTACCGTGCTGCCCATCGCCTCGCGCACCTACGATGGCGCGCCACATGCCGCGCGTCCGCAGGTGAGCTTTGCGGGCAGTGACCTGGTGGCCGGCAAGGACTACACGCTGTCGGGGGCGACGTCGGCAGTGAATGCAGGGGACTATGAGGTCGTGCTCACCGGATTGGGCGACTTTGAGGGAACGCGCACCATACCCTACGTCGTGGCACAAAAGGGCGTCAGGGTGATTCCAAAGTCTACGAGCAAGGCGTTCGGTGAGAAGGACCCGGCGCTTACCGCGCAGGTTACGGGACTCGTGGGAACGGACACGGTCTCCTACCGCCTCGTGCGCGAGCGGGGCGAGTCGGCGGGCACCTACGCCATAACCGCCTTGGCCGACGCGTCGCAGGGTAACTACGCGGTCGCTTGCGCGAGCGGCACATTCCGGATTGAATCCGTCTCGCTTGCGCAGGCAACCATCCCCGCCATTGCACCGCAAACCTACACGGGAGGCGCGCTTACGCCCCAGCCCGTGGTGCGCGTGGGCAACCGTACCCTGAACCTGGGTGCCGACTATACGCTCTCATATCGCGACAACACGAGCATGGGCATTGCGACCGTGACTATAACGGGCAGGGGCAACTACACGGGTACGCGCGTGGTCACGTTTGCCATCGCGTCTCCCACGCAACCCGCGGCGCCCGCGCAGCCCGCAACTCCAACGGAGACGACGCCGGGAACGACTCCGGGCGCACCATCCCAGCCTGCCCCGGTGACCACCCCCGCGCCGCTGCCCGTGCCACACGTCAGCTATCGCACTCACGTACAGCGCGTGGGCTGGCAAGATTACGTGGCGGATGGCGCCATGAGCGGCACGAGCGGACGTAGCCTGCGTCTGGAAGGCATCAACATACGGCTCTCCAACCTACCGTGTGCGGGTGGCATCCAGTACCGCACGCATGTCCAGCGTATTGGCTGGCAGGGCTGGCGTCGCGACGACCAGATGGCCGGCACCTCCGGACGCTCCTTCCGCCTGGAGGCAATCGAGATACAGCTCTACGGCGAGCTTGCTCAGAAGTACGACGTGTACTACCGTGTCCACTGCCAGCGCTTTGGCTGGATGGGCTGGGCCAAGAACGGCGAGCGGTCCGGAAGCGCCGGCTATTCCAGGCGCCTTGAGGGCATCCAGATCGTGCTCGTGCCCAAGGGCAATCCTGCGCCCGACGCAACGTACCTGGGAATCACCCAGCGCTTTGCTGCTTGTTTCCGCCAGCGCGGCAAGTAGTGCGATGGGCTAGCCACCAGGGAAGAGGCACCTCTTCACGCTACCACTCGCCAATGGGCGATAGCGGCGCCGCGCATGGGTAGACAGAGGGTACAGTCCCCCGAGTCTACCTACCGCGGCACAGCAACAGGTATGCGCATGGGGGCAGACTCGGGGGACAGTCCCCTCTGTCTACCCCCTCAGCACACGGGTTTTGGCTCCAAACAAAAAAAGGCGGGCGCCCTAGGAACGCCCGCCTCGTATATGCACTTGCCGCCTCGTGCGGCACCTCTACAAGTCCGTTGGACTCACCTTCTTGGTTCCATCGACGAAATTCGGAACGCCTTTCCTGCACAGCGCCTAGCCGTGGCGCTCTGGGTCCTGCGCGGCGGAGCCGGTACTTCCATCTGTCGACTTCTAACTGACTTTGCGATCTCGTATCGCCTACGTTGGCCAGACTCTGCTCGGCCTCAAACGAAAGACGGGACTCGCGACGCCGACCGCGGGATGCCCTTGTATATTGCTTCGCTGTTCACTGGCATCACCTCCTTGGTCGACCGCGTCTTTGTTGCGGTGGTCCTTCTGCTTGACTTAACTATAGCCAACGTCTCGCAAATGTACACGAAAACATGGTCAACTTACCGCGAACGGCACCAATGTGGGTGCAAGCGGCAAAATGTCTCGCTCTACACGCGGGCTCGTGTGGATTCGCAGATGTTTGGCTAATCGAGCGTTGCGTGGGTACATACTTCTTGGCGTTGGTATTCGAAGAGGGGATAGCTCGTGGAAGACATCTATGGCAATCATCACGATCGCATGCAGGCGACGCTCGACCAGCTCGTCTCGCGCGTAAAGATGCTGCGCGAGGAGATGTCGCGCGAGACGGAGTTCGATCCCATCGAGCACATCCTGGCGCGCACCAAGTCCGACCAGAGCATGCGAGAGAAGCTTCGGCGAAGGGGCCTGCCCGAGACGACCGAGTCCGCGCTCTTTGTGATGCACGACGCGTTGGGCGTGCGCATCGTGTGCGGTTTCTTGAGCGACGTGTACGAGATGCGCAACCGCATTGCCGCCCAAACCGACTTTACGGTCGTGGAGGAGCGCGACTACATTCGCCACGCAAAGCCCAACGGCTATCGCAGCTACCACATGATCCTGCGCTCGCAGGAGGGGTACTATGTGGAGGTGCAGCTGCGCACCATCTCCATGGACACGTGGGCGGCGCTGGAGCATCACCTGCAGTACAAGAAGCAGCATGTGGGCAACCAACGACTCATCGTGCAGGAGCTCAAACGCTGCGCCGACGAGCTGGCCTCCACCGACGTGTCCATGCAAACGATTCGCGACATGATTCTGAATGAGAGGGACTAATGGCGACGAGGCTTTTGCTTGCCGAGGACACGCACGACCTCAATCGTGCCCTCACCACCATGTTGGAGCACGAGGGATACGAGGTCGTCTCGGCACATGACGGCGAGGAGGCGGCAGACCTCGTGGCGCACCAGAGCTTTGACGGCATCGTGCTGGACATAATGATGCCCAAGAAGGACGGGCTGGAGGTGCTGCGTGAGCTGCGTGCTGACGGTGTGTACACGCCCGTGCTGCTGCTCACCGCCAAGGCGGAGGTGGACGATCGCGTGAGCGGCCTGGACGCGGGCGCCGACGACTACCTTACCAAGCCCTTTGCCATGAAGGAGCTTTTGGCGCGCGTGCGCTCCATGACGCGCCGCCGCACCGACTACGCCGGACAGAACCTCTCGTATGGCGACATCTCGCTGGATGCGGAGACGTTTGCACTCTCGGCCGGAAACACGGTGCGCCTCTCGGTCAAGGAGTTCGAGCTCATGCAAATGCTGGTGCTCAACGCCGACCGCGACCTTACCAGCACGTTCCTCGTGGGGCACGTGTGGCACAAGGAGCCAGACGCCGACGAGGAGACGGTGGATCTGTACGTCTCGTACCTGCGCAGCAAGCTCAAGTGGGTGGGTTCGCGCCTTACCATTGGCGCGGACGCCAAGGGATTTAGGCTCGTGGCACGCGGAGACCAGGCATGAACTCGGCCGAGGTAAGCGGCATTCGCAGGAAGTTCATTCTTATTGCCATGCTCTCGTTCTTCGTGGTTATTTCCTTTACCACGGGCATGACGTCGCTGGCAAACCAATACTCGCTGCGCACGCAGGCCGGGCACGCCCTGGAGCTTATTGTGCGCAACCACGGCGAGATGCCCGAACCCACCACCAGTGCCAAGGAATTGCAGGCCACCGACGTGTTCGAAGGCCTGTTTCCCGAGTTCACCTACTCCGCGCGGTACTTCTCGGTGCTGTTTAACCCGACTGGGGACCCGTTGCGGATAGACGTAAAACGCGTGGCGTCGGTGGACGAGGCCGAGGCGCTGGAGTATGCGCGGGGAGCGGTACGGTCCTACGAGGACAGCCTTACGGTTTCCTTGCTGGACATGGGGCTCATCGACACCTTCTTCTACAAGGTCAAGCAGCTTGAGGACGGCAATACCATCGTTGCCTTCCTGGACTGCTCGTTCCAGATGCAGGTAAACCGCGAGGTGGGCGTAACGACCCTCATCATCTGCGCGGTGAGCCTGATTGGCAGCTTCGTGATGGTCGTGCTCCTGTCCAAGCGCGCGATTCGTCCCGAGATAGAGAATGCCCGCAGGCAGAAGCAGTTTATTACCAACGCCAGCCACGAGCTCAAGACGCCGTTGGCGGTGATCCGCGCCAACACCGAGGTAATCGAGATGCTGGAGGGGGAGAGCGAGTGGACCCAGTCCACCATGAGCCAGGTGGACCGCATGGACGGGTTGGTGCAAAACCTGGTGATGATCGCGCGGGCGGCCGAGACCGAGGACCGCTCGGGCATGGGCGAGATTGACGTGGCTGCTGTGGTGACGCACACGGTGGACCCGTTCCGCGCGCTTGCGCGCCAGGAGAACAAGGAGCTGGTGTGCACGGCCGATGGCGAGGTGCGCATGGTGGCCGACGCGAGCGCCATCCAACAACTGTGCACCCTGCTGGTGGACAACGCCATAAAGTACTGCGATGACGGGGGCCAGGTGCTGGTGGAGGTCGCCTCGCCGCGTCGCGGCCGCGTGACCCTCACCGTCTCCAACTCCTTTGCCGAGGGGAAGAGCGCCCAGTTTGGCAAGTTCTTTGAGCGGTTCTACCGCGATGACGAGGCGCATACCGATGAGGGTGGCTATGGCATTGGCCTCTCGGTGGCCGAGAGCATTTGCACGCGCTACGGTGGCAGCATAAAGGCCTCGTGGAAGAACGGCATGGCGGTGTTTACCTGCCAGCTGAGAAGCGCCTAAGGCATATCCCCACGTGTGTGTCCGAATGGGAAGAGGTACCTTTGGGACACACGTCGCACCGATGCACCAAAAATTACGGCTCAGTCCGAAAACCTGTGGGCTAGGTTACCGGCCCGCTAGCTCCATATGGAAAGAGAGGCGGTCGTCCTCTAGAATCTTGCATCTTCCACAACGCATGGTTCGACGAAGGAAACGACCGCCATGACCAGTTTAGCACCTGCGGCTGCGGAGCAGCCGCCCATCTTCCATGCCGAGGCCGGGAGGACGCCGCTTCAGGCCTCGGTGGCGTCAGAGCTCGGCGAGGGACTCGCCGGCTCCGGCTTCCTCGTGCTCCCTGGGCGTTATGAACAGGATGCGGGATCCCGTGGTCACCTGGCTCTCGTCCATTGCGCTGGTCACGGTGCGCAGGTCCTCCAGGATGTCCTCGGCGTCCGCGCTCGCGTAGCTCTCGGAGACCGTGGTCACGCCCGTGTGTCCCGCAATCTCGGCAAAGGTGAAGGCGTCAGCCTCGGGCGCCACCTGCGTGCGCTGCAGCTCTGCGCCCGCCTCGACGAAGCAGTCCAGGACCCCAGCTTCCTCGACGTCCATGA
The DNA here is from genome assembly GCA_030529625.1 of Coriobacteriales bacterium. Taxonomy (GTDB): domain Bacteria; phylum Actinomycetota; class Coriobacteriia; order Coriobacteriales; family Atopobiaceae; genus RUG440. Next base: position 25,192 of record JAUMWN010000040.1, read on the forward strand.
CGTCGGCGAACAGGCGGATTCCGCGATCGTAGTTGAA
>JAUMWN010000041.1 GCA_030529625.1 Coriobacteriales bacterium
CACAACCGCTAGCGCACCGCCAGACAAACACCCGTCAACCAGAGAAGCGGCACCTTGTGGCCATCGACAGATGTCCACAAGGTGCCTCTTCTCAGACAAGCATTCAGGCAGCAGTCGGAATGAAAACTCAGTTGCTATTGCTCATCCTCACGCGAGTCGCGTGCGAGCTCAAGAGCCTTTGCGACGAGGGAGGCGTCCGCGCCAAGCTCGGTAAGCGACTTTGCAAGACGGTCGGCGCCCTGCTCAATGCCCTCCTGGATACCCCGGTCATATCCGCGTTTCTCGGCGTTGTATCGTGCCGCCTCGAGCTCTTCCTCAAACGTCATGAAGTCCTCCAGCCACTCGGGGTCTTGGACCAGCCGTCTTATCTCGCTTCTAATATCGTTTACAAATGGATCGCTGTCAACGCCCTCTCCGTGCACATAACGCAGAAAGGCGTCGAGCTCGGCCGACACCTCTCCCTCGGTTCCTCCCGCATTGAGGAAAACCGCGAGCCGCCCGTCTTCTATCTCCTTGTGTGCGCGCTAATTTCATCCACGGCAACTGCCACCTGGGCCTGGGTCGGCGCGGCCCCACGCCTTCCCCGCGCGCAGTTCCGTCGCAACCTCGGCTGCCCGGGCAGGGGGTAAGTGGGAAAAGGGGATTGGCCCCTTTTCCCACCTTTGCAAAACGCGCGCGAAGCGCGCACCAATCTCTCCCACGGCAACGGCCACCTGGGCCTGGGTAGGCGCGGCCGCACGCCTTCCCCGCGCGCAGTTCCGTGCGAAGCACGGCTGCTTGAGCACGGGGAAGGCGTGCGGCCGCGACCCCCCCTACATCAGCGCACAGACGTTTTGCGCGAAGGCCACCGGATCATCGACCGAGAGGCCCTCGACCAACAGCGCCTGGTCGTAGAGCAGGCTCGCATACAGGCCCAGCTTCTCATCGTCGCCGGCCTCCTGAGCGGCCACGAGCTTGTCAAATACGGGGTGTCCGGCATTGAGCTCGAGCACGCGACGACTATGCGGCGCCTCCATACCCTCCGGCCCCTGCGCGAGCACGCGCTCCATCTCCAGTGACACGGGGCCCTCGGTGGTGATGCGCGCCGGTGCGTCGGTGGGGTTGGCGGCTGCCACGACCTTCTCGACCTTGTCGCCCAGCTTGTCAGCAAGCGCCGTGAACAGCCCCTCATGCTCGGAGGTCGCCTTCTCTGCCGCCTCCTTCTCCTCGTCGGTCGCGAGGTCCAGGTCTCCGGAAGTCACGTTCTTGAGGTCGTAGTCGCGCTCGTCGCGGCCCGCCTTCTGGGAGTCGCCCGCAACAGCCTTCGCATGATAGGTGCGCATGGCCTGGAACGTGAACTCGTCCACGTCCTGCGTGCACAGCAGCACGTCGAAGCCCTTGTCCAGCACGGTGCGTACGATGGGCATCTTGGAAAGGCGGTCGCGAGAGTCACCCGTCACGAAGTAGATGGCATCCTGCCCCTCGGGCATAGCCGCCACGTACTCGGCAAAGGTGATCATCTTCTCGTCGCGCGCGCTCCAGAACAGCAGCAGGTCGGCCAGCGGGTCGGCCTTGGCGCCATAGCTGTTGTAGATGCCAAACTTGATGCCACGGCCAAAGTTGTCGAAGAACTTCTCGTAGGCCTCGCGGTCGTTGTCACGCATGTCCTGCAGGTTGCGCGTGATCTGGCGCTCCACCGAGCGGGCCATGGCACGCAGCTGACGGTTCTGCTGCAGCGTCTCACGCGAGATGTTGAGGCTCACGTCGGGAGAGTCCACGACGCCGCGCACGAAGTTGTAGTAATCGGGCACCAGATCGGCGCACTTCTCCATGATGAGGACGTTGGAGGAGTACAGCGCGAGGCCCTTTTGGTAGTCCTTGCTGTACAGGTCGAACGGCGCGCGTCCGGGCACGAAAAGCAGCGCATGGTAGTCCAGCGTGCCCTCAACGTGGAAGGGAATGGTGCGCGCAGGTGCGTCCCAGTCGTGGAAGGTGGACTTGTAGAACTCGTCGTAGTCGCTCTGCTCGACCTCCTGCTTGCGCTTGCGCCAGATGGGCGTCATGGAGTTGAGCGTCTCGAGCTCCTCGTAGTCCTCATACTGGGGCGTGTAGTCCTCAGGCGCGTCCTCGGGCTTGGGCAGCTGGCGACTCTTGGTAACCATCATGCGGATGGGATGGCGCACGTAGTTGGAGTATCGCGTCACCAGGTCGCGCAGGCCCCACTCCGAGAGGTAGGTATCGAATCCCGCCTCCGCCTCCTCGCCGTCTGCGGGAGCCTCGGGCTCGTCGCGTAGCGTGAGGACGATATCGGTGCCATGCGTGGGACGATTCTGGTCAGCACGCTCGATCGTATACCCCTCTGCGCCATCGGACTCCCACACGTAGGTCTCGTCGGAGCCAAAGGCACGACTGGTCACGCACACCTTCTTGGCCACCATAAACGACGAATAGAAGCCCACGCCAAACTGGCCAATGATGTCCACCTCGCCGCCTTGGGTCTGGGCGTTGGCCTCCTTGAACTGCTCGCTGCCGGAGTGTGCGATGGTGCCCAGGTTCTCCTCGAGCTCGTCCTCGGTCATGCCAATGCCGTTGTCCGAGATGGTGATGGTGCGTGCGTCCTTGTCGAATGCGATGCGAATCTCCAGATCCTCGTCACCAAGCTTGGCGGACGAGTCGGTAAGGCTCTGGAAGGAGAGCTTGTCGATGGCGTCCGACGCGTTAGACACCAACTCGCGCAGGAAGATGTCCCGATTGGTGTAAATCGAGTTGGCCATGAGGTCGAGGAGCTTCTTGCTCTCCGTCCTAAATTCCTTCATGTGGTGCTTCCTTTCTTACGTGCAACGTGCATACAGGCATCCTTATACCCCCATGCCGTCGTTTCAAAACGCAGAAAAGAGCATAGCGCAGGCGCGGCGACTTCGCGACACAAAAGGGAATCTCCCAATTCCGACCCACCTCTGGGCGCACAGGGAGAATATTCCTTGCGTGTTACTCCTTCGCCCGAGACGGTATTGCAAACGCAACCAGCGTAGAGATGAGCACGCCAACCGAGACGTCACTGAGGTAGTGGGCGCCAAGAATCATCCTGCTCACGCAGACGGCCAGAACCAGCACGAGGCCGACGACCACTGCCACGCGCCATTTGTTCCTCAGCGACGGAATAAGTACCGTGAGTCCGTAGAATCCCGTCACGAACGTCCCTATCTGCGCCGCATGCCCACTGGGGAACGACTTGAACACCTCGTTCGCGACACCCTTCTCTATGAGCTCCTTATAACCGGTGAACGGCTTGTACCAAGGCTGGAACGAAATCCCCTCTATCCCCGTCGCAACGGCATAGTAGCGCGGGCGATGCATGATTCCCTTGCCCAGCTCGATCAGCGCATACGACAGGATGAGCAGCACAAAGGCGAGCAGAGCACGACGGACAAGGTCCGCCTCGTCGTTGTTCCGCGCGCACGCAAAGCCCACGGCAACGCATCCCAGACCCAGCACGAGGCTGATTGCCACCAGTGCGATGCCGGGGAGCAGGATGGACGACTCCGGTCCGCCAATCGTGGGCAGGCTCTTTACGGCAAGATAGGCAATCACGCACGCGAACGCCACGCACACGACGGCAAGGAGCACCCGCAGCGCCACGGGCTTGCTTCCCACCATCTGCCGCTGGGCCAACGCGCCCAAGAGAATGCACGCGGGAATCGTGAGGGGCAAAAGCCCCACCACGGAGAAGAATATCGCGAACGGGTTGGTGGGCTGGTAGAGGGTCTGCGATATCTGCAGGTCGAAGAACGTGCCTGCGCACAATCCGGCGACGCACAGAACCACGCACGCACACAGGGTCTTGAGGATGAGAGATCTGTCTTGCCCGCCAATACCTGTCATGGAAAAGCCCTCCCTTGTACGAGCCGGTGAAACGCTGCATGCACATCTCATCCTATCACCGTTGGGCAACCGGCATGGGGGGCGTGCTCCGAGCGTTTGTTACCATATCGTTTCGTCTGTTGGCGCCAGCGCAAGAGGAACGGTACTATGCGCTCAATCGCATAGCGACACCCAAACCGGTGAGGCGGAAGTAAAACCTGTTGGTGCGCATACAGAGAGTTCGGGCAGCTGAGATCCGAGCTGTGGCAGGCAGGCATAATGGACCCGCTGAGGGCGCGAAGAAGCGGCGTGGCCGTGGAAGTCGTGACGGGAGCTCCCGTTACAGAGCAGGAAGGTGATGGCCTTCCACAGAGAGAACGGACGTGCGCGTCCGTTAATCGAGGTGGCACCGCAGGCGTTCGCGCTTGTCCTCGAGACCCATTGGTCGAGGACGGGCGTTTTTTGTTGCCGGTCCTCACGGTTGGCGCCCCGGCGCTAGACAGGAGGCCCATCATGGCCACGCACGAGCCTTATCGCACGTATCTGCAAGAGACCCAGATTCCCACGCAATGGTATAACCTGCGGGCCCACATGCCCAACAAGCCCGGCCGCATGCTGCTGCCCAACGGCGTTCCCGCCGAGGTGGCCCACATCGCCCCGGTGTTCGCCGAGGAGCTGTGCCGCCAGGAGCTGGACGACGACACGGCCTACGTGGACATCCCCGAGGGCGTGCGCGAGATGTACAAGGTGTACCGCCCCAGCCCGCTGTGCCGTGCGTACAACCTTGAGAAGGCCCTGGGCACGTCCGCCAAGATCTTCTACAAGTTCGAGGGCAACAACACCAGCGGCTCCCACAAGCTCAACTCCGCGCTCGCCCAGGCCTACTACGCCGCGGCGCAGGGTCTGTCCACCATCACCACCGAGACGGGCGCCGGCCAGTGGGGCACGGCACTCTCCGAGGCGGCCGCCCACTACGGCCTTGACTGCGACGTGTTCATGGTGCGCGCCAGCTACGAGCAAAAGCCGTTCCGCCGCTCGGTGATGCAGACCTTTGGCGCCAACGTGACGCCCTCCCCCTCCGACACCACCGAGATCGGCCGCAAGATGCTCCAGAACCCAGCCAACCGCTCGGGTTCCTTGGGCACCGCCATCAGCGAGGCCGTGGAGCGCGCGCTGCACGTTCCCGAGAACCGCGGCCGCTACCAGCTGGGCTCGGTGCTCAACCAGGTGCTGCTGCACCAGTCCGTGATTGGCCTGGAAAGCTATGCCGCCCTCGAACAGCTGGGCGAGTACCCCGACGTCGTGGTTGGCTGTGCCGGTGGCGGCTCCAACCTGGGTGGTCTCATCGCACCGTTCATGCGCGACAAGCTCACCGGGGCCAAGCCCAACACGCGCTTCGTTGCCGTGGAGCCGGCCAGCTGCCCCTCGCTCACGCGCGGACGCTATGCCTACGACTTCGCCGACACGGGCCAGACCTGCCCGCTGTGCAAGATGTACACGCTGGGCAACGGCTTTATCCCCAGCCCCGACCACGCCGGCGGCCTGCGCTACCACGGCATGAGCCCCGTGATCAGCCAGCTCAAGCACGACGGGTTCCTTGAGGCCGTGGCCGTGCGCCAGACCGACGTGTTCGAGGCGGCCGAGCAGTTCGCCAAGCTCGAGACCATCCTGCCCGCCCCCGAGAGCGCCCACGCCATCCGCGTGGCGATTGACGAGGCACTGGCGTGCAAGGAGACCGGCGAGGAGAAAGTCATCCTGTTTGGCCTCACCGGCACCGGCTACTTCGACATGACCGCCTACGAGGCGTACAACGAGGGCACCATGGTTAACCACATCCCCACCGACGAGGAGCTCGAGCAGGGCTTTGCCACCATCCCCGCCGTTCCCGGCATCCAGGAGCAAGGCGGTCTGCCGCTGGAGTAATCGCACCACCTGCCCCAGCTGAGAAGCGGGGCCAGACCCCCAAGGGGCCAAACTCCTTTTCACGGGCTGAGAAAAGGGGTTTGGCCCCTTTTCTCAGTTCTGATCATCGTTTCCCTAGCTCGCCAGGACCCGAGCGAGCTCGTCGATGACGGCACCCACGTCTATGGGCTTGGAGACGTAGCCATCGATGCCTGCGCTGCGCGCCGCCTGGATGTCCTCGGCAAACGCGTTCGCGCTCATGGCCACAATGGGGATGGCGGCCAGGTCCGGATCGTCCAGCGCACGGATGGCACGCGCCTCCTCGTAGCCGTTCATCACGGGCATCTGGATGTCGGTGACCACGACGTCGTAGTAGCCCGCCCCCCTTTGCACCAGCTGGTCGACGGCCTGCCTGCCATTCTCGACCGCATCTATCTGGAACCCCAGGTCCCCAAGGAGCATGCAGGCGATCTCGCGGTTTATCTCGTTGTCCTCCGCAAGCAATATGTGCACGTCTTCAAAGCTCATGTCCTCGGCCACGCTCGAGGAGCCCCCGTCACCTGGGCCCGTCACGTGGGCACCCTCGGCCGCGAGCTCCATCTGGACGCGCACCACGAACTCGGTTCCCTTGCCGGGAGCGGAATACACGTCTATGGTGCCCTGCATCATGTCCACGATGCGCTTGGTGATGGCCATACCCAGCCCGGTGCCCTGAATGCCGCTCGCCGTGGTGTTACGCTCTCGCTCGAACGCCTCGAACACCTTCTCGGCAAACTCCTGCGACATGCCAATGCCTGTATCGCTCACGCGCAGCTCAAAGGCGCCATGGCCTTGTGGTGCACCGTCCATCTGCTCGAGCACGACCCGCACCTGTCCGCCCTCGGGCGTGAACTTGTACGCGTTGCTCAGCAGGTTGAGCAAAACGCGGTTGAACCGCGTACGGTCGCAGCGTACCCAGGGCTGTACGACATTGCGCTCCTCCACGACAAACGCTATGCCCTTCTCCCGCATCTGCGACTCGAACATGTCCCTCACGCTCTCCAACAGCTCGCAGAGGTTCGTATCCTCGGGCTCCAGGTCCAGCTTGCCGCTCTCAATGCGGCTCATCTCCAGCACGTCGTTGATAAGGGCCAACAGGTACTTGCTCGAGGTGTCGATCTTCTCCAAATAGCCGTGCATCTGGTCTACGCTCTGGCTGCGCCGCGCGAGGTCGGTGTAGCCAACGATGGCGTTCATGGGCGTGCGGATGTCGTGCGACATGTTGGAGAGGAACGTGGTCTTGGACTGGCTCGCCCGCTGGGCCTCCTCCAGTGCCTCCTGCAGAAGCGCGTTTCGCTCGATCTCCTCGCGACGGGCCTCGGTGGTGTCGGACTTGAGCAGCAAAAAGAAGCGCGCGTCCCAGTCGATCACGTAGTACACGAACCGCTTGTAGAACACCTCGCCCTCAATGAGGCAGGAGATGTTTACCGTGTACGGCTCGCGCCTGGCGAGCTCCACCTCGACGCGGGCGGGGCTCAGGGCGCCAACGAGTGCGGCGCGCTCCCGCTCGGTCCCCACGATCACGGGCAATACCTGCTCCTGCAGGTATTGCCCGTACAGCCCACTGCGGCGCCTGGGAAAGATGCTCCCCCGCCCCATTGCGGCGTCGTCACCAATAACGACGCTGTAGCGTCCGTCAATGAGGTAGGTGATCATGTCGAACTGGCCAATGAGGGCCTTGTTGAGCAGGGCGTCGGTCACGAGCTCGTCGTTGCACAGTTCCTCGGTAATGAACGCGATCTCGTCGTTGGAACCCGGCTTGTGCGTCATGCGCACGCACACCTTCACGAATCCCGAGACGCCCTGGTCGAGCCTGCACAGCACCGTCTCGCTCACCTCGCTGCGCCCGGCAGCAAAGCTCTGCAACAGCCCGTCACGCGTGAGTGTGCCCGTACCCTGCGCAACCTGCGAGTCCGAGAGGAGCCGTTCCTTGCGCGACGCGACGAGCTCGGTGTAGGTGTGGGCGTCCACGTCGTCTTGGTAGAGGCTCGTGCCACCCCGCTCCTCTATGCGGTCCTCGGTGAGGTTGACGCGAAACACCGTGAGGTAGTGCTCGGTGAGGTTCTTCAGGTCGTTGTGCGTCTCCATGTAGCGGGCCTCGGAGCGCGCGTGCTCGTCGCGCAGCCGGTCGATTATGTCGTACATAATGCCCAGCACCACGAACACGAAGACACTGCCGCCAAACAGGATGCCCGCAACCACCAGGTCGGGATCGCCAAAGATGCCTACGACGAGGTATCCCGCAAGAAACGACACGAGTAGGATGAGCGGCACATAGAGGATGAACAGGGACCTGTGCCACGACCCGCTCTCGCGCATGCGCCGCACAAAACTGTAGCAATGCGCGATGTTGTATACCATGAGCACGCTGCCCGCATACACCATAATGGTCTCGAGGATGTCCATCGCCGTCCCTTGCTCCAGGGAAACGTCAAGCAATAGCCTACGGCGATTGGTTTTGCATGTTTTCTGATTATTACGTGACGCTTACTAAGACATGACGTTCTCAGCATACCACGACACACCATACGCTACCATAGGGGCAAAGACCGCATCGAGGGGAGGGCACCCATGTGGCAGTCGAGCCGACCCAGCATAGCCGCCTCAACGCGAGACGAGCGACTCGCCTACGTGCGGGAGCACTTTGCCTGCATCTCCAACTGCGACGCGTGCGGCCTGTGCGTGCTGTTCCACCGAAAAGATCCCACCGACGCGCTTGCCGACTACATCGACGGCAGGCAGGAGCTGCGCGACGTCCTCAAGCGCTACCGCTAGCTGGGCCCCTCCCCCACCTTCTGCAAACCTTCCAGCCACAACGTCTTTCTTTTTCTTCTAGGAGCGGTAAAATATCACCTCGTACGTTTATTTGTCGCGCGGAAAAGCCGCGTGCTTGTGAAAGGATGTGTTATGGAGTCCGAAGCGAACCTCTCGCAGGAGCTCGCCGCAAACGAGGTCGAGGCGCAAACGGAGGCAACCGCCCCCATAGGCGAGACGACAGAGGCCACGCCGCAAACGGCCGAGACGGTCGAGGAGGCGCCAGCAGCCGAGGCTCCCGCAGAAGAGGCCACAACCCAGGAGGCACCGGCGACCGAGGAAGCCGCAGTCGAGGAGGCACCAGCCACCGAGGAGGCGCCCGCCATAGAGGCCAGCGCAGAGGGCGAGACCCTCGTTGCCACCCCCGACGTGGCCCCCGCGCAGTCCAAGATGGACCTCGCCCGCATTGCCAAGGAGGAGCTCATCGAGCGCGCCAAGCAGCTCTCGGAATCCTCGGAGTGGCGCAAGACCTCCGATGCCCAGCGTGCGCTCATGGAGGAGTGGCGTGCGGCAGGGTATGCCGGCAAGGAGCAAAACGACAAGCTCTGGGACGAGTTCCGCGCGGCGCGTGACGTGTTCTTTACCCGCCGCGACGAGCACTACGCCGAGCTGCGTGCCCACCAGGCCGAGGTCATCAAGGACAAGAAGCGGATCATCGAGGAGGCCAAGGAGCTTACGGCCGACATCCATAACTGGGTGAAGACCTCCGACGCGCTCAACGAGCTGATGAACCGCTGGAAGTCCGCGGGCAACGCCGGCCGCGAAAACGAGCAGCAGCTTTGGGAGGAGTTCAACGGCATCCGCCGTGACTTCCGAACCCGCCGCAAGGCCGACTTGGCCGAGCGCCGTTCAAAGGAGCGCGAGAATGCCGATGCAAAGCGCAAGCTCGTGGAGGAGGCCAAGGCAATCGCCGAGTCCGAGGAGTACATCCGCGAGAACAGCGACCGCATGCGCGCGCTCAACGAGGAGTACAAGGCCATTGGCTATGCGGGCAGGCCTGCAAACGATACGCTGTGGCAGGAGCTGCGCGCTGCGCAGAACGCATACTGGGAGGGCAACTCGGCACGCCGCAACCAGCAGCGTCGCGAGCGCTCCGAGCGCCTGCAGGAGGCCGTCGAGCGCAAGAATGGCCAGATCGAGCACCTCAAGGACCAGAACGAGACCCTCACCACGCGTCTTGAGTCCACGCTCAACCCCGAGAAGGTGGCGCAGATCAAGCGCTGGATCGAGGAGAACGAGGAGCGCGTGGGCGACCTCAAGGACGACATCGACCAGATAAAGAAGAAGATCTAGCTACACACAAGACACCATAGGCCAGTGGCCCGCTTCCTCGCCGCAAGCGTAGACTGGCGACAGGAGGCGGGCCTTTTGTAGGGAGCAGCATGTTCGAGACCATTTCCAACGCACTTTCCACGTGGGGACCGCTCGCCGTCTTCTATCGCCTGCTCCTTGCCACGCTGGTGGGCATTGCCATCGGCGCCGAGCGCGAGCGGCACAGCAAGGACGCCGGCATGAAGACCCACGTGCTGGTGTGCGTGGGATCGGCGCTCTGCATGATCGTGAGCCAGTACATCGAGATGGAGTCCATGCCCGGCTCACTGGACACCAGCCGCATTGGCTCTTCGGTGGTGAGCGGCGTGGGCTTTTTGGGAGTGGGGACCATCATCGTTACGGGCAACCACGAGGTGCGCGGCCTCACCACCGCTGCCGGCCTCTGGGCGTGCGCGTGCCTGGGCCTCGCGGCCGGCGTGGGCTTCTTGGAGGGCACGCTCCTCGCGCTGGCGTTCGTGCTCTTCACCTTTGTAATCCTGCGCCGCATCGACAAGTTCATGAACCTCGCCAACCGAGAGTTCGACCTGTACGCGGAGCTCGACTCCAACCGCAACGTCAAGCACCTGCTGCACCGCATGCGCGAGTTTGGGGCGAACTACGAGAACGTCCGCCTCAAGAAGGCGACCGTGGAGGATGACGGCCCCATCGTGACCATGCACATAAAGATGGACTCATCGAACAACCGCACCCGCGATGACGTCATTGCCATGGTCGACGACCTCGACTACGTGTACTACGTCGAGGATCTATAGCCGCAGGCATGGGAAGGGAGCGCACGTGATCGTTTGGCAAGACAGCTGGTATGAGCCCCACGCGTCCAATCGCCTTTTGCACATCTATCTTCCCGACTGGTACGATGACACCAACGAGCGGTTCCCGGTAATGTACTTCTTCGACGGGCACAACCTGTTCTTCGACGACCATGCCACCTACGGGAGGAGCTGGCGACTCGAGCGATTCCTGCGCCGCTGGGAGAAGCCCATGATCGTGGTAGGCATGGAATGCAGCCACAATGGCGACGAGCGACTCTCGGAATACAACCCCTACGACCGACGCGTGCTGGGACGGCGCATAAAGGGCCTCGGCGAGGAGACGTTCTCCTGGATCATCCAGGACGTGAAGCCCGCGATCGACGCACAGTTTCGCACCTGGGAGCACCGCGAGGCAACCGGCATAGCCGGGGCAAGCATGGGCGGACTGATGAGCCTGTATGGCGTGATGTGCCACAACGCAGTGTTTGGCAAGGCCGCGGCACTCTCCACCGGCATCCGCTTTAGCCGCCGCGCGCTGCTGCGTGACCTTGCCACGGCAACGGTCTCCCCCGACACGCGCGTGTATATGTCCTGGGGCGAGGGCGAGGCGGGTCGGCTCTACGCACACGACGGCAAGCCGGGAGACCCCGCCTGGGACAGCGCCGAGGCACGAGCCACCTATGCCGTGGCAGATGCGCTCGACGAGCGCGGCGCGGCGGTGATGGCGCACTTCCAGCCTGGCGGAAGGCACCGCGAGGCAGACTGGGAGCGTCAGGTGCCCACCTTTATGGACTTTCTCTGGCTCGACCGCAGCTGGTAGCTCCACCTGAACTCAGGGGACCGGTGGCGAGGTGTTACTCGCCTAAGCCCATGCGGGCGATGATCTCGGCGCGCACCTGCTCGCGCAGGGCGTCCTCTGCAGCCTGTGTGGCCTGGCCGTCTCCGGAATCCTTGGCGGCGCGATAGGCATGCATGGCGGCAAAGAACTCCGCCTCGCCCTTGAGCTCCTCAGCAGGGACGCCCGCGATCTGGTCTTGGTCTTCCATGGGTCCTCCCGTCGCGTGAGCCACTACTTGAGCGTGGCATACATGATTGCCTTAATGGAGTGCATGCGGTTCTCCGCCTCGTCGAACACGACCGAGCGCGACGACTCGAACACCTCGTCGGAGACCTCCATCTCCTGGATGCCAAAGCGTTTGGCGATGTCGGCGCCAATGGTCGTCTTGGTGTCGTGGAAGCTGGGCAGGCAGTGCATAAAGATGGCGTCCTCTGCGGCCTGGTCCATCACGTCCTCGTTGACCTGGTAAGGCGAGAGCAGGCGGATGCGCTCCTCCCACAGCTCCTCGGCCTCTCCCATGGAAACCCAGATGTCGGTGTACAGCACATTGGCGTATGCCGCACCCTCGTCAACCGAGTCGGTGAGCGTAACCGACCCGCCGGTCTCACGCGCAATCGCCTCGCACGTTGCCACCAGCTCGTCGGCAGGCATGTTCTCCTTGGGGCCGCAGGCGCAAAAGTGCATGCCCAGCTTGGCGCAAGCCACCATGAGCGAATTCGCCACGTTGTTGCGCGCGTCTCCAAAGAACGTGAGCTTGAGGCCCTCCAAGCGCCCAAAGCGCTCGCGCACGGTAAGCATGTCGGCAATCATCTGCGTGGGATGGAACTCGGTGGTGAGGCCGTTCCACACCGGCACGCCCGCCTTAGCCGCCAGCTCCTCCACGATTGCCTGGTCGAAGCCACGATACTCGATGCCGTCGTACATGCGGCCTAGCACGCGGGCGGTGTCCTCAATGGACTCCTTCGCGCCCATCTGAGAGCTGCCCGGATCCAGATACGTCACACCCATGCCCAAGTCCATGGCACCGACCTCGAACGAGCAACGGGTGCGCGTGGAGGTCTTCTCGAACAGCAGCACGATGTTCTTGCCCTCAAGATGGCGGTGCGCAACGCCCGCACGCTTGAGCCGCTTGAAGTCTTCCGACAAATCAATGAGGTAGGTGATCTCGGCTGGAGTAAAGTCGAGCAGCTTAAGAAAGCTGCGCCCAGAGATGTTTACGCCCATAACGGTCCTTTCGACGAATAGGCTCACACTGTACCACAACAGCCACGGTGGCGTTGTCCGCTTGGGAGGAGGCGCCGTTACGCAATCGCGTCGCGAAGGAAGGGCATGCTCATGCAGTGGGGGCCGCCACGGCCGCGACTCAGCTCCGCCGAGGGTATCTCGAGCAGCTCGAAGCCCTCACGGTACAGAATCTCGTTGGTAACCGAGTTGCGCTGGTACACGAACACCCTTCCGGGACTGACGGCCAAGGTGTTGGAGCCATCGTTCCACTGCTCGCGGGACGCGGCTATGGGATCGGCACCGCCGCACCGAATAAGACGCACCGCATCGAGTCCCATAATCTGCGCGAGCACCGCAGAGAGCGGGGCATCCATGCGCTCGATGCCCAGCTCGCCCACGCGCGCGCCACGGGTGACCCGAAACACCTCAAGTGTGTCCAAGATGCCGGGGTGGTACAGGAACGCGTCCACGTCGATCTGCGTGAACACCGTGTCTAGATGCATCATCGCGCGCGTTTCGGGGATGAGGAAGGCATAGACCTCCTCGATCTGCGGTCGGCCCTCGCCACCCCAAAACAGGTTCTTGGCATACAGGTCGATGGCCGCCGACTGGGTTCTTTGCGAGATGCCAATGGCCACCGCACGGTCCGAGAGGTTGAGGAAGTCGCCACCCTCCAGTCGATACGGGCTGTTGCGCCGATACCACACCGGGGTGTCGCGATATTCGGGGTGATAGGTGAACACGTAATAGCCCAGCAGCGTCTCTCGGCGACGCGTGACGCTGTACATGCTGTTGAGGTTGACGCCGTTGCCCACGATGGTAAAGTTGTCGCGCGTAAAGTACAGGTTGGGCATGGGATCCACCGCCAGGTCGGGGTTGCCGCTCTGCGCCGTGCCCACCAAATCGGCGAGCTCCACAGCCCCCGCACCGTCCAGGTCGAGCTCGTCCTTGCGGACCCCGCAGATCACCTTGTCCACAAACTCGCGGGTGTCAGCTATGCTGGCAAGTCGCTCGCGTACCGCTGCCTTGGAACGTGCGCCGGCAAGGCCGCTCTCGTTGAGGTAGTCATCCATAAACTGCCGGCGCAACCGCGCAGATCCCTGCAGGGTCTGGGTGAGCAGGTCCTCCAGGTAGATGACCTCCACCCCCTCCTCACGCAGCATGCGCGCAAACGCGTCATGCTCCTCCTGTGCCGCATGCAAAAAGGGGATGTCGTCAAAGAGCAGCGGCTCCAGGTTGGAGGGCGACAGGTTGAGCAGCTCGTCTCCGGGACGATGCAGCATCACCGTGCGAAGTCGACCGATCTCGTTGTGCACACACAGGTTGGCTTGCATGGGCCACCTCCTCGCCGACGTCTTTTCTCCATTATGGCATGAACGGGAGATGAGGTTGGCAATCGTTTCCACCAGCTGGCATGCCCTCTGTGATATGATTCGGTTGTGAGAAGTCAGGGCCGCGCGCCTGAGATTGCCACCCAACCGGGTGGCTTTTTTCATATTGCCGCGCAAGAGAGGGAATCGTGGAAGGAATCCACGACGGATGTAATCGAGTATGAGCTCTAGGAGGTCCCCATGCACATGTACTGGCCCATAGCGTTGGCGGTCGTCGCGGACATCGCCTACCAAATCGCCTCCAAGCAAACCCCCACTGCCATGAACCCCTTCGCCTCGCTCACGCTGGCCTACCTCGTGGGGGCGGCCGCATCGGCGGTCATCTACCTTATTACGAACTCGGGCGGAAGCATCCTGGGTGAGTGGAAGCTCGCCAACTGGACCACGGTCATGCTGGGGCTGGCAATCGTGGGCTTGGAGGCCGGCAGCATCTACATGTTCCGCGCAGGCTGGGACGTGAGCGTGGGCCCTATGGTAAAGAACGCACTCATAGCCATCGCGCTGCTCGCGCTCGGCTATCTCGCCTACAAGGAGCCAATGACCGGCACGAAGGTGGCAGGCGTCGGCGCATGCCTGCTGGGACTTTGGCTCATTAACCGCTAGTCCTGTGATGCGGGCACTCCATCCGGTTTGCCGTTGGTTCCTCTACTCAGGGCGACTCCCATTGGAGAATCTGCCGGGATTGCGAGTCGTGCCATGGGATTTGCTGGAAATAAGAGTTGTGCCAGGCACGACTCGCGATCTCATCTGATTTCGTGGCACGACTCGAGATCCCAGCAGACTTCAGGGCTCGACCTGTACACCTGTGCACTTCTGCGAACACCGAATGAGCATGTGAGGAGACAAGCGGGACAAGGATGTCCGTAGACTCAGACGTCTCACACCCTACGGTACCGGGCGTCACGGTAGCTCCCGATCTTCTCGACCTTGCCCTCCCCCATGAGCTTTTTGAGCACTCGATTAATGGTCGCAACGCTCACGTCGGGCAGGCGGTCTTGCAGCTGCGCCTTCGAGACTGGCACGTAGGCGTCCATGTCCAGGGGACTGTCCCCTTTGTCCCACCGGGACGTCGTGGCTAGCGCTTTACGAAGGGCTTGGTGTAAGTTTGGACGACGCCGTGGTAGGTTGTGCCCGGGGCGGGGCTGCCCTTGCGAACGACCACCACCTGGACGGCCTCAACACGCAAAGACCTGCCTTGGGTGCCGGCGGACTCGCCGTTCTTCGCCCAGGCCATCCAACCGTAGCGCTGCGCGTGGACGCGGTAATACACGTCATAGCACTCGGCCATCCGACCGGTCAACCGCATCTGGAAGGCCTCCACGCGACGGGACTTCCCCTGCGTGCCGGCCAAGGCCCCATCGGCTACCCAGCCCTGCCAGCCGATTCGCTGCACGTGAGCTCGATACTCGAGGCCGCCGGGAAGCTGCTGGCCAAAGAGGCTCAAGCGCAGCGACTCGAGGCGCAGCGAACTGCCCGTGGTACCCACGACCTCGCCCACGCCAGTCGACGGTTCGAGCGTACCCTTGCGCTGCACGTGAGCGACGGCGGTGACGGCGCACGCATCGGGGGCGCACACGGTGAGCGTGCCCGCCTTGTATACGATGTCGTAGTTCGAGGCGCGCAGACCCGAGGGGGTGATTGGGTACGTGCCGACGGGCGAGTCCGTCTGACAGCCGCCGAAGTCGTATGCCAGCGTCCCGGAGAGGACCTGCTTGCCCTCACCCGCAGCGAAGCCCGAATAGGTTACGCCGGCACCTGCCGGAGCCTCACCGAATGTGACCGCGTTGTCCCTGGCGGCCACGGTAAGAGGGGCCTTCTTGATGGAGAAGGGCGCGACAAGCTCGTAAGTCGTGCCCGCGGCGCTCACCGAGACCCTCGCCTCGTACGCGCCCGCGTCCTTGGGCGCGGCGGCAAGCTGCTTGCCACCGGCGTAGTAGGCAACGTCTCCCGCGGCCGCGCCGGTAGCCTCCCAACCCGCGCTCGCCTGCACCGTCGCGCCCACAGGCCTGCCGTCGTAGGTCTTGTCCTTGGCGACGAGCGTGAGCGTCTGCTTGTTGCCGCCGTCTGCCGTGCAGTTATCGTTCCTGCAGGTGGCCGTAAGCACGTTGCCACTCGCCTCCCATTGCCAGGCGTGCGTGTGGGGCTTGAGCACGGCCTCGCCACCCTCCAGGGCGACATAGTATCTGGGGTCGTCGCTCACGAAGAAGCGCGCGGGGTCGTCGCCGGAATTGTGCTCGCCAAAGCCGCTGGTAAAGGTCACAGGGCTATCGACCGTGGGCTCATTCTGGGTCCTCACGCCGACGCGCGCGCCGTCCGCAAGCGCGCCGGCGACCGCAATGGTCTTGCCCACTGGCAGGTAGACGTTGCACGCCTGGCCGTTCTTCACGTTGTCCGTGATCTTTGGGGTGCCGCTCACCTTGAGCGTGCCGTTCGCGCCCACGGTGACCCCGCCGCCCACGCAGCCCGTCACGCTGCCGCCGGTCATCGCGAACGTGCTCGCATGGCTACCGCCCACGTCCACGCCAACGCCGTTCACCATGGCGCCGTTCTTGTTGGTTATGGTGCCATTGGTCATAAGGAACTCGGCCCTGCGGTACTGGTCATGAGTACGGCTCACCTTCACGCAGCCGTTTATGGTGCCGCCGCACATGACAAGGTTAGCGCGATTCGGGTCAATGGAATCTTCGGTATTGGCGTCAACAAGGATGCAGCAGTTGTCGAGCACACCGCCCCCTGCCGTGTCGGTGATCGTGAGCGTGGGAGCGGTGTATCCTCTGGCCACCTTCAACTCATGATTGGTCATGTCAACCGCATGGCCATTGAGGTCAATCGTGGTGTTGACCTGATGGAGATTGAAGGGGCCGGAGTAGTCCTGCGTGACGGTCGTGTCATGCAAAAGCTTGAGGGTTACCGTGCTATGGAAAGTAGAGTACAGCAGACGCAGCGCCACGACCAGGTCGCCAGAGCATTGGGGCTCTTGGGGCGACTCGATCCCCGTAATCGTTACCTCCACCACGTCCGCGTACTGCGCCTCGAGCTGGACGTCGTCGTTCTCCGCCGTATCCTGGGGCTGCACGCCCTCGCTCTCGCCGACCGATGCGACCTCGACGACCTCCTCCGCTCGTACCTGCGCAGGGCACATTCCCAACGCCATGGCGACGGCGAGCACGACGCCCAGCGCGATTCTCCCCCATTGCCCCATGTGTTCTCCCTTCCTGCCGTCAGGCATGCGTCGGCGGTGCCGAAGCGGGCCATCGTGCCCGCCGCGGCCAGGCTACGTATTCAAGAAGGCCTTGTCATAGGCCTGGGTCACGCCGTTGTAGGTCTGGCCCGGAGCGGACGAGCCCTTGCGGACGATCAGCACCTGCACCGCCTCGGCGCGCAAGGACTTGCCCTGGGTGCCGGCGGCCGCGCCGTTCTTGGCCCATGCCATCCAGCCATAGCGCTGGGTGTGGACACGATACCAGACGTCGTATTGCTCCCCCATCAGACCGGTCAGGCAGATGCGAATGGCCTCGATGCGACGAGCTTTCCCCTGGGTGCCCGCCATGGCCCCGTTTTCCCTCCAGTCCTGCCAGCCGGTCCGCTGCACGTGGGCCTGGTACTCGATGCCCCCCTCGAGGGGCTGGCCAGAGAGCGAAAGCCGAAGGGACTCAAGCCTGCGCGCCTTGCCCGTGGTGCCCACGACCTGACCGACGCCGCAGGAGACGGGAAGCGTGCCCGTCCTTTGCACGTGGGCGACCGCCTTTACGGGCACGCTGTCGGGCAGGGCGGCCGGGTCTGGCAAGGGTGCGGGCCTCACCGTGAGCACGCCGGCCTCGTACGCGATGTCGTAGTTGCCCGACGAGAGGCCCGAGGGGGTGATCGCATACGTTCCCGCGGGAGAGCCGGCCGTATATCCGCCGTAGTCGTAGGCGAGCGTGCCAAAGAGCGCGGACGCGTCCTCGCCACCGACGAAGCCCGCGTAGGTTACGCCGGCGTTCGCCGGGGCCTCGCCGTGGGCGATCGCCTTGTCCTGGGCGGCAACGCTGAGGGAGACCCGCCGGATCGTGAAGGGAGCCCTCACGACCTGCTCGCCGCCGGCGATGCGCACCGTCGCCCGCGCCTCGTACGCACCTGCGTCCTTGGGCGCGGCGTCGAGCTTCTTGCCTCCCTCGTAGTAGGTAACGTCTGCGATCGCCCCGGTCGCAGCCCAGCCCGCACTCGTCTGGAACTTCGCAGCCGCAGGTTTGCCGTCGTAGTCCTTGTCCTGCGCCACGAGTGTGAGCGTCTGGACGTTGCCGCCCTCGGCGATGCAGCTCTCTGCGGTACACGTCACGGTAAGGACGCTGCCCGCGACGTCGCATGTCCAGTCGTGCTGGTGATACGTGAGGGCGGCCTCCGTCTTCGTGGTCGTGGCATCGTAGTCCCAGCAGACGCTCACGTCGGCCCGGCCTGCGTCGCTAAAGAAGTATTTCGTCGGGAAGACGCCCGGATTGCTCGAGCCATAGCCTGCGGTAAACGTCACGACGGGACTAGCCGCAGTGGGCAATACCTCGGGCGTCACGCCGACGCTCGCACCGTCCGCGAGCGTGCCGACGACCGCGATGGTCTTGCCCGTGGGCAATAAGACGTTGCACGCCTGACCGTCTTTCGTGTTGTCCGCGACCACGGGCGTGCCGCTCACCGCAAACACGCTCTGCTCGCCCGAGCCCACGCACACCCCGCCGCCCGTACAACCCGCGACGGTGCCGCCGGTCATCGTAAACATGCTGTTTTGGCCCACGACCACACCGGCACCACTCCCATTGGTGATGGTGCCGCCGCTCATAATGAAGTTATTGCATTCTGCATTTTTATCAGTACGGCCTTTCAAAAGAATTCCGCCATCGATCAAGCCGCCATCGACCGTCGATTCCTTATGGTCCTCATAGTCCTTCCTGGAATGAGCATACACGGCATACGCGTCGGTGTCGGTAGCCCGAATCGTGCCGCCCCGCATGATGAGCGTTCCCCTTGGCCCGATGTCCACACAGGCATAGGCATCCTCTGGAGCGACGCTCGCCGAACCGTCATCCGAACCGTCATACGTCAGGGTGCCGCTCTTTAACACGAACGTGCCATACGTGTCCCTGTCCGTCGCGTCGACGCGGCAGTCCTTCAGCACGCCGGCCGCAGGGCCGGTGCTGTCCTCCAGGACGAACGTGGGGCTGTTTCCGCCGTCCGCCATCAGCTTGATCGTGCCGCCATTCATGTTGAGCGTATGGCCGTTGAGGTCGAGCGTCTTGTAGTAACCATATAGCGTAACTGGCGTATTGTCGCATTCGCAGTCGTCCAGAAGGATGAGCGAGGCACTGCCACTGTAAAGTATGCCAGGCATGATTCCCGCCCACTTTATGAGCGCCGCATCCACGCTTGGACAATACGTAGTCTCGGGGATGCCACCCTCTGTCTCTGTGACGGCCTGTACCATCGCCACGTACTGCGTATCCTGCGCCTCAAGAGCAGCCGTATCCTCCGCCCCGCTCTCGACGTCGACGACCGTCTCGTCGCCCTCAGGCCACACCTCGACCTGCTCCGCAATGCCCCCGGTCGGGCGTATACACAACGTCATGGCCAAGCCAAGCGCGATGCAGACCGCAAACCATCCCCGGTGTCTCATGCGTGCTCCCTCCGCACCACAGCGTCAACCGTCTGCTTGCCTCCGTATCATTTTATTGCAACATGATTCCAAGGAAACACGCATTGTTTTTTTACTACCTGGTTACTTTTCGCCGCCATCCCTCGCCAAATAGCCATGGCAAACGGGGGCAGTTCGCGAGATAATGACGTATCACCACGGATACGGGAGGATGCCATGGCAAAAAAGGACAAGAAGAGCCGAGAGCTCGCCGAGATAGAGGCGGCACGGCAGGAGAAACTCACGCCCAAGGGCGAGCAGGTCGACAAGTACTCAGCCACCACCAGCGCCTACGAGCACGAGTCCTCCAAGAAGGCACGCAAGGCCGTTAAGGAGACGATGGACCGCCTGGGCGCGGGCAAGCACCGCAACGGCGGTGGCGTGGACACCTCGTACACGCAAAACCGCGAGGTGAGCTGGCTGCGCTTTAACAACCGCGTGCTCGACGAGGCCTTCGACGAGTCGGTGCCACTGTTTGAGCGCCTCAAGTTCGTGGAAATCTTTGGCTCCAACCTCAACGAGTGGTTTATGATCCGCATCGGTGGCCTCTCGGACCTCGCGTCGCTCAAGCACGAACCGGTGGACAACAAGAGCGGGCTCACGCCGTCGCAGCAGCTCGAGCTCATCTTTAGCATGCTACCGCCGCTCGTAGAGCGCCAGGAGCAGGCCGAGCTCGAGATCGAGTCGGTGCTGAGCACCCACGGCCTCACCCGTGTGACCCGCCAGTCCATGACCGAGGAGGACGCCGAGGTCGTCTCGTCCTACTTCCGCAAGCAGCTCTCCCCCATCCTCTCGCCGCTCATGGTCGACCCGCGCCATCCCTTCCCCAACCTGCGCAACGGGTCGCTGTATGTGGTGTGTGCCCTGGACGGCCAGGACGAGACCGGCGTGCTGGGCATCATCGAGGTGCCCCATCGCCTGCCCCGCGTTATTCAGCTACCGTCGCGTCCCAGCAAGTTCCGCTACATCCTGCTGGAGGATGCTATCGCGAGCCAGGCCGACAGCTGCTTTGGGGCCTACCAGTCAACCAGCACCGCGATCATCCGCGTTACGCGCAACGCCGACGTGGACCCCGACGGCGAGGGCGTGGGCGAGGAGGAGGACTACCGCCAGCACATGAAGAAGGTGCTCAAGAAGCGCCTGCGCCTCCAGCCCGTGCGTCTGGAGATCCAGGGCGAGTTCAACGAGGCGCTCAAGCACTTTATTCGCGAGGAACTGGGTCTCTCCGAGAACCGCGTGTTCGTGCGCAACGTGCCGCTCGACCTCTCGTACGTGTACGGCCTGGAGGGACGCATCCCCGAGAAGCACCATCGCGAGCTCACCAACGAGCCGGTGGAACCGCAGGCAAGCCCCATGGCCGACCTCTCGCGTCCCATGCGCGAACAGGTGGAGGACCACGACATCCTGCTCTTCTACCCGTATGAGTCCATGAGCCCGCTGCTCAACCTGCTTCGCGAGGCCAGCCAGGACGACGACTGCATCTCCATAAAGATCACCCTCTACCGCGTGGCCAAGCAGTCCCACCTGTGCGAGAGCCTCATCCAGGCAGCCGAGAACGGCAAGGACGTCACCGTGCTGATGGAGCTGCGCGCGCGCTTTGACGAGGCGAACAACATCGAGTGGGCCGAGCGCCTGGAGGCCGCCGGCTGCACCGTGATCTATGGCTCGGAGGGCTTCAAGTGCCACTCCAAGATCTGCCAGGTCACCTACCACGAGCACGGCAGCATCAAGCGGCTCACCTGCCTGGGAACGGGCAACTTCAACGAGAAGACCGCCAAGCTCTACTCGGACTTTATGCTCCTCACCGCCCACGAGGGCATTGCGGAGGACGGCAACGTGTTCTTCCGCAACCTCTCGCTGGGCAACCTGCGCGGCACCTACCGTTACCTGGGCGTGGCCCCGGAGGGCCTCAAGCCGCTCATCGTGCGCGGCATGAACCGCGAGATCGAGCGTGCCCGCGCCGGACAGCCCGCGCAGCTGTTTATGAAGATGAACTCGCTCACCGACCGCGACGTTATCGACAAGATCGTTGAGGCGTGCAACGCGGGCGTAAAGGTGATCCTGGTCATTCGCGGCATCACCTGCATCGTGGACGTGGACGGCACCGGCGAGGGACTGGTCATTCGGCAAATCGTGGGACGCTTCCTGGAGCACGCGCGCGTGTATGCGTTTGGCGCGAACGTGGACACCGTGTACCTCTCGTCCGCCGACATGATGACGCGCAACACCGAGCATCGCGTGGAGATCGCCTATCCGGTGCTCGACCCCACCTGCCGCGCCCTGGTGCTGCAGTACATGAACATCCAGCTCGCCGACAACGTGAAGGCGCGCCAGCTCAACTCTGAGGGCACCTGGGAGAAGGTCGCCCGCGAAGAGGATGCCCCATCGGTGGATAGCCAGCAGTCGCTCATCGTGCTCGCGTACGACCGCGCGCGCAAGGCACGCAACAACCAGGACGTGCCGCTCGTGCCCGAGGCGTCGGTGGTCCCGCCCATACCCGAGGTGCTCCATGGGGAGCTTGGTGGCACGCTGGTCGTCTCGGAGGCAGGAGACGTTGGAGACGCCACCGCGGAGACCG
This sequence comes from Coriobacteriales bacterium, assembly GCA_030529625.1. Taxonomy (GTDB): domain Bacteria; phylum Actinomycetota; class Coriobacteriia; order Coriobacteriales; family Atopobiaceae; genus RUG440. Next base: position 22,370 of record JAUMWN010000041.1, read on the forward strand.
CCGACGACCAACCCATCGTCGTGGGACCCTCCACCGCCTTTAAGGAGGATGTCGAGATCAAAGCTGTCGAGGAGTCGGTGCCCTCGCTCATCTCGCGCGCCCAGCAGCGCACGCGCGAGCACATAGAGACCCTCGACGCCATAGCCGAGACGGCCGAGCCCGCGCAGCCTACGTCCGGACGCGTGCGCCGCGCCTTCGGCCTGTTTGGCGCCGGCCTGCGCACCCTCTTTGGCGGGAAGTAACAGGAGGAAGGGATAGGGGCTGCACGAGGGGGACTGTCCCTTGGGTACAGCCCCGCTACAATTGCAAGCCCACGCATAAGCTGTGCACGGGGGCTGTACTCAGGGGACTGTCCCCCTAGTGCAGCCCCGAGTGCAGCTCACTGCTCGAGGTACTCTCCCAGGATGCGGGCCGCCGTCGCGCAGAACTCCGCGCAGGGTCGTGCGTGGTAGTACGCCTGCGTGCGAGCCTCGGGCGTTGGCGCCTCAGACCCCTCGCCCTTGCCCAGCAGCTCGCGGCAGATGATGGTCCCGTGCTCCTGTCTAAACTTGTCGGCAAGCTCCTGCACGTGCGCGTAGAGCTCCGCCTTGTGTTGGTCGTCGGCAGGATCGGTGTAGCCCTCCACGAGGCCCAGTATCATGAGCATACCCGAGACCGCCCCACACACCTCGCGCATGCGACCCATGCCTCCCCCAAAGGGGGACGCCAGACGCATTGCCGTGACCGGGTCTATATCATGCTCCTGCAGCACGTCGTCAAACGCGCGCACTACCGACTGCGGGCAGTTGCAGCCGTCCAAGAAGTTCTTGCGGGCGCACAGCTCACGTTCTCCAGCTTCCATGTGTCTCTCCCCTCTATCTGATGTACCATCAGCTTAGCACCAATCAGCGCATGCGCACCAATTAGAGGAGGCCCCATGGCAAGACGCAAGTTGCATGGCATCCAGTTTGACAACCCCAACGAGCACGAGGTCTTTCACGCAAAGGAGTCGTGGGTTCCGCTCGTGCTGGGCGCCATTCCCTTTTTGCTCATAGGCATCGTTGGGTTCGTCGTCGCGTCTCGCGTGTTCTATCGCACCGAGATCGGCCTCTACATTCTCGCGGCAATGGCTGCGGTAGCCATCGTCACGCGCGTCCCCAAGGTCATTGCCAACCTCGACACCGACGTGATCATTACCGACAAGCGCCTGTATGCCCGCACGGGAATCGTGGACATCAAGGACCAGGTGTGCGACCTGTCCAACATCTCCGACGTGACGGTTGACCCCAGCATTTGCGGTCGCCTGTTTGACTACGCGAACGTGAGCATCCAGACCTTTGCCGGCGACCAGGACTTCGACCTGCGAGGCATCGCGCATGCCTACGAAATGCGCAAGGCCATAAGCCAGGGTGCAGACGCAATCAGGGGCGATCGTCCCCGTCCCAGGCAGAGGGCGTAGGCAGTGGCGGCAGGCGATGGCATGAGGCTGCTCGTTGAGCGCATGGCATACGGTGCCGACGGCATTGCCCACGACCAGGACGGCAAGACCGTTTTCGTGGCGGGCGCGGTGGCGGGAGATGTGGTGGAGGCCACCGTCACGCAGGACGCGCCCGCCTTCTCCCGCGCCACCTGCACCACGGTGCTGGAGCCCTCCCCCAACCGCGTGCAGCCGCCATGCCCCTACGCGGGCGTGTGCGGGGGTTGCCCCTGGTCCTTCCTCTCTCGCGACGCACAGCTCGAGGCCAAGCGCGCCAACGTAGTTGACGCCCTTGTGCGCATTGGGCATATGGCGCAAGACGAGGCCGACCAACTCGTGCGCCCGTGTTTGGACCCGGGGCCGGCTTGGGGGTATCGAAACAAGGTGGAGCTCGCGTTCTCGCGCTCTGGTAGGCGGGCGTCCGTGGGTATGCACCCGGCAGACCCCAGCCAAACGCCAGGCGTGGTGCGGGTGGACGCATGCCCCCTGCTGGAACGGCGGCACAGCCGTCTCGTGCGGTCTGTCTCTGGGGCCCTGGGCTACCTTGCGGGCTCGCACGACCTGCAGCTCGAGCGCGTGGGCATCCGCGCGTCGGGTCGCACCAAAGATGTCGAGATCGCCCTCTGGACAAAGCCGGGACCGTTTCCCCGTGCCCAGGCGGCAAAGTTCCTTGGCGATGCCACCAAGGCCACCTCGGTAGTGCGCGTGATGACCAAGGGCCCCCAAAAGGCGCGCAAGATCGCGGGCGTGGAGGCGCTCTCCGGCCGCGGCCATTGGAGGGAGCGAATTGGCGACCACACCATGCTCATCTCTGCCCCCTCGTTCTTCCAGGTAAACACGGCAGGAGCCGAGAAGCTCGTGTCGCTGGTCCTGGACGGACTGCGTCCCACCCCAGACGACGAGGCCATGGACCTGTACTGCGGGGCGGGCACCTTTACGCTGCCGCTGGCCCAAAGAACCCTGTGGGTGTCTGCCGTCGAGTCGTATGGCCCTGCCGTGCGCGACCTGCGGCGCAACCTGGACGCGGCGCACATTGCCAACGCCGAGCCCATTGGCGGGGATGCGGGACGGGAGTTTCCCGACGGCCAAGCCAACGTCATTGTGGTGGACCCACCCCGGGTGGGCCTGTCCGAGGACGTGGTGCGCAAGCTTAGCGAGCAGCCCGCGCGCGCCATAGCCTACGTGAGTTGCGACCCGGCAACGCTCGCCCGTGACTTGGGCCGTTTTGTGCAGGCTGGCACATTCGTACCCACGAGCATCACTCCTGTGGATCTCTTTCCCCAAACCTTCCATGTGGAGTGCGTGACCCTGCTGGCACTCGTGCGGCACTAAGGCAGGTATTGCATGTAACTTTCTAGGGTAAATGCAACCTTTGGCTTCCGAACCCGCATTGAGTCGTT
>JAUMWN010000109.1 GCA_030529625.1 Coriobacteriales bacterium
GCGGGCGGCGGCGAATCCTCGCTCCAGGTCAGCGAGGATGTCGTCTATGTGCTCGGTGCCAATGGAGAGGCGAATGGTGCCGGGCGTGATGCCTGCCGATGCCAGTTCCTCGGCGCTCAGCTGCGAGTGTGTGGTGGTGGCAGGATGGATTACGAGGCTCTTTACGTCGGCTACGTTTGCCAGCAGCGAGAAGACCTCCAGCGCGTCAATAAAGGCAAAGGCCGCCTCCTGCCCGCCTGCGATCTCGAAGGTAAAGATGGAGGCGCCCCCCTCGGGGAAGTAGCTCTCAAAGAGCTCGTGGTCGGGATGATCGGCCAGCGACGGGTGGTTGACCTTTGCCACCTGCGGATGGCTGGCAAGAAACTCCACCACCTTGGCGGTGTTCTGCGCGTGGCGCTCAAGACGCAACGAGAGCGTCTCCACACCCTGTAGTAGCAAAAACGCGTTGAAGGGCGAGATACATGCCCCCGTGTCGCGCAGAAGGATCGCGCGGATGTAGGTAACAAAGGCGGCGGGGCCGGCGGCATCCACAAACGAGACGCCATGGTAGCTGGGGTTCGCCTCGGCAATGGGGGCGTACGTGCCGGCGGCGCGCCAATCGAACTTGCCCGAATCAACGATGATTCCGCCCAGCGTGGTGCCGTGGCCGCCAATGAACTTGGTGGCCGAGTGAACCACCACGTCCGCCCCGTGCTCGATGGGACGCAAAAGATACGGCGTGGCAAAGGTGTTGTCAATTACCAGAGGAATGTTGTGGGCATGCGCGATGCGCGCAAGCTCGTCGATGTTTGGAATGTCGCTGTTTGGGTTTCCGAGGGTCTCGGCATAGAGCGCCTTGGTGTTGGGCTGGATCGCCGCCTCAACGGCTGCGAGGTCGTGTACGTCCACAAAGGTCGTTTGGATACCATAGAGCGGCAGCGTGTGGGCAAGAAGGTTAAAGCTGCCGCCATAGATGGTCTTTTGCGCCACTATGTGCTCGCCGGCCTGCGCGAGGGCCTGGATGGTGTAGGTGATGGCGGCGGCGCCGCTTGCGGTCGCTAGCGCAGCGACGCCTCCCTCAAGTGCGGCAATGCGTCTTTCCAGCACGTCCTGCGTGGAGTTGGTGAGCCTGCCATAGATGTTGCCGGCGTCCGTGAGGCCAAAGCGTGCCGCGGCATGTGCGGAGTCGTGGAACACATAGGAGGTCGTTTGGTAGATGGGCACCGCGCGTGAGTCGGTGGCGGGGTCGGCCTGCTCTTGTCCCACGTGAAGCTGCAGGGTCTCGAACTTGTAGTTGCTCATGGTGTTCTCCTTTGCGATTGGCGCGTGTTTGTTGCGCCCTGTTGGTGTTGTGCTGGGTCGTACTTTGGAAACAATAAACCTACCATGTAGGTAGGTCAATCAGTAAAAAGCTATGCCCAGATATATGCAAAACAGAATGTTGAGTGTTGTTGATTTGTGGGAGGCGGCTCTGTGCACGGGTTTTCGTTCCAGCCTAGTACGAAACCCGTTCCCACTCAATTCGCAGACAAAAGCACCGGGCAGACCCGGCACCGGATCTGGCCGGACGCTTGCGGCCTAGCATCTACACATTATGGTGAAACGCCTAAGCCGTCCCTCACCTACGCCAAGATGTCGTGGATCATCTGGTCCTTAATGTGGTTGGCCACCTCTAACTTCCATGTCGGGTAGCCGAAGCCGGGGTCCTCGTACGTAAAGTCCTTGAGCCGTACGAGCTTGGCGCGCATGTCGCTTGTGAGCATGGCGCGCGCGACAACCACGAAGTCGCCGCCAATCTTTGGTCCCTGGTGCGAGAGGTACTCGTCGAGGTCGTCCCCCTCCATGAGGTAAGGCAGCAGGGCCATGTTGTGGTAGAAGAGCGGTGCCATGCCCACAATCTCTCCCGTGTCGTTCTTCACGAGGAAGCCGTAGTTGCCGGCATGGCGGTCCACGTTCACGCACACGGCGTCCATCACGAGCATCTCGCGGAAGGGCCCGTCCCCGCCGTGGTCGGCGAGGAAGGACAGGACGTCGTACACGTCAAAGCCTCGATTGAACATGCGCACTGCCGGCACGAACTCCAGCTCCTCCGTGGTGAAGAGCGGGCAGTCAGACGCCAGCTTGCCGTGGTAGTTATGTAGGGTGTACGGCACGTGGTCCACAGAGGCGGCCTCCAGTATGTCGGAGCAGAGCTTCTCGGAGTAGGGCTCGAAGCCGGCGTTTGCGTAGCCCGACGAGCCGCGCTTGAGCAGGTGCGGACCGTCCGCCTCGCGTGTCCTGCATGCCGAAGCGCCACGTTGCGTAGTGGCGTATTTTTGCCGCTGCGTAGTATGATGGGAGCATGGGCATGACGAGGGGTGGCCGCGATGAGAAGGTTCAATACGACGGGGCTGTGCGTCCCGCGCAAGCACTACATGGTCGACATCTCCGACCGCGTGGCGCGGATGCGCTCGATGGTGGATGCCGGCGACTACTTCTGCGTCAACCGCGCGCGTCAGTACGGCAAGACCACGACGCTCTCGGCGCTCAAACGTGTGCTGGCAGGGGACTACTCCGTTGCGGGGCTCGACTTCCAAGCGCTCTCGCATGCCGACTTCGCCGACGAGGCTGCCTTCGCGAGGTCGTTCGCATCGATTTTGCTCGATACGGAAGAGCTCGGCCAGATTGAGCTGCCTAGCGAGGCCGAACGCGCGCTCGAAGGGCTTGCGGAGGCGAGCGCCCCCACCCTTACGGGCCTCTTTAGGGCGCTACGCCGCTGGATACGGACGTCAAAGCGGCCTGTAGTCCTCGTTATAGACGAGGTGGACAGCGCCAACAACAACCAGGTGTTCCTGGACTTTCTGGCGCAGCTGCGACTGGCCTACCTCAGCCGCGAAGACGACCCCTCCTACCCGGCCTTCCAGTCCGTCGTTTTGGCCGGTGTTACTGACGTCAAGCACCTCAAGGCCAAGATCCGCCCGGACGAGGCGTCCAAGGTCAACAGCCCCTGGAACATCGCGGCTGACTTCGACGTGGACATGAGCTTCTCGGCCACCGACGTCGCGGGCATGCTCGCCGACTACGAGGCCGACCACGCCACGGGTATGGACGTCGCGGCCGTCGCCAAGGAAATCGCGGACTGGACCGGCGGCTACCCCTTCCTCGTGAGCCGCCTCTGTCAGCTCGTGGACGAGCGCGGCCTAGGCTGGGACCATGCGGGCGTCGACGCGGCCGTACGCCTGCTGCTCGCGGACGACGACGTGGCGCTGTTCGAGTCCCTCATGGGCCAGCTCGAGAACCGCCCCGAGCTCAAGGACCGCCTGCGCCGCGTCATCATGCTCGGGGAGGAGATAGACTACTCGCCCTACGACGAGACCCAGAAGCTGCTCCGGATGTACGGCTTCGCCACGGTTCGGGGAAGCAAGCTCACCGTCGCGAACCGCGTCTTTGAGACGCTGCTTTGCGACTACTTCCTCGCCGAGGAGCGGGGCGGCGAGGTGCGAGATGCGGCGATCGTCAGGCGCAGCCGCTTCGTCAGCGACGGCCGGCTGGACATGCGCGCCGTTCTGGAGGGTTTCCGGCGCACCTATGGCGAAGTCTTCGGGCCCCTTGTCGACCGCTTCCCCGAGAAGGACGGGCGCGAGCTGTTCCTCCTCTACCTCAAGCCCATCATCAACGGAACGGGCAACTACTACATCGAGGCCCAGACCCGCGACCAGACCCGCACCGACGTGGTCGTGGACTACGCGGGCGAGCGTTTCGTGGTGGAGCTCAAGGTGTGGCGCGGCCCGCGCTACAACGAGGAGGGCGAGGCGCAGCTGCGGGGCTATCTGGACCACTTTGGCCTCGACGTAGGCTACATGCTCTCGTTCAACTTCAACAAGCGCAAGGAGCCAGGCCTGCGCCGCGTGCCTGTGGGCGACAAAATCCTCTGGGAGGAGACGATATAGCCGACGGATGGCACGAGCGAGCGTGTGGCAAAAGGGATAATCCCTTTGCCACACGGTTGGGCACGACATCATGGCGTATGTCGAGTTCGTGTCGTGAGATTCTGCGAGTCGATGGTATCTTTATGTGCGGACGCCCATCGCCCGTGCGGGAGTGCCTGCGGCGGCGGGGGCGGCCAAGTATTGGTAAGCGGCGTGCGGAAAGGAGTTGACAGACATGTTGCGTGGACGCACGCTCCTCACGGCACGGCACGACACGGCACGGCGTAGTCGCGTCGTAACTGCGACAACCGAATACAACTACATCCGCGACGGATGACCGCCGGGTTTGGCGGGGCGAGCATGCCCCGTTGGGTCCGGCGGTCTTTTGTTTGTAAGGGCTTTCGCGGCGACTGTGTCGGCCGCGAGCGAGAATTAGGGGAGAAGACAGTGGAAACAAAGACAAGAAGGCTATTTGGCATTCTGCTCATCCTCTCCATAGCCATGGGGATGGGGATGTGCAGAACGGCGTATGCAACCATCGAGGAATACCCCCTCTGGGTCGGCGGCACGCAGGTCACCTCGGATAACACAAGCTGGACGGATGACCCTTATCATGAACCTTATCGGGGAGGTTGGAGTTATGACGTAGATACGAACACGCTGACGCTGGATGCATTAACCATCGATGGCGGATATGAAGAAGAGCCTGTTTTTTTTACTAAGTACAAATCCGGTATCCGGTATAGTGGCAGCAGGCCTTTAATTATCTCCCTCAAGGGAAATAATCTAATCGCTGTGACCAGTAATGAAGATGAAAGAAAGGCTATCGGCATTTTTAGCGATCAGGGACAGGTCGCCATTCGCTAGGACGATGGGACTGGCAATGCGTCTCTGGAAATCGGCACTTACGGTTCCGATGGCACTGGCATCCGATGTCAACCTGCTATTACATTGGAGAGCGGAACGGTGACCGTTGGGACATGGGAAGGTAGCGAAGCGGTCCAAGACTCAGTGGTGGCTCTTACCAGACTCGATGTCAAGGGTGGAACTCTCAACATAGAGGACCACAGGCAGCCTTCAGAAATAGTAAGCTTCGGCATACGTGCCCCACTTGTCAATCTGTCGGGAGGCACGATTCAAATAACGAGCAATCGCGGAAACCAAAGAGGATTACTTATTACCCGTGAGGGTTCTCAGAGCGAATATGGTACGCTGAATGTCACAGGTGGCAAGCTGAAGATCAATACCGTCGGCACTGGCATTGTATGTGATAGTAATAGCTACGCCCTAATCGGTGGCGGGGAGGTGGATATACAGACCCAGGACAACAGCTTTTGGTTTGAGAACTCTGGGATATCCATTGGCAAGGATATAAAATCCTTTACCGCCGTTGCTATGGGGGCTGGTAGCTATGTATTTCCCAATGGGTATGTGTCTAACCAAATCCCCGGAACCGGCTGGACAAATGCGGAAGGTACCGCAGGAGAAGCCGAAATCGCTGTTAATGATGGCGGCGAATATACCAGCTACAAGCGGGTGAGGTTTGTGACACACACCCACGACTTTACCTACTCCGCCAACGGCGCGACCATCACGGCGACCTGCACGGCGGATGACTGTCCGCTGCCCCCAAGCAGTGAAGGCGGCGCCGATCACGTCGCAACACTGACGATCGCCGCCACGGGTGGCACCTATAATGGGACAATCGCATTCGGTGCGACCATCACCGACGCCAACGGCATCAAGGGCGACGCGAAGGTCCAGTACCAGAAAAAGACCGGCAGCGGCTATGGAGCCATCACGGAGACCGCGCCCACCGATGCGGGCGACTACAGGGCCAGCATCACGGTGGGCGGCGCGACCGCGAGCGTTGACTACGCCATCGCCAAGGCCGACATCGCCCCCACCGTCAGCATCGAGGGCTGGACTTATGGCGACGTGGCGAAGGCCCCCGGCGTGGTCGGGAACACGGGGGGCGGGGAGGTGGCCTACGCCTACGCGGCCAAGGGCACCACGGCCTTCTCCGGCACCGTCCCGACCAATGCGGGAGACTACACCGTGAGGGCAACGGTCGGCGCCACCGACAACTACAACGGCGGCGAGGCGACCGCGGACTTCTCCATCGCCAGGGCCGACCAGGACGCCCCCGCCCTGCCGGCGAAGGCCAGCGCGACCACCACCAGCATCACCCTGGAGGCGATTGCCAACGGCGAGTACAAGATGGGCGACGGCGCATGGCAGGAGAGCCCGGTGTTTTCCGGCCTGGCCATGGACACCGAGTACACGTTCCGCCAGCGGCTGAGGGGGGACGCGAACCACAACGTCTCCCCCGAGAGCCAGCCGGCGGGCATCCGCACCAGCAACCACGCCCACGAGTGGAGCTACGCAGCACGGGGCGCCGCCATCACGGCGACCTGCGGGAACACGGACGGCGGGCACGGCTCGCCCCTAACCGCCACGCTGACCATCGTGCGGCCACCGCTCACCATCTACGGCGGTGACGAGGAGGAGGCGGCGGAGCTGGATGGGTTGATCGATTTCAACGCCGCCACGGGGCTTGGCGTCTCGGCGGACTCCATCCAATACTACAAGGCCACAAAGAGCGGTGGCAACTACGTCAAGGGCAACGTGCTGGCCGCGGCGTCCGCCAATGCGGGCGACTATGTGGCGGAGATCACCCTTACGGGCGTGAAGACGAGCGCGGGGGACAACCAGAGCGTCACTGCCAGCGTGGGCTACACAATCGCCCCGCAAATCATCGGCAGCGTGGAGGTGACGGACATCACGGCTCCCGTGGCAACGGAGGCGCTCGACACGGTGGCAGCGACCTCCACGGAGCACGTCTCCATCGGCAATTCCGGCGCGGTCGCCTGGAGTCCCGCGCACGCGAAAGCCGCCTACGCGACGGTGTACGAGGCGACGGTGACCGCGGCAGCGGATACGAACTACGCCTTTGCCGACGGGGCCACCGCCACGGTGAACGAGCAGCCGGCCACCGTGGCGAGGAACCGGGACGGCACGCTGGCCATCTCCTACACCTTCGACAGGACGGCCCTGGCACCCGTGACCATCGGCGCGGCTGACAAGACGGCAACCTATTCAGCCGTCGGAATCACCATCCCCGTAAAAGGCATGTTCACAATCACGAAAGGCGCAGGCGCGGCGACCTACTCCGTGGCCAACGGCACGGGCGAGGGGGTCTATGACAAGCGGACGGGCAAGCTGACCGTCACGAGGTGCGGCACGTTCACCGTGTCCGTGAGCACCGCCGCGTCTGACACCCACGCGGCGGGCGCGGAGACCTCCGCGACGCTGACGGTGAACAAGGCGGCCCCGACCGTGACGGCCCCGACGGCAAGGACGCTGACCTACGACGGTCAGGCGCGGAAGCTCGTCGCCGCGGGCGAGGCCGTAGGCGGTGCAATGCAGTACGCCCTCGGCACAGACGCGACCACAGCACCTGCGGATAACCTTTATGCCGCATCCATCCCCACGGCCACCGACGCCGGGACCTACCGCGTGTGGTACAGGGTCGCGGGCGACGATAACCACCTCGACGCCGAACCCGCCAGCGTGTCCGTGACCATCGGCAGGGCCGACGTCTCCAAGGCCAAGGTCACGCTCGCAAGGGCGAGCTACGTGTACAACGACAAGGCCAGGGAGCCCAGGGTGAAGTCGGTCGTCCTCGGCGGCAGGACGCTCAAGTCCGGCGCCGACTACTCCGTGAGCTACAAGGGCAACGTGAAGCCCGGCACTGCCAAGGCAATCGTCACGGGCACGGGCAACTACAGGGGCACGGCCAAGGCGACCTTCTCCATAGTGCCGGCCAAGGTCACAGGCCTCACCACCGCAGGCCACCCCGCAAAGGGCACGCTCGACGTCGCCTGGGAGGCGGCCGCGGGCGCCAAGGCCTACCAGCTCTCCTGGCGCAAGGCCGGCGGAAAGTGGAAGACGATGACCGCCAAGGGAACGAGCGCCACCATCGAGGGCCTAAAGGCCGGCGGCCTCTACGAGTTGCGCGTTCGCGCCAGGGCCGGCTCCGCCACCGGCGCCTGGTCCAAGGTCGCCGGCCGCTGGCTGAGCAAGGCCTCCTCGCTCA
>JAUMWN010000110.1 GCA_030529625.1 Coriobacteriales bacterium
GGGGACTGTCCCCCCAGTACATAGTGCTACGCTATCCGATGGTGCAGCGCAGGACGCCGGTGCCGACGGACTGGTTGGAGGTCATGCGGTCTATCAGCGCGGACGAGATCTCGTCCGAGCATGCCAGAATCTCCTCCCATGTGATGCCCGCGGCGGCATACCTGCTGTAGTCAACCTCCAGCTGGGCCTGCTCGCCTCCCTCGGCGATGGAGAGCGTAAGCTTGATGCCCAGATCGCGCAGGCCGTGCTTGCGTGCGGTGGACAGGAGGAACTGCTCGAGCAGCTCCTCGACAACGATCTCGCATTCGTTGGCAATGCGGCGACTCAGGAACTGCCGCTCGCCAAACCGCATGAGCGACGCGATCATGGCGGGGTAGTCGTGGTCAACGTCGTCCACGGTCCACGTCCAGTTGCGCACTCGGAAGATAAAGTCGTAGGTCTCCTGACGCTGGGGATGCTCAAAGATCTGCTCGGGCGGCCCGGCCTCCCAGCACTCGCCGCGGTCCATGTAGAACACGCGCGTGCTCACGTCGCGCGCAAAGCGCATCTCGTGGGTGACTACCATCATGGTGAGGCCACGCGAGGCGAGGTCCCTCATGACGGCCAGTACCTCCGAGACCATGGTGGGGTCTAGGGCGCTCGTGGGCTCGTCAAACAGCAGGATGTCGGGGTTCATGGCAAGGCCGCGCGCGATGGCCACGCGTTGCTTTTGTCCGCCCGAGAGCTCGCGCGGGTAGTTGAGTGCCTTGTCCTTGAGGCCCACCTGCGCCAGCAGCTTGAGCGAGAGCTCGTAGGCCTCCTGCTTGCCCATTCCCAAAAGGTGCGTGGGCCCCAGCATGATGTTCTCTGCCACGAGCAGGTGGTCGAAGAGGTTAAAGCTCTGGAATACCATGCCCATCTTTTGGCGCATGGCATCCAGGTCCACGTTGGGGTCGCACATGTCCACGCCGTCAACCAGGATCTGCCCGCTGGTGGGCGTCTCCAGTCGGTTGAGGCAACGCAGGAACGTCGACTTGCCCGTGCCCGAGGGCCCAATGATGGAGATCACCTCGCCGCGGTCCACCGTGACGTTGACGTCCTTGAGGGGCGTGGCGTTGGGGAACTCCTTGCGCAGGTGATTGACTTCAATAAGGCTCATTTACAGCTCCACCCCCTTAATGGTACGCGGGGAATCCGCGGGCTCGAGGCGTTTGATAAAGACGTTGATTATCCGTGCCGCAAGCCAGCACAGCACGAAGTAGATGATGGCCGTGGCGATGAGCGGGAAGAAGGCCTCCATGGTGCGTGCGCGAATGAGGTCGCTCACGCGTGTGAGGTCCTGCACGGCAATGAAGCCAACCACCGACGTGTCCTTTATGAGGGACACGAACTGGCTGCGCAGCAAGGGGGCAAAGTTGCGTGCGGCTTGGGGGAGCACCACCAGGAAGAAGGTGTCCCGGTCGCCAAATCCAAGGGCTCGGCCCGCCTCGTTTTGCCCGGAGTCTATTGCCTGCACGGCGTTCCACATGATGGAGCCCGAGGAGGCGGCAAACAACAGCGTAAAGACGAGGATCGCGACGATTATCCCCGGAATGTCGATGGCCCCAAATACCACGTAGTAGAAGATCATGAGTACCACGACCACGGGCAGCCCTCCGAGCAGGCCCTCGAACGCGCGAATGAGCGTGTCGGCCACGCGGCTTCCGTTACGGCGCAGCATGAGCAGCACAAAGCCCAGCAGCAGGCCAAGCGCGCCGGAGGCCACCGAGATGAGCAGCGTTACGCCTAGGCCGGACAGGATGAGCTGCCAGCGGTTTTCCATGACAAAGGTGCGCTTGAAGCTCTCCGCGAGCCCCGCAAAGAAGCCCGCAGACACGGACCCTGCGGGCGTCTTGGTGCGTACGACCGCGGTTACGCCGCCGTCGTAGAACGGATCGGTCATGTCCACCATCTTCTTGCGCTCCTCGGTGATGGAGAAGCTGCCTGCGGCGACGTCTGCCTTGCCGGCCTGCACCTCGGCAATGAGAGATCCCGAGTTCGTGGTTCGGTACTCCACCTGGTATCCCAGGTCCTTTGCCATCATCTCCAGGAGCTCGATGCACAGACCGCAGGTCCGGTTGTTCACGGTATAGCTTATGGGCGCGCTGTCCGGTGAGGTTGCCACGACGATGGTGCCGTTTGGTGCGTCCCAATCCTGCTCGGGCATGGTCTTTGTGGACTCGTCGGGACCCATCCACTTTTGGGCGAGCCTCTCTATGGTTCCGTCCTTGCGGTAGACTTCCAGGCGCTCGTTGAGCTGGTTGGTAAGGGGGCTGCCTTTGGGAAGGACGTATGCGTAGTGATCCTCTAGCAGGGACTCAGGCACGATGCCTATGCCCTCGTTTTGGTTGACGGCCAGCTCCGCGATGGGCAGGTCGGTGATCATGGCATCGATCTTGTTGGCCCTGAGCGCCCCTATGGTCTCGGCGTTGCTGTTGTAGTACGAGAACTTGCTCTGGTCCGCGTCTTTGTAGTTCTTGGTAACCAGCGTGTCGAACGTCGATCCGTTGAGCATGCCAAGCCTGGACCCTATCACCTGGTCAATGGTGCTGAGCTCCAAAGCTGGCTCTTCGCTTGTTTGTGCCTTTGTCTGGGCCGTGCCGTCTGCGTTCTCCGCCATGGCCCCAGGCAGCGGTCCCAGCACGGTGAGAAGTGCCGCGAGCAGCAGAAGGAGCGGGAGGGCAGCCCTCGCCCTGTGTGTGCGGTCCATGGTTGCGCTATCACCTCACAAAGCATTCGCCAAAGCAACAGAACAAATATAGCAGTTGTTGCAGTTGGCAGTGCCCGTGTCCCAAAGGTACCTCTTCCCTCTGAGACGCAAACGGCTGCAGAACCCTACTCGGGCGCTCGCCCTCCATGTTGTACTATGGTTGCACGGGCAGCTCACGCACACGTGAAGGGGGATGGCCATCCGGCTGACGCGACATTAAAAGAATCGCCTTCCTCTCGTTTGATTGGGACTACGAGATTTCCTCCCAGTATTACCTGGGCGTGCAGGACTATGTGGAGGATCGGGATGACCTGCAGCTCGTCATCTATAGTGCGTTTGGGCACAACTACGATCGGTACGACCCCGAGGTCGGCGCGCATGAGATGTTTAAGCTGTGCAACCCCGCTGCATACGACGGCTTTATCGTGCAAGGCAACCGAACGTGGCCGCCCATCAAGCGTCAGATGTTTGTGGACCGGGCGTGCGCCCTGGGCAAGCCGGTAGTCTCCATCAACTACGATCTGGACGGTGCCTACTACGTGGGAACCGACAACTACCAGGCCATGTACGATCTGGTGAGTCAGGTGCTGCGCGACCGTGGCTGCACAAATACGCTGTTCGTGAACGGCCTCGCATCCTCGGTGGAGGCGCAGGACCGTATGCGTGGCTACATCGACGCTTGCAAGGATCAGGGCATAGCGGACCCGCGCACGCATCAGGCAAACTGGCAGATTGAGGAGGGCATCGCCCTTGCCGAGCAGCTGCTGCAGCATCCGGAGGACCTGCCCCAAGTTGCCTTCTGCTGCAACGACGACCTTGCCGTGGGCATGCAGGAGACCCTGCTTGCGGGCGGTGTGCGGGTTCCCGACGACATTATGATCACCGGGTTTGACAACCGCGAGATAGGCCTGCGCACGCCGCCGCGCATCACCACGGTTGATCGCGACTACGCCGCCATTGGCCAAACGGCCATCCGCACGCTCGAGCGGGTGATGGCGGGCGAGGAGGTCCCTAAGCGCGTGATGAGCCCGGTAAGGCTCGTCCTGTCTGGCTCGTGTGGGTACGCAGACGCCTACGACGAGAAGATTATGCGCGACGTCTACACGATGGACAACACGCTCAAGCACTTCTACCAGGTACTGAGTCGCTTCCAGTCGTCGGTGCTCACGGCTGAGTCTCTTGAGGAGATCCTGCGCGACTGTGAGGACTACGCCCCCGCCATCCAGTGCCCCAACGTCTACCTGTCCATAAACGATTCGTACCTGCGCGTTGACGCGGACAAGAGCGCCCAGACCTACGGTCCCATCAGCCACCTCATGGCTGTGGGTGGCGAGCGTGATTTGGGGGAGCGCAACCAGGAGCACATCTATGCAAGCTATGCCACCGAACAGCTCCTCCCGCCTGGCGTGGGGCTTGACAAGCCGGTGTACGTGGCGCTTCCGCTACGCCACAACAAGAGCTGCATTGGCCTGGTGGTAACCGAGGGCGTGTCTCCGGTCATGCGCCGTGGTTTTCTCACCTTCTTCCTCACGCTCCTCTCGGGTTCCATTGAGAGTGTGCAGAAGAAGCAGCTGCTGGAGGCGGCCAACTCCCGTCTGGACAATCTCTACGTGCACGACAAGCTCACCGGGCTGTTCAATCGCTTTGGCCTGGACCGCTTTGGCGGGATTGCGTACGACCACATGCTGCGCGACTTTGGCCAGGCATATCTCACCTTCTTGGACATAGACGGCATGAAGGGCATCAACGACCGGTATGGCCACGAGGCGGGTGACTCGGCGATTCTGGACACGGCCGATATCGTTCGCAGGGCGACGGCGGGGGAGAACGCCTTTGTCATGCGCTACGGCGGAGACGAGTTCCTCGTCATCAGCCGCAACGACCTCATTCCCAGGTTCGAACAGGAGCTTGCGCTGCTCAAGGAGACGGCGCTGCGTCCCTACGACTTGGGCCTGAGCATGGGCGTGTTCGTCTCGCGCAGGGAGAGCTGCCTGAGCCTCGCGGAGGCCATCACGTGTGCCGACGTGCGCATGTACGCGGCCAAGAGGGCGAACAAAACCAAGTAGCGGTCAAACGCGCGCGGCGGGCGGTACCCTCCCCGATGTTTGCCATGTTTATCCTGCTACAGCGCATGAGACACTCTATAATCTGACTGGGGACTCGTGTGCAAAGGGGGCGAATGCCATGTCGCAAAGCTTGGACCAATACATCAGGGAGTCGTTTTCCACGGCACTCCATGCCGGTCATATCCAGGTGTATTACCAGCCGGTCGTTCGCTCCATCTCCCGAAAGCTCTGCAGCTTCGAGGCGCTAGCCCGCTGGGTCGATCCGGACCGCGGCCTTATTACGCCCAATTACTTTATCCCCGTGCTCGAGGAGATGCGGGCCATCCACCTGCTGGACATCGACATCATACGACAGGCCTGCGCCCAGATTCGCAGGACCGTGGATGCCGGCCAAACGCCCATTCCCGTCTCGGTAAACCTGTCGCGTCTTGACTTTGCCCTGTGCGACATCTTCTCGGCCATCACGCACCTGGTGTCCATGTACCAAATACCCCGCGACTTCCTGTACATCGAGATTACCGAGAGTCTCATGGCCGAGCAGGGCAGCAACATGCACGAGGTAATCAACAAGTTCCGCTCGGCCGGGTTCCAAATCTGGATGGACGACTTTGGCAGCGGCTACTCTTCGCTCAACCTGCTCAAGGACTTCTCTTTCGACGAGATCAAGATGGACATGCACTTCCTCACCTCGTTCGACCAGCGCTCGCGTCGCATAATGGCCTCGGTGATCCAGATGGCCAAGGAGATCAACATCCACACCTTGGCAGAGGGCGTAGAGACCGAGGAACAGTTCCAGTACCTGCGCGACATTGGCTGCGAAAAGCTGCAGGGCTTCTACTTTGGTCGCCCCATGCCCTACGCAGAGGCGCTGGCGCATCTGGCTCAGACTGGCGTGGAAATCGAGAAGCCACTAGAGCGCGCCTATTGCGACAGCATTGGCATGGTCAACTTCCTCAGTGCCGTGCCGTTTATGCCCCAGGAAAAGAAGGATTCGCTCACCAACGCCCGCCAGCTCAACAGTATTCCGCTGGCGCTTGCTGAGGCGTGCGAGGACTCGTTTAGCGTGTTGTTCTACAATGCGGCCTTTGAGGAGACCGCCAAGAGCACGGGCATGATCTCCAACATCTTTTCGCAGGAGATGCTGTGCAAGCCCCGGCCCTACAACTTGCTGCCCTCCAGCATCATCAGCCTCATGGACTCCACGCGTTCGGGCGCAGAGGGCCACATGTACTTTGTCTCCCACGAGGAGTACTACGAGATTCAGGCCAAGTGCGTCGCTCAGAAGAGCGATGCCTACTGCGTGCTGTTTAGGATGAGCAACCTTTCCAAGCAGTCGGACTCGCAGCGTCAGGAGAAGCTGGACGAGGGTTTGCGGCAGATTTACACTCTCTACGATCGCATTGCGCTCATTGACGTGGAAAACGATAGCATCCTACCGCTGTATTTTGCCTCGCGCGATGACTTGGTGTCGGGTCGATCGGGCTTGAGCAAACTCAGTCATGAGTTTGCCGAGCGGTGGATCTTTGCCGAGGACCGCGAAGCGTGGCTCAAGTTTATTATGGAGGCCACGCTGGGGCAGGGACTGGTTGCCACTGGTCGCACGAGCGCGACCAAGGCGTTTCGCACACACGTGGGTCACGGCAGATACGAGTGGAAGAGCTACACCCTGCTCTATCTGCAGTCCGGCATGTACGTGGAGCTCGTGCGTAACGTGCACCAAGAGGTAGCCGGCATTGCCGATCGGCTGAGAGGGGACGCGCAGTGGCTCCAGTCGAGCTCGCAGGAGGAGCAGGACTCCGCTCAGGGTGTGCAGGAGGAGCGCGTGTGGCGCGCTATTGTGGACTCCGGGCTTATCCGCTTGTTCTGGAAGGACCGCGAACGCAGGTTTAGGGGCGCAAGCAGGAGCTTCTTGGACTACTACGGGTTTGAGTCCACAGACGATATCCTAGGCAAAACCGATGAGGATCTGGGTTGGCATGTGCGGCCCAGCGCCTACATGACCGATGAGCTCAGCGTTATTCGTGAGGGCATCGTCACGCAGCACGAGCCCGGCCATTGCATTCGCAACGGGGAGAACCGCGACATCTTTGCCAGCAAGGCGCCGGTGTACGACAGGCGAGGCGAGATAGCGGGACTGGTTGGCTACTTCATCGACAGCGAGATGCTGCTGGCAAACGACTCGCGCGGTGAGGAAACCAAGCGGCGCGACATGCTCACTGGCCTGCTCAACTCGCGCGGCCTGCATGAGGAGGCCCGCCTGTTTCGTGACGCGTACTTCCTACGCCACGACGACTTTGTGCGCATAGAGGTGGGCCTCGATGACATCAACGCCATCAACGCCCAGTTTGGCTTTGACTTTGGCGACAAGGCCATCGCGGAGCTGGGTCGTGCGCTTAAGAACTCCTTTGGGCGGCAGTCTGCCGTGGGTAGGGTGTCGGGGCAGCAGTTTGCCATCCTGTGCCAAGTGGACGGCGTGGGGGAGGTGCACGAGCTGCTCAAGAAGACGAAGGAGATTGCGGGTCGCATTCGTCAGATTGACGGGATAGCCATCACCCTGTACGTCTCGGTGGGTGCCTGCCTGTTCTCCGAGACCGAGAACATTGGCGAGCAGGCAAAGCGCGCCGAGGTTCGCCTGCTTGCTGACCAGGACGAGCACACCACCACGAGCAGCAGGAAAACGCGTTCGGCCGAGATCTTCCACCTGTACGACAACCTGCCCATAGCCTATGCCGTGTACAAGGTGGTTAAGGATGATGCGAGCGGGGAGTGCGACGCACGTATCTTTTACGTCAACCACGCCTTCGAGGCGCGTTGCGGCACGAACGCCTCCGAGTTGTTGGGCAAGTCTGTGCGCGAGGAGTTCCCCACCATGGACGAGCAGTGGTACGACTGGGCGCAGCGGGCGGCCTTCAACGGCGAGATCATCGTAGAGAAGCTCTGCTATGTACCGCTGCAGACGACCTACTCCATCACCGTGAGCCAGGTGATTCACTCCGGCTACTGCTGCTTCACCTACCAGGAGATCGACTGAGAAAAGGGGTCAGACCCCTTTTCTTAGTTGTCGAACAAAAAAGCGCCCCTGTGTGGGGCGCTGGAAATGCGCTGGTGGCTGGGAAGGGAGTCGAACCCCTGACACAGGGATTTTCAGTCCCCCT
>JAUMWN010000042.1 GCA_030529625.1 Coriobacteriales bacterium
ACCGACCGCATCCCCGTAAAGCTGGGCCTGCACAAGCTGACCGCCGAGGACCCGGAGTACTGGGGCCTGGGCAGCGTGATGACCGAGGAAGAGGCCGAGCTCACGCGCCACATGAAGGTGCGCGTGCCCGAGACGTTCGAGCAGATCGTGGCCGGTTGCGGCAAGCCTGCCGAGCGCGTGCAGAAGCTGCTCGACGCGCTCTCGTACAAGGGCATTATGGAGTACAACTGGGAGAACGAGGACGGCAAGAACCCGGAGGGCGTCAAGCGCTACGTGCTGCCGCGCTACGTGCCGGGCTCCGCGGAGTTCACGGTTATGAACCAGCGCCAGCTGGAGGAGCACCCCGAGCTGGGCACCTTCTTCGAGCGCATGACCTACCTGCCGCTTACCGTGGCGACCAAGATGGTGCCTCCCGGAGGCGCCGGCATTGGCATGCACACCATCCCCGTTGAGCGCGCCATCAAGCAGGAGAGCCATTCCGTCAGCGTCGAGCACCTCTCGCACTGGCTCAAGAAGTACGACCACTATGCGGCGAGCTCCTGCTCGTGCGCGCTGGCCGAGCGCGCCCGCGGCGAGAACGGTGGCCGCGACCCGCAGGAGTGGTGCATCGGCATCGGCGACATGGCCGACTATCTGGTGGAGACCGGCAAGGGCCACTTCATCACCTACGACGAGGTGCTGGACATCGTGGAGATGGCCGAGCACAACGGCTACGTGCACCAGATCACCAACATCGACGGCGAGAACAAGATCTTTGCCATCTGCAACTGCGACGTGAGCATTTGCTACGCGCTGCGCACGAGCCAGCTGTTCAACACGCCCAACATGAGCCGCTCCGCCTACGTGGCGCACGTGGACCAAGAGAAGTGCGTGGCCTGCGCGGGCTGCGTGGAGGTGTGCCCGGCGGGCGCGGCCCAGCTCGGCCAGAAGCTCGTGACGGCGGACGGTCCGGTGAGCTATCCCCGCCAGCCCCTGCCCGACGCGCGTGGCTGGGGCGAGGACGACTGGGATCCGGACTACAAGACCAACAACCGCATCGAGTGCCACGACACCGGCACCGCCCCGTGCAAGACGGCGTGCCCGGCGCACGTGAGCGTGCAGGGCTACCTGCGACTCGCCGCTCAGGGTCGCTACCGCGACGCGCTGGCGCTCATCAAGCAGGAGAACCCGTTCCCGGCCGTGTGCGGTCGCGTGTGCAACAAGCGCTGCGAGGCCGCGTGCACCCGCGGCATCGTGGACGAGGCCGTGTCCATCGACGAGGTCAAGCGCTTCGTCGCCCAGAAGGACCTCGAGGCCGAGCACCGCTTCGTGCCCGAGCCGCGCATCCCGTCCACCCGTGGGCGCCTGCCGCAGAAGATCGCCATCATCGGCGCCGGCCCAGCGGGCCTGACGTGCGCGTACTACCTGGCAAACATGGGCTACAATCCCACCGTGTTCGAGCGTGACGAGCTTCCGGGCGGCATGCTCACCTACGGCATCCCCAGCTACAAGCTGCCCAAGGACGTGGTCGCGGCCGAGATCGACGTTATGCGCGAGATGGGCGTGGAGATTCGCTGCGGCGTCGAGGTGGGCAAGGACGTGACCATCGCCGAGCTTCGCGAGCAGGGCTTCGAGGGCTTCTATGTGGCCATCGGCTGTCAAGGCGGACGCAAGGCCGGCGTGCCGGGCGAGGATGCGCCCCAGGTGAGCACGGCCGTCTCGTTCCTGCGCACGGCGCTCGGCGATCCCGAGCACGAGGTGGACGGCCCCACGGTGGTCATCGGTGGCGGCAACGTGGCCATCGACGCGGCGCGCGTGAGCGTGCGCTGCGGCTCGAGCAAGGTGACCATGGTGAGCCTGGAGCAGCGCGAGCAGATGCCGGCACTGCCCCACGAGATCGCAGAGGCCGAGGAGGACGGCGTCGAGGTCACGTGCGGCTGGGGTCCCCTGAGGATCGATACCGACAAGGACGGCAACGTGTGCGGCGTGACGCTCAAGCGCTGCACGAGCGTGTTTGCCGAGGACGGCTCGTTCTCTCCGGTCTACGACGAGGACGACACCGTTACCATTCGCTGCAGCAACGTGGTGCTAGCCATCGGCCAGGCCATCGAGTGGGGCAACCTGCTCGAGGGCACGGCCGTTGAGTTCGGCCGTGGCAACGGCCCGGTGGCCGACGCCAAGACCTACCAGACAGCCGAGCCAGACATCTTTGTGGGTGGCGACGTGTACACCGGCCCGCGGTTCGTTATCGACGCGGTCGCGGCCGGACACGAGGCAGCCATCTCGCTGCACCGCTTCGTGCAGAAGGGCTCCTCGCTTACGGTGAGCCGCAACCAGCGCCACTACGTGGAGCTGGACAAGTCGGCTGTCGTGCTCAACCCCGGCAGCTACGACCACGCCGGGCGCCAGGTGCCCGCCTGCGCCAAGGTGGAGAACGTCGTGCATCGCTGGGACGACCCCACGCGCACCTTTACCGAGGAGCAGATTCGCATCGAGACGGCCCGCTGCCTCTCGTGCGGCGCGAGCGTGGTCGACCCCAACAAGTGCATCGGCTGCGGCCTGTGCACCACACGCTGCGAGTTCGACGCCATCCACCTGCACCGCGACAACCCCGAGGCGTCCACGATGATGCGTGCGGAGGACAAGGTAAAGGGCGTGCTTCCCTATGCCGCCAAGCGTGGCATCAAGATCCTGCGCGGCAAGATCGGGCGGAAGCAGGCATAGGCTCGTGCATGAGCTGGGCATCGTCTTCCACATGATAGACACCCTCACGGAGGTGGGCGCCGACAACGGGCTCACCTCCATCGCGCGGGTGGCGCTCGACCTCGGCGAGGTCTGCGGCGTGCTGCCCGACTACCTGCAGGACTGCTGGCGCTGGGCGGCCGACCGCACCGAGCTCTTGCGCGGCGCGGAGCTCGACGTGCACCAGATCGACGCCGTAACGGTGTGCAACGACTGCGGGCGAACCTATCCCACGCTTCAGCACGGCAAGACCTGCCCGCACTGCGCGAGCGAGAACACCGTGCTGCTTCGCGGTTTGGAGATCGAGATTCGCGAGATCGAGGGCCGATAACGAGGCCGTGGCCGCAGCGGTGGCCACGGCGCAACCCGCTAGGCGTGCCGTGCGGCTACTAGGTTGCGGTGGTGCAGCACGGTGATCACGACGACGGTCAGGCCCAGCAGGACGATGGCGGGTGCGACGGCCTCGGTCCCCATGCGGTCGCAAAAGAGCGTTCCCACAAAGGCCCCGGCTACGAACGTGACCACGATGCTCAAAAAGCGCAGGGCGCGCAGCAGCTCGCCGGTGTCGTGGTGGACGGTCCCCAAAAACAGGCTGTCCACGAACTTGCGTAGGTTTCCCGTGCTCATGGTGGTTGCGATGGCGTCACCCCTAAACGTGGAGAAGGTCTCGAACTGCATGGCCGCCACGAACGAGACGATGCAGTTTGCCAGCATGTTCCATCCCTCGCCCGCGGGAATGGCGATTACCAGCGCCAGGCCGCACATCTCGGATGCGAGCACCGCCCGCCGCACGAGCCTGCGGTTGCGCAGCGAGAGCATCTCGCTGAGGGAGAGCGACGCGAACAGCCCCAGCGAAAACGCGATGATGGGCAAGAGAAACGACAGGTAGGTGTCCTTCGCGCCGTTGGCGAGTGCGATGGCGAGCTTTACGATGTTTCCCGTCTGTGCGTTGGCGAAGACGCCACCGCGCTCGAAGTACGTGTAGGCGTCCAGATAGCCGCCCACCAGCGTGAGGAGATAGGCGACGCGAAGACGCTGGTACGGCACAAGCGCTTTTGGGGACTGGGCCATGGCTCCTCCTCGGTACGACCTTGGTATATGATAGCCGTCTGAGGGGCGATGCGGGCCATCGCGTGGCACGGTGCGAAAGGATCAGAGCATGGCGAGCGACTTGGTGCGGTTCTCGGTGGCGATGCCTCAGAGTCTGCTGGATCAACTCGACGCGTACGTCGAGCGACGGGGGACCAGGCAGAACCGCTCGGAGGTGGTGCGCGACCTCGTGCGCGAGCGCCTGGTGGACGAGTCGCTCGCGGTGCCCGACGAGGAGGTGATCGGCTCCATAACCATGGTGTACGACCACCACACGCAGGGTCTCTCGGCACGCCTGGACAAGATCCAGCATCGCCACCACACCGAGATCCTGAGCACGATGCACGTGCATCTCAACCACGACGACTGCCTGGAAATACTGGCCGTGCGTGGACCAGGCAGGCTCATCGCCAACATGGCCGACTGCCTGCTGGGCCTCAAGGGCGTGAAGTACGGTCGTCTTTGCTGTGTCGCCGTGAGTGAGGGACGTCCCTAACGCCTTCCATGAGCCAAGACCGTCCCTGTTTAGCCGAGTCCCATTACGCAGGAGCCGGTGCTGGGGCGGTCGCGGTCGCTCTTCACGTAGGTCTGGGCCGCGCCGCGCATGTTGCACTCGGCAAGCTCCAGCTCGCCGTCGATGTAGGGCTGATACATCGCGTCCACGCCGCTTGAGAAGCCCGACACGCTATCGCAGTCGTCGCCCCACGCAAGCGCCTGCTGCACGATGCGGATGCGCTCCTCGCGCGTAGTGTCCTTGATGAGCTTGCTTCTGGCCATGGCTTCCCCCGTCTTTTTCTGAACAGTCCCTAAGGTATGATAGCAATGTGGATGCCAACGCAAAAGGAGAATCCCATGGCCTACAAGCTGCTCGCGCTTGATATGGACGGCACGCTGCTCACCTCGCAAAAGACCGTCTCGGCGCCAACGCGCGACGCGCTTGAGCGGCTCGCGGCCGCAGGGACGCCCATCGCGTACTGCTCGGGCCGCTGCTTTAGGGAGCTGCTGGACTATCCGGCGCAGCTGCCGTTCGTGCGCTACGGCGTGCTTGCCAGCGGCGCGGTGGTGTACGACTTTAATGCCCAGCGCACGCTAGACCTGCATCCGCTCGACGCCCAGGTCGTGGAGCAGACCATGGCCATCGCAGACGCCGAGGAGCACATGACGCACGTGATGAGCGCGGCGGTCTCGGTGGTGCGGCCGGCAGACATCCGGCGCATGGACTCCTTTGGCATGGGCGTGTACCAGGGCATGTTCGAGCAGATCTGTGAGAAGCCCGACGACCTCGTGCAGTGGGTGCGCATGCATCCGGGCGAGGTGGTCAAGCTCAACTTCTACCATCGCGACCCCGCGGCGCGCGACCGCAACCGAGAGCGGCTTGCGGCGTCTGGGCTGCCGCTCACGCTGGCCAACGCGGAGCAGACCTCGGTGGAGTGCAGCCCGCTGGGCGTGAGCAAGGCCCGTGGCTTGCAAACCCTCGCGGAGTACCTGGGGTGTACGCTGGCAGACGTGGTGGCGGTGGGCGACTCCGACAACGACCTTGCGGCGCTCGAGGCCGTGGGCATGCCGGTCGCCATGGGCAACGCCACGCCCGCCATCAAGCACGTTGCGCGCCTGACCGTCTTGGACAACGACCACGACGGCATCGTGGACGTCGTCGAGCAGCTGTTTGGCTGATTGGGAAAAGGGGCCAGACCCCTTTTCTCATTTTGCTGTGCTCTCGCGCAGCTGCCTCACGCACAGCGCCATCTCGCCCAGGTACACACGCTCGGGGTAGTCGTCCACGAGGTGGATGTCGGGCACGTAGTGCTCGCCCATCTCGCGCGCGAGCTCGGCGCGTAGCGCCACCACATCGTCCACGGTGTCCACGGCGAGGTACACGGCCTCCGGTGCGGTGAGCGCGACGCTGGCAAGCGTCACGTTGGTGGCGATCTGGAACATCCCCTCCGATGTCCAGCGCGCGTCGTCGTAGCTGGCATAGGGCGCGTAGCTAAAGCGCCGCTCAAAGAACTTGGGCTCACCGGCCAGGTTCTGGTTCCCCTGTACCAGCCGCCCCCCGAGCACGGTGCCCAGGCCGCCGGCCTCATGTCCCAGCTCCTGCTTAAAGAACATCACGCTCTCGTGCTCGCTCTGGCTCATGTAGCAGGCGACGGCGGCCGCGTTGCAGTTGTTGTTCACGAACACGGGCAGGCCAAAGCGCTTTGAGAGATGCGGGCCAAGGTCCAGCTCGTCTATGTCCAGGTCGCGCAGTCGTACGATGCCTTTGGATACCACGCCGGGCACGGCGATCCCAATCGCGTCGAGCTCGTCGAGCCGTACGCTGCGCGCCTCCATCGTCTCGATGAGGTCCTCTATGTCGCGGAAGTTTACCTTGGGTTTGCGCACGAGCCCATCCAGGATGCCCCGCCCGTGGTCGTAGAGCCGGTAGCTCAGACGCGAGCCCGCTCGCACGGCGAACAGTGTGATTACGAGGATGCGATAGTCATTGGCAAGGTCGCGAATGGGGCTCAGGCTCTCCATGTCGACGTCGGCCGGCTCGTCGTCGCGGAGCGCGTGCATGAGCAGGCGGATGGCGGCGGTGGCGTCGTAGGTGCCAAACACCTTGCCGGGTATCTCGAACACGAGTGCGTCGGGGTGTGCCTGAGCCATGTCGTGGCGTCGGTGTGCGACCTGCGGCGCGAGCATGATGGCCGCGAAGTCCTGCGTGGTCTGCAGCGCCTGGCCGTACGGCATGGCGCAGAACTCGTACTGGAGTCCCAGGGCCTGTGCCGTCTCGTTCATCTTGTTGGCGAAGAACGTGGTGGTCATGGCGGAGGTGCAGCACAGCAGGGCCTTGGTGGTTTGCAGGCGCTCGTTGGCGGCCAGCACCTCGGCCATCTCGGCAAAGAGCTCCTCGGCACGCGTGAGGTCCTCGAGCACGAAGTGCAGGAAGAACGACGCGTCCTGGTCGCCATGGCGCACGATGCGAAGCTCACAGATCTCACGCTCGTCTGTGTGCGGGTAGAAGTTGACCTCCGCACGGGAGCGGGAGGTGTCCAGCACGATCTGACCCCCGTGCTCCATGCGAACCGTCGCGCCCGCCAGATGCTGGGTGAGCACCCAAGCCCTGAATGCGGTCCCTACTTCGCTCTTCACAACAACGCGTTCCTCTCGATGGCCCTTCCTAGGCATTATAACGTTTGCACATCCCGCTGCCACGATGGGACCCACCTGCACTCGGGGGACTGTCCCCTGCGTTTAGGGGACAGTCCCCCGAGTGCAGGCGGGTCCCTCCTAGGCGGTGGGGGAGGTGGCAGCGAACTGCGCATGGTAGAGCTGGGCGTAGAACCCGTCGCGTGCCATGAGCTCGTCGTGGGTGCCCTGCTCCACGATCGTGCCGTCGCGCATCACCAGGATCTGGTCGGCCTCGCGAATGGTGGACAGGCGATGAGCCACCACAAAGCTGGTGCGCCCGCGCATGAGCTTGTCAAACGCCTCCTGGACCTGCAGCTCCGTGCGTGTGTCGATGCTGGAGGTGGCCTCGTCCAGGATGAGCATGGGCGGCAGGCACAGCATCACTCGTGTGATGCACAGCAGCTGCTTTTGGCCCTGGCTCAGGCTGTCGTCGGTGATGGGGGTGTTAAGCCCCTGGGGCATGCGACGGATGAACTCCCAGCTGTGGGCCTCGCGCGCGGCCTGCTCTATCTGCTCGTCGGTGGCGTCGGCGCGTCCCATCACCAGGTTCTCCCGTACGGTGCCCTCCTTGAGCCACGTATCCTGCAGCACCATGCCAAAGCTGCGCCGCAATGACGTGCGCGAGACCGACCCCACGTCCTGCCCGTCCACGAGTATGCTACCCGCGTCCGTGTCGTAAAAGCGCATGAGCAGGTTTATAAAGGTGGTCTTGCCACAACCCGTGGGGCCCACGATGGCGGTCTTGGTGCCCGGCGGCGCCTGGAAGCTAAAGCCCTGGATAAGCGGCTTGTCCTTGTTGTACGAGAAGGACACGTCTTGGATGTCCACCTGCCCCTGGCGAACCTCCAGCGAACGCGGGGCGTCGGGTGCCTGCGGCTCCGCCTCGATGAGCTCGAACACCCGCGCGGCGCAGGCAAGCGCCCCCTGCAGCTCGGTGACCACCGAGGAGATGTCGTTAAAGGGTTTCATGTACTGGTTGGCGTAGGCCAGCATAACCGTGAGGCCGCCCACCGTGAGGTGGCCGCCCAGGATGAGGCGGGCACCCACCAGCGCCACCAGGGCATAGATCACGTTGTTCACGGCGCGCGTGGAGGGGTTGGTGAGCGAGCTGTAGAACACGGCGCCCTGCGCGTGCTCCTGCAGCTCCTCGTTAAGGCGGGCGAACTGCCGCGAGGCCTGCTCTTCGTGGCAGAACGCCTTCACGACCTTTTGGTTGCCCACGAGCTCGTTGACCAGGGCGGTCTGCGCCCCGCGCGTCTTGTTCTGCTTGCCAAACAGGTCGTAGGAGCGAGAGGCGATCACGTGCGCCACCACAAAGCTCACCGGCGTGAGCACCAGCACCATGAGCGTGATGCCCACGTTCTTGGAGAACATGAACACGAGGGTAATGACCAGGGTGAAGCCGCTCGAGAAGAACTGGGTGAACCCCAACAGCAGGCCGTCGCACAGCTGGTCGGTGTCGGCAATTATGCGCTGCACCAGGTCGCCGGAGCTGTGGCTGTCCAGGTAGGAGAGGGGCAGCTCCTGAATCCGGCGAATCGCGCGCGAGCGTATTTCCCGCACCGTCTGGAAGGCCAGGCGGTTGTTGATAAGCCCCATCACCCACGTGCCCGCAGCCGAGATCGCCACGAGGACGGCGATGCGGCCCAGGATGCGCACGAGCGTGCCCGTGTCCACGTTGTGTAGGCCCACGATGGTGTCGATGGCGTCGCCAAACAGGATGGGCACGTAGAGCTGGGTGCCAACCGAGATGATGGCGAGCACAAGGCTTGCCACCAGCAGGGGGGTGTAGCGTCCCACGACGCCAAGGACCTTGCGCAGCGACTGGGCGTTTGTGGCAGAAGGAACGGCGGGCTCGCTCACGACACCACCTCCTGCGTGGTCGTGGGACCCTGGGGGCGGGGTCGCTCCTCCGGGAACTGCGAGTAGTAGGTCTCCTGGTAGGCGGGACAGCGCTCGAGGAGCTGCGCGTGGGTGCCCACGCCAACGAGGGCACCGTCGTCGAGCACCAGGATCTGGCTGGCGTCGCGCACGCTCGAGGTGCGCTGCGAGACAATAAAGGTGGTGGTGTCTGCCGGCAGCGTGGCCAGCGCCTGGCGCAGGGCGAGGGCCGTGGCCTGGTCCAGCGCGCTGGCGGCGTCGTCCAGGACTAGGATCTGCGGCCGCCGTACCAGGGCGCGGGCGATGGCAAGGCGCTGACGCTGCCCGCCCGAGAGGTTTTGGCCGCCCTGCTCCACGTGTGCGTCCAGCTGTCCCTCCTTGCCCATCACCACCTCGGTGGCCTGGGCAATGGCGAGCGCCTCCATGAGTTCCCCGTCGGTCGCCTGCTCGTTGCCCCACAGCAGGTTGTCTCGGATGGTTCCCTCAAACAGGACGGAGCGCTGCGGGACGATGCCCATCTTGCTCACGAGCGTGCCAGCGGGGTAGTCGCGCACGTCCACGCCATCCACCAGCACCGAGCCGGAGGTGGCGTCGTAGAACCGCGAGATGAGCTGGACCAGCGTGGTCTTGCCGCTGCCCGTACCGCCAATAATGCCAATGGTCTGGCCGCGGCGTGCCACGAAGTCGATGTCTTCCAGCACGGCCTCGCCCGACGTGGCATACGAGAAGCCCACGTGGTCAAAGCGCACTGCCTCGTCGGTGTGCGGGGCCTCCTTCTCCCACGAGGCGGGGTAGGCCAGGGACGGCTCCACGTCCAGCATGTCCTGCACGCGGCGCGCGCAGGCGAGCGCCTTGTTGATGGTTATGATGAGCGAGGCGAGCTTGACGAGCTCGACCACGATCTGGGCCATGTAGTTGTACAGCGCCACCACGTCGCCCTGCGTGAGCGCGCCCATCTCCACGCGAAGCGCTCCCTGGCGGATGAGCCATATGGTCGCAAGGTTTATGATGAGGTAGGTCGCCGGGTTCATGAGTGCCGACAGGCGTCCTACCTGCTCGTTTATGCGGGTGAGCAGCTCGTTTTGCCGGTCGAAGGCGTCGATCTCGTCCTGCTCCTTGCAGAAGGCGCGAATCACGCGAACGCCCGTGAGGTTTTGCCGCGTGAGGCCCAGCAGCTGGTCCAGGTGGGCCTGCACCCGCGTGAACAGGGGAATGCTGCGCAGCATGATGCCAAACACCACCAGGGCCAACAGGGGAATGGCCACGGCAAACACGAGCGCGCAGGGCACGTCTATGGCAAAGGCCGCAATCATGGCGCCAAACACGATAAAGGGGCTGCGCAGCAGGAGTCGCAGGGCGAGGTTGAGCCCGTTCTGGATCTGGTTGACGTCGCTGGTCATGCGCGTGATGAGCGTGTTGGTCCCCAGCGTGTCCAGTTCGGCGTACGAGAGCGACTGGATGTGGTCGAACAGGGCCTGCCGCAGCTTGGTGGCGAAGCCCACGCTGGCCTTGGCGGCCATCCACTGTGCCGCGAACGAGAAGGCCATGCCCAGAGCCGCAAGGACGACGAGCAGGACGAAGCTGCGCCAGATCACACCCTCGTCGCCGGCGGCCACGCCCTTGTCGATGATGTGGGCGACGACGAGCGGCACCAAGAGGTCCATGAGCGACTCGGCGAGCTTGAGCAACGGCGCGAGCACGCTCTCTCGCTGGTACGCGCGAAGGTATGTGAGGAGTCTTCTCATATGGGCCTTGCCTGCAGCATGTGAGTGCTCTCTAGGATAGCGCATTGTATGCCTGCGCGTGGGGCCTGCCACTGGCGACTGTTGCCAACGGCGGGGATGCGTCGTGTTAGGATACAGGTGATGAGAACCTGCGCGAGAGGAGACGAACATGAAGCTTGGCATCGTTGGCACCGGCATGATCGTACGCATGATAGGACCACACCTGGCGTCGTGGGGCATAGACGTGGCAGCTGTCGCGGGCACGCCGCGCTCGGAAGCCCAGGTGGACGAGCTCGCCGACGAGTTTGGGGCGCAAGGACGCTACACCGACTACCACGATCTGGTGGCCGACGACGCCGTGGACACGGTGTATGTGGCCGTGCCCAACTTCCTGCACTTCGACGTGACCCAGGCGGCGCTTCGGGCGGGCAAGGACGTGATCTGCGAGAAGCCCCTGGCGTCCAACGAGCGGGAGGCCGCCGAGCTCGTCCGCATCGCCCGCGAGTGCGGGCGCTTTCTGTGGGAGGCCGTGGTAACCACGCGCCAACCCAACTTCGCGCTCATTAGGGACGAGTTACTGCCACGCATTGGCACCGTAAAGATCGTCTCGGTAAACTACAGCCAGTACAGCAGCCGCTACGACGCCTTCCGCGCCGGCGAGGTCCTGCCCGCGTTCGATCCTGCCAAGGCCGGCGGTGCCCTCATGGACCTGGGCCTGTACTGCCTCACGTTTACCATCGGCCTGTTTGGCGAGCCCGTGAGCGCCCGGTATCGTGCCAACATCGAGCGCAACATAGACACCAGCGGCGTGGTGGAGCTGGACTACGAGGGGTTCCGCGCGATCAACATTTGCGCCAAGGACTGCGGAGCGCCGTCGTATGCCATCATCCAGGGGACCGACGGCTACATCCACATGGCCTCCCAGCCCAACGCTTGCGCCAGCATCACCCTGCACCTTAACGACGGAACCGAGGAGTTCTACGACCGCTCGCTGCCCGTTATGTGGGAGGGCGAGTTCCGCGAGTTCCGCCGTCAGCAGGAGACCGGTGACATGGACGAGTGCCTCCGGCAGCTGGAGCAGAGCCTGGCCGTGAGCCGCGTGCAAAACACCGTGCGCCGCGAGGCCGGCGTCCTCTTTCCCACGGACTGAGGTTTATGCCTGACCGCTAGCGGACATCTAGTCGAACAGGTCGTCACCCTCGACCACATGCGCCACGATGTCCGCGTTTGGGGTACGGCGAAAGCCCGCGGCGCACACCATCACAATCTGCACGGCACTTCCCGTCCCCGTCTCCGCCTTGAGTACCTCGGCCTTGCGCAGGAGCTTCTCTCGATACGCCGAAGTCAGGGCGTACTCGGCGTTGGTGAACTTCATCTCGCACACATAGGTGATTCTGTCTGGCCGCTCGATAACGAGGTCGACCTGCGCTCCCGGCGCCGACGCGTTGCTGCGCCAGGGGAACTCCCTCGTACGCATGGTCTCGAGCGAGAGTGCGCGGCGTATTTGGGGGAGGTGGCAGAGGCACACCGCCTCGAACGCGATGCCTCGCCATGCGTTGTAGCTCGGCGTGTCGTAGTAGGCGAGCCAGTCCCGTAGCTGCTCGTCTTCGCGTATGAACCTCATGCTAAAGAGGAGGAACGGGTCGATGAGCTGATAGAGCGTCTTGCGTCCCTTGCGATACGGGTTCTCGTAGCTCCTGATGAAGCCACACTCCTCGAGGCCCATGAGGACGGAAGTGAACCCGCCCCCGTCGGCTACCCCGAGCATGTCCACGAGCTCCTTGCGGGAGTAGCCGTCCTTGCGCTTGCCGATGGCGGCGAGCGTGCGGTAGTAGAGTGGCTTGTTGGAGAGCGTTGAATCTAGGAGTCGCCTCGACTCGTTTCGCAGGGGGGCTTGGGGCAACAGGCAGAGGGCGTTGATGTTCTGCCCGAGGCTCAGTCGTCTTTGCAGCATCCTGAGGTAATACGGTACCCCTCCGAACACCATGTAGCACTCGATCACCTCGCGCCTCGCCCACTCAATGCCCCGCTCCACGCGGAGGAACTCCTCGACTTCGCCAAGCGAGAGCGGACTAAGATAGAGGGAATGCGTGACGCGACGGTTGAGGCTGCCCTCGCTCTGGATGACCTCTCGTAGTATCCACGAGGTGGCCGACCCGCAGATGATGAGCTTGACGTCGCTGCGGCGCTGCGCCCAGCGGTTCCAGAAGTCTGAGAATGCGTCCATAAAGTCCGAGCGCGGGGTGTCGAACCACGGGAGCTCGTCGAGGAAGACGGCACGCTTGCCCTCGGGTGTCCGCACGCAGTCGGGCCTGTCGAGGAGCGTGCGGAGCCTACGGAAAGCCTCCCACCAGTCTGTGGGGGCAATGCTCTCTGGACAACCGTAGTCCCTCAGAGCCTCGTGGAATGCACGGAGCTGCGCTCTCTCGTTGCCCTTGTCCAGAGCGCTCGCGTCAAAGGCATAGTATTTGGCGAGCAGCTCGTTTACGAAGTACGTCTTGCCTATGCGGCGCCTACCGTACACGCAGATGAGCTCGGACGAGTCGGAGGAGATCCAGTCCACGAAGTCTTCTTGCTCCCGCTTGCGTGCGATAAGTGCCATGAAAACCCCCCAAAAACGCGTAAACTATGTTATATATGCTAGTTTACGCAATATAAAAGCTAATTTCAACTTAAGAATAGCGCTAACTAGTAGACTTTGCATTGTTAGCGCAGAATATGATAGATACAGGTCGTTCACCACCTTTAGTCGGCGATGGGCTCTGTGGCTCGTTGGGTTAGCGTCTGGATGTGCACGGTCGAGCACGTTGCGCGCGACCTGCACATGAATGCGCGAGCCCCGAGAGGGTCAAAGGCTTTCCAGGATATACGCATGACCGGCTGGACATCTCTCTGTGCGGCGAGTTTGCAGATTAGGGCACCCTAAACTGTGCAGATAAGGGTGACCCTATCTGCGGAATTTCCGCATGCAAGTCTGTGAACTGCGGTTTTGCAAGAGAGCTGCAGATAAGGCCGGGCTTGTCTGTACAGTTTAGGGTGCCCTTATCTGCGGATGTCCATACGTGGAGGCCTAGGCGTTCTTGTGGGCCGCATACCCTCCTTCAACTGCAACAAGCGAAAGGAGTTCGGCGTCTTCCGCTGCCTGCGAGGCCTTGCGAGCCGCATCGACCTGACCAATGCCCCTGTGGGCATGCGACCGTAGCGCATTTTGGTACACAGGTGCGGGTTGCCATCTGATACGCGACGTTACACGAACAGCCTGCCGGGGGTTGCTGTTCCCGTCTCCGCGTCACCGTGCGCAATGTGTACTATAGAAGCCAGCGGAATGAAGCCCGCCAGAGGAGGCGCCATGTTTTGTCCCAACTGCGGTACCGAGATTTCCCCGGCCGAAAAAGTGTGCCCCAGCTGCGGTGCGCCGCTACCGGACAGAACCGTGCAGGAGACCGAGGCGGTGCCAGAACGAGACGAGACGGTGGCGACGAGCGCGACCGAGGCCAAGCCAGCCCCCGCATCCAAGCCGCAGGCATCGCAGCAATGGTTTGCCGGCACGCTATTGCGCATTGTCGCGATTGCGATGGGGGTCGTTATCCTGGTTATAGGCATGTCCAAGGTCGCTGGGACATCTAACGTGACGAGGCCGTCGCCACCGACCGCCTTCACGCCCCGGTCCACGGGCCGAAACGACGACACGTCCTCTGGCGGCGGGACGGACACGGACGGCGGGTCCAAAACGACCAAGACTGACTCCGGCTCAGGACGCCCCACTGATGAGCCGGCCGACGTGCTGAGCGATCCCGAGCTGAGGGACGCCTACGGGAACATCACCCTCCACGCCCTCATGGAGCTCGATGGCAAACAGTTTGTCGCCCTCTGTAACATGCAACACTTTGAGGTTTATCCAAATAACGGCTACCTTGCCTTCGTAAACCAAGCAAGGCATAGCGTCTTGAGCATTTGTGGCTCAAACGGCGCCTTGGACTACAACTCGGTCCTTGGACTTGCTAAGGGTGGCAAGGGCAAGGCATGCGCGTCCATTTACATCATCGATGCCTACGACTCGGAGAAGGCCACCTACCAGGGTATTTCGCACTGCGAGACCGAGTGCTCCGCCATGGCCCACGGTGAGTACGTCGCCATATGCCGCGACTCCTCCGGCAGGCGCTGGATCGCGACGGTCAACGCGCAGGGGGACGGCTCCCACCACATCGTGCTCTACAACCCCGAGGCACTCAAGGCAGGCCTCTTCGACGAGATGCACGATGGCGAGTACGGCAAGTACGCCGATATCGTCTTCATCACATTCACGGGCAAGTTAACCGACACGCACGAGTAGGGGTCCTCCCAAGCGGATATCATTTTGCACGCCTTTTCATCGCGCACAGCTGCTCGTGGAAGTCCAAGCATGCATCGGGTCCTGCCGCCCATAGGCCTGTCTGCTCGTCGTAAAGTGCGTCATAGGCTCCCGAGGCGATGAGGGCATCCCGCACCTGCTCCCTGCTCCGTCCCGTCCGCTCCGCATAGTCGCAGATCATATCTGCAAACGTCATGTCGGCGCAGGCGACGATGGCATCAGACGACATGTCTGGTCACCTCCACCAGCTCTAGGCAAGCGACGGCCGCAGAGGACCGAAAACAGTACTGATCCTTGAGCCGGTTGGGCAGCAACAGGCTGATAGCCATCTGTTCGGCAGCTCCTTTGCCAATCTCTCCATAAAGGCCATTCAGGTAGGTCGTGATGACTGCATTGGTGGTATCGTTCGCAATCTTTCCAATGATGATGTCCGAATGCTGGATTCGTTGGTCTGAGGCGATCGCCAACGTCCGTGCCAAGCTTGACCTGCGATTGAATGAGACGAAGCGCAGCCAGTCTGCGTTTGCGGTTGCGAACTCATACACCTGCAGATTCTTGCCAGTGAGGTGCACGCGGTAGGTCATCACAAAACCATGGTTATGAGTGGCTGGAACCCTACCTATTGCTTGTGCCTTCCTGACGGAGTTGGGGACGAATCGCATCGCTTGGTCTTGATTCGAGGTGAGGTAATAGCCTTTCCCAAAGTCCTTTCCAGGCGCGCGCAAATCGAGTCGGACCTCATCGACCTGTGCATAGCTGCCATGACAGAGAATCATTCCGTCAACGAGGCTCACCACGTCACCCCCAGATGGTCCAAGCGTTCAAGCACGTCATCGAGCGCGGCTTCATCGCTGCCCAAGTGGAGGTAGTCGTAGCAGGACGTCACGAAGTCCCAGATGCCACCCCTATTGAAGATTTCGTTGCTCGCGACCGAGGAAAGGCCCGTCCGTTCGCGAAACAGCCGAAACAGGCGGACTTGCATGTAGAGCACCTCGTCGAGCATGGCAAACCCTCCTTCACGCATTGGCTAAAGTATAGCAGGGGCAGAAATAGCCGGTTCTGTGAGTCTCCCATTGGCTGAGCCCATGGTTGGCGTAGAGAACGAGCCCACGGAAGGGCGGACCTCAGCAGGCGAGGGGTGCCCCAGTTTTGCGCACGTGTACCGGCGGTACTCCACCGGCAGTTCACGTGCCCCCAAAGTCACCTCCTCGACTTGCTCACAGATCCTGGGACTGGCCAGCTATTGGGCGTCGGCCTGCCGCCCTACCAGCTCTTTTGCTGTAAGGTGGGATATACTGTTCTCCAAGAAGCCAGTAATCAACCCCCGCTTTTCTCACCTGAGGGAGGTGTCGCACTTGCGCATACTGTTCGTGTGTCATGGCAACATCTGCCGATCCACGATGGCCGAGTACGTGATGCGGCATCTGGTGCGTGAGGCCGGCCTTGGGCAGACGGTGGTGGCCGATTCTGCCGCTGCCACGCGCGACGCGCTGGGCATGCGCGTGCACCCAGGCACGCGGGAGGTGCTGCGCCGGCATGGCATCGCATGTGGCGACCATCGTGCCACGCCCATGAGAAGGTCCGACTACGCCCGCTATGACCTCATCGTGGGCATGGACGAGGAAAACCGCCGCGACATGCTGCGCATCCTGGGCGGCGACCCACAGCACAAGGTCCACCTGCTGCTGGACTGGACCGACTCCCCGCGCGAGATAGACGACCCGTGGTACACCTGCGACTACGACGCCACCTACGCCGACGTGCGCCGCGGTTGCGAAGCGCTGCTCGCCGCGATTGCTGCAGGCTGAGAAATTGTCAAGGAATAACTTGTCCGTATGACGGCCCGCGCATGCGGGTAGACAAAGGGGACAGTCCCCCGCGTTCACCAACCGCGGCACAGTCGCAGGTCCGCGCATGGGGGTGGACTCGGGGGACAGTCCCCTTTGTCTACCATTCCTGGGCAGTTCCTGCGAAAAGGGGTCTGGCCCCTTTTCTTGTCCAGCCCAAGGGGTATACTTTCCATTCCACACGGAGGTAGGAGGCAGTATGGCCAAAGGTGACTTTTCCAAGAGGGCCGCGGAGTGGATGAACGGCCGCAACGGCAGCGACGAGCTGGGTACGATGTGCGTGATCGTCGCCCTTATCATAGTGATTGTCAACATCTTCCTGCGTACGCTGTTCCTGAGCGTGGTGGCGCTTGCGTTGATGGCCTACGCGTGCTGGCGCATGTCGTCCAAGAACCTGGAGGCGCGCGAGAGCGAGAACGCCACGTTCGTGGGCCTGTTTGGCCCGCTGTCTCGGTGGCTCCGCAACCCTGCAAAGGCCGTGGCCGAGAACCGCACCTACAAGCACCTCAAGTGTCCCGAGTGCGGCCAGCGTGTGCGCGTTCCCCGCAAGAAGGGCAAGATCAGGATCACCTGTCCCAACTGCCACGAGAAGTTCGAGGCGCGCACCTAGGCGGGAGGACCCAGCGTGTACACAGTCTTTTTGGCCGGAGGCATCGCATCGGGCAAGTCCACGGTGTCGCGCCTGCTGCGCGAGCGCGGTGCCTTCGTGATCGATCTGGACGAGGTGTCGCGCGAGGTCACGACGCCGGGTTCTGCGGCATGCCACGCGCTGGCGCAGGAGTTTGGTACAGACATCCTGGACGAGCAGGGCGCCTTGCGACGGGACGTGCTCGCCGCCCGCGCGTTCGTCTCGGCGCAGTCCACGGCGACGCTTGAGAAGACCATGCATCCCTACATCCGCGCGCGCCTGGGTCAGCTGCTTGAGGAGCGGCGTGCGGCCGGGGGCGTGGTTGTGGTGGAGATTCCGCTGCTCGACAGGGTGGAGGATCTGCTGCCCATGGCCAACGAGGTATTGTGTGTGACGTGTCCGCTTGCGGTGCGGCGTCTGCGCGCCGTTGGGCGCGGCATGGAGGCATCCGACTTCGACGCGCGCGTGAGCAGGCAGGCCACCGACGAGTACCTCGTCTCGCACGCGACAACCGTACTGAGCAACGACGGCGACGAGCGCGACCTCACCCAAAAGGTGGAGGCGTGGTGGGACGAGCATACGTCACGGGATTGGAAGGACGCATGGGAGTAGACACGAGAAACGCGGGCTTCTGGCGGTGGTATCGCGTGCTGCCCATCTTCTTGATGGCGGCGATCCTGGCGCTGTCGCTGGGCATAGGCTTTCTGCCCAAGCCCCTGGTGCGCAGCCTGTTCTTCCCGGTGAACTATGCCGAGCGCATAGATGATGCTGCGCAGCGCCATGGCGTGGACTCGCACCTGGTGGCGGCCGTCATCCGCTGCGAGTCGGGCTGGAACGAGTCGGCGCAGAGTCGCGCCGGTGCCGTTGGCCTTATGCAGATTATGCCGGACACCGCCAAGATGGTCTCGGAGATGGGGACCGTGGACACCAACCACTACAATCCCAGCGACCTCACCGACCCGGCCACCAACATCGAGTACGGGACCGCATATCTCAGCTACCTGCAGTCGGCGCTGGAGAGCGATGACGAGGTGATTGCCGCATACAACGCCGGCCTTGGCTCGGTGCAGAGCTGGCAGGAGCAAAGCGACGGGTCGGGCTCGTTCGTGGACTCCATCGCCTATCCCGAGACCAGGCACTACGTGGAGCGCGTGAACGAGGCCCTGCGCCAGTACCAGCAGTACTACCCCAACAAGATGAGCACGCGCTAACGTGGGCCCCGCCCGCGTGTCGCGAGCGGGGCAATGCGCCCGCGCGTCGCGGGCGGGACGGATGAGAGGAGCCGCCATGTCGTCACAGGACGTGCAGTCCACGCGCGAGCGCGTGGGGGCCGAGCTCAAGCGCTTTGGCATCGAGCACGGCGACGATCGGCTCGAGGTGGTGGCCCCCTACGAGCCCAGCGGCGACCAGCCCCAGGCCATAGCCAAGCTTGCCGACGGCGTGCGGCGCGGCCTGCGCTACCAGACGCTTTTGGGCGTGACGGGGTCGGGCAAGACCTTTAGCATGGCCAAGACCATCGAGGCCGTAAACAAGCCCACGCTCATTATGGAGCCCAACAAGACCCTGGCCGCCCAGGTGGCCAGCGAGATGCGCGAGATGTTTCCCAACAACTGCGTGGTCTACTTCGTGAGCTACTACGACTACTACCAGCCCGAGGCCTACGTGCCACAAACCGACACCTTCATCGAGAAGGACGCCTCCATCAACGAGGAGGTGGAGAAGCTGCGGCATCAGGCAACCTCCAGCCTGCTGTCCCGCCGCGACGTGATCGTGGTGGCAAGCGTGAGCTGCATCTACGGCATTGGCAGCCCGCAGGACTACGCGGGCCTGGCGCCCAACGTGAGCAAGGAGGTGCCGCTCGAGCGCGACGACTTCATCCACGACCTCATCGACATCCAGTACGACCGCAACGACGTGGACCTGCAGCGCGGCATGTTCCGCGTGCGTGGCGACACGGTGGACGTGTTCCCCCCGTATGCCGAGAACCCCGTGCGCATTGGGTTCTTTGGCGACGAGGTGGAGCTCATTGCCGAGATAAGCGCCGTCACGGGCGAGGTGGTGCGCGAGTACGACGCCATACCCATCTGGCCCGCCTCGCACTACGTGACCGAGCGGCCCAAGATCACCCACGCCCTGCACACCATTAGCGCCGAGCTCGAGGGCCGCGTGGCCGAGCTCAAGGAGCACGACATGATCCTGGAGGCGCAGCGCCTATCCCAGCGAACGGGCTACGACCTGGAGATGCTGGAGACCATGGGCTTTTGCTCGGGCATCGAGAACTACTCGCGGCACCTGGACGGTCGCTCGCCAGGCGAGCCCCCCTACACGCTCATCGACTACTTCCCCTCCGACATGCTGTGCATCATCGACGAGAGCCACGTTACGGTACCGCAGATCCGTGGCATGCACGAGGGAGACCGTTCGCGCAAGGTGACGCTGGTGGAGCATGGGTTCCGCCTGCCGTCGGCGCTGGACAACCGCCCGCTGCGCTTTGACGAGTTCGAGAGCCGGGTGCCGCAGTTCATCTACGTGTCGGCGACGCCGGGCGACTACGAGGAGCGCGTCTCACAGCAGCAGGTGGAGCAGATCATCCGTCCCACCGGCCTGCTCGACCCCAAGATAGACGTGCGCCCGGTGCGCGGCCAGATCGACGACCTCATGGCCGAGATCCAGGAGCGCACCGCGCGCAAGGAGCGCGTGCTGGTTACCACGCTCACCAAGCGCATGGCCGAGGACCTCACCGACCACCTGCTGGATGAGGGCGTGCGGGTTAACTACATGCACTCCGAGACAGCCACGCTGGACCGCGTGGACATCATCCGCGAGCTGCGCGAGGGCAAGATCGACGTGCTGGTGGGCATCAACCTCCTGCGCGAGGGCCTGGACATCCCCGAGGTGTCGCTGGTGGCGATCCTGGATGCCGACAAGGAGGGCTTCCTGCGCAACCGCCGCTCGCTCATCCAGACGATGGGCCGCGCGGCGCGCAACGTGAGCGGCGAGGTTATCATGTACGCCGACGAGGTCACCGACTCCATGCGCATCGCCATCGACGAGACGCGCCGGCGCCGCTCCATTCAGGAGGCGTACAACGCCGAGCACGGCATCGAGCCCAAGAGCGTGCGAAAGGCGATCAACGACATCACGAGCTTTATCCAAGAGGCCACGGCCACGCTCGACGACAAGAAGCGCGAGGGCATGCACGGCGAGTTCGTCACGCCCTCGACGGCCGAGGAGGTTGCCACCGAGCTCTCGCGCCTGCCGCGTGACGAGGTGATGCGCATCATCGCCGGGCTCGAGGAGGAGATGGCCGCCGCCGCCGACAGCATGGACTTCGAGCGCGCGGCGCGCGCCCGAGATCAGCTGGTGGAACTCAAGGGCCTCGTTGAGGGCAGGTCCTCCGACGACGTGATGCGCAGCCTCAAGCAGAGCGCGCGTAAGGGCAGCGACTACGCGCGCCGCCGCCCGTATCGCAAACGCAGGAAGTACTGAGACGGAAAGACGGCTCAGCAACGCTTTCTGGGAGGGTAGATGCCACGCAGCTTTGCCAACATCATCGACTACGTGCGCACGCAGCTCGACACGTTCGACCAGCGGGACGTGTGCCGTGTGGACAGCTTGGTGTTCTCTTGGCTCGCCTATTTCCAGCTGCCTGCACCGGAGATGGCTGTCTATGGATTGGACGGTGCTCCCCTCAAGGACTGGTATCGTGCGGACTGGTTCGCGCCGATGTGCGACAAGATCCCCGATTCCAAGAGCTCGGTCGAGCTGCTCGCAGCGGTGGCGGCAAGCCCGCGCTTTCGCAACGTACGCGTGACCGACTACGTCTCGTACACCAACGAGCTCGTCGAGCAGCAGTTCTCGGCGATGACCTTCCACTTGGGGCCGCGCAAGACGTTCGTCGCCTTTAGGGGCACCGACAATACCTTGGTGGGCTGGAAGGAAGACTTCAACATGGCGTTTAGGACGGCGATTCCGTCTCAGGTTACTGCCGTCCAGTACCTAGAGCATGCGGCCCATGGCACCGAGGGGCGTCTGTGGTGCGGCGGGCACTCAAAGGGCGGCAACCTCGCCGTGTACGCGGGCGTCATGTGCGAGGATGCGACGTACCGCCGTCTGGTCGCGTGCTTTTCTCACGATGGACCGGGCTTTAGCAGCAAGACCATGGATGACCCGCGTTGGGGCAGGGCAGACGGCCTCGTTGACAAGACCATCCCGCAGTCGTCTCTTGTGGGCATGGTCTTCGAGAACCAGGAGCACGACGCCAAGGTGGTGCACAGCCACAGCATTGGGTTTAGCCAGCATGACCCCTTTACCTGGGAGGTTGACGGGTGCGAGTTCGTGTTTGAGGAGAGGCTCGGAGAGCGTGCCAGCACCGTGAACGCCTCGGTAAACGACTGGCTCGCCCATGCGTCGGATAAGGAGCGCGAGGAGTTCGTGGACGCCGTGTTTGGGGTGTTGGGCGCGTCGGGGGAGTCCACCATGGCCGACATTAGGGCAAACTGGCGCGTTACGGTGCCCAGGATGCTCGCGGCGGCAGCGCTGCTCGACCCGTCCAAGCGCAAGGTGGTGACCGATGCGTTGGGCGACGTGATTCGCCCCATGGTTCCGTCGCGGCTGTCGTTGGACAAGTCGACCTTGCTTTCGAAGACCAAGGGAAAGTCCAAAGGAGGAACCGTATGATACGGCCCATCATGACCAGGCGTTTCTTTTTGCGTCAGCCCAGCGAGCAGGCCGGGCCGGACGACCTTGCCATAGCGCAGGATCTGGTGGACACGCTCGAGGCGAACCGCGAGCGGTGCATAGGGCTGGCGGCGAACATGATTGGCCAGCTCAAGCGCATTATTGCCGTTCGAGACGAGCATGGTGGCGTCCTGGTGATGCTCAACCCGGTGGTCACGAAGGCGCATGAGCCCTACGAGGCCGTGGAGGGCTGCCTGTCGCTCAAAGGCCTGCGATCTACCACGACACGCTATCGGCGGATTACGGTTGCATACGACGACTTGTCGATGCAGCCGCATGAGGAGAGCTTCTCCGATCGCGTCGCGCAAATCATCCAGCACGAGGTCGATCACTGCAACGGCGTGGTCGTGTGACGTCAGGTACCCATGGGACTTCGTGCCCCGTGAGCGTCCGACGCTCCTAACGCATGAGGTACAACGCGAGCAAATACGCGCCGCTGATGGCGCAGCCAAAGACGCCCACCCACAACAGGACCTTCATGGCGGTGCGCTGGCCAAACGTGCCCGACTTCGTGGCCCATACATACGTGATGTCGAATGGGTCGTAGAACACCGTGAGCGGGGTTCCCTCAGGCGGGGTCTTAAAGCCGCCAAGGCCCTCGGCATAGCTTGCCTCGCATTCGTACTGAACGTTGTCCACGGTATAGCGCACGATGGGAATGAATGTGGTTGTTTTGCCAATGCGGTATGTGCGCTCGCCCACAAACGTTCCGGGCACGCTTTGGGTGCAACGCGCTATTCTGCGGTTGATAACAATGAGCGTGGGGATGGCGATGATCACGAACGTGCCGCAAATAACGAGCGCTAGGATGGCGGCGATTCCAAGGTTGGACATGGCAGGCTCCTTTCGTGGTTGTTTAGTCGTTGCGTCGGCTGGTGATAAGTGCCTCGGCTGTGCGCAGGCCATCGGTGGCTGCGCTCATAATGCCGCCGGCGTATCCGGCGCCCTCGCCGCAGGGCCACAGGCCGCGCGTGTTTACGGACTGCCCATCTGCGCCGCGCGTCATGCGCACCGGTGAGCTGGAGCGGGTCTCCACGCCGGTGAGCACGGCGTCGGCCGCATCGAACCCCCGCAGCTTGCGGGCCATGAGGGGGATGGCGTCGCGCAGGGTGTCCAGCACATAGGGCGGCAGCGTGCCGTTGAGCGCACCCCAGGCAACGCCACGTGGATAGGTGGGTGACAAGCCTCCCGCGCCTGTCGAGGCGTGGCTGGCAAGGAAGTCGCCAACCAGCTGGGCCGGAGCGACAAACGCGCCGCCTCCTGCGTAAAACGCCGCCTGTTCGCAGGAGCGCTGCAGGTCCACGCCGGCGAGCACGTCGTCGCCTGCCAGGTCGTCTGGGAACACGTTGGCGAGCAGCCCGGCGTTGGCGTTGGCTCCCGCGCGTGTGGAGAGGCTCATTCCGTTGGTGACCACGCCGCCGGGTTCGCTGGCGGCGGCCACCACGTAGCCGCCGGGACACATGCAAAACGAGAAGGCGCTGCGGCCGTCGCCTAGGTGCTGGGCCAGCTTGTACGCCGCGGCGCCCAGGGCGGGGTGTCCCGCCGAGCGGCCATAGAGCGCCCGGTCGATGCTCGTCTGTGCGTGCTCGATGCGCACACCCATGGCAAAGGTCTTGCGCTCGAGCGTCACGCCAACGTCGCGCGCGAGTTGGAACACGTCGCGCGCGGAGTGTCCGCAGGCGAGCACCACATCGGTGGTGGCCACGCGCTCCTCGCGGCCGCCTGCGCTCACCACCACGCCACGAACGCTGCCGTGCTCGATTTCCAGGCCCACGAGCTGCGTGCGAAAGCGCACCTCGCCGCCGAGCTCCTCGATGCGTCGCACCAGGTTGGTCACCACGCTGGGCAGCACGTCGCTCCCCACGTGCGGCTTGGCGTCCCACAGGATGCGCCGCTGGGCTCCGGCCTCCACGAGCGCCTGCAGGATGAGCCGATGCGCGGAGCTCTTGGTGCCCGTGCCCAGCTTGCCGTCCGAGAAGGTTCCGGCACCGCCCAGGCCAAACTGGATGTTGCTTTGCGGATCTAGGTCACCGGTCTCGTTGAAGCGCCGAACCGCGGCCGTGCGCCGCTCGGCGTCGTCGCCGCGCTCCACGAGCAGGGGACGTAGGCCGGCGCTTGCGAGTGCCAGCGCGCAAAAGAGCCCCGCGCAGCCGGCGCCCACCACCACGGGACGGGGGCCTGTCGGCGCAGGTAGGGGGGCGGGCAGCTCGCGGGGTGTCTCGGCCACGACGCGTGCGCGCTTTCCGGCGCGTCGCGCGATGTCGCGCTCGTCTCCGCGCAGCTTTGCCCACACGGTAAAGGTGAGGACGATGGCGTCCTTCTTGCGTGCGTCGATGGAGCGCTTGCGCAGGTCGAGCTGCAGGATGTCGCCCGGCCGTACGTGCAGCATGCGCTGGAGCGCCGCCCGACACGCGCGTAGCTCGCTGCGCTCGGTGCCGTCGAGCCGCGACAGGGGGATGCGGATGCCCGATACCTCGATCATGTGCCTGCCTCCTTGTCGCGTCGTCTGGCTGCGCAGCAAAACGCTGCCATTATACCTGCCGAGCGCACCTGCACTGGGGGGACTGTCCCCTGAGTTTAGGGGACAGTCCCCTAAACTCAG
>JAUMWN010000043.1:0-10554 GCA_030529625.1 Coriobacteriales bacterium
GGGGCTGGTCGGCGGCGTAGCCACCAGCCCGAGTCTCGAACACTCTTTCGTGTCACAGGAGGTCTAACATAGAGATGCGAATTGACTGATGTGGGCATAGCCGCTGTGCCTTCGCGGAAAGATCCACCTTGTAGTTCATCGTGGGCTGCGCAAGGTTAAGCCCATGCAGCTCGGGTGGCAGGCACAGTGCCAGCTGAAGCGTCGTTTCGGGCGCGGAAGCCGCACCTTCGCAGGTGTAGGCCATTGCCAGCCTGAGGTTGCCTATTCCTCGAATGCGACCCATCCCTGTTAAGAATTCCTGAAGGGACTCCAATGTGGTGAGCGGGGCGCGCTCGTCTTGGCCATAAGGCTC
The DNA here is from genome assembly GCA_030529625.1 of Coriobacteriales bacterium. Classification (GTDB taxonomy): domain Bacteria; phylum Actinomycetota; class Coriobacteriia; order Coriobacteriales; family Atopobiaceae; genus RUG440. Next base: position 353 of record JAUMWN010000043.1, read on the forward strand.
GTTGGGCATGGGAGTCCAGGTACCCAAGTAGCGGCCAAGCATCTGGCATAGACTGGCCTGATGCACCACGCTTGACTGCTGTAGGAGCGTGAACTCTGGCGAGGAGACGTAGACTTCTTCGTCAAGCGCAAGTATGCCATTCTTGGGCAGTGAGCCTTGCCACACGTGGCTCACGATATCAACCGCGCTGCGTCGTCGCCCTGCGCTTCCCACCAAGAGCTCAATGGGCTTTGGAAGCATATCGGCAAGGCTGCCAAGAGCGTCTTTGGCCAATTCTGGATCGGCGACAAAGGACGAGAAATCCGGTGATGCGGGCGTGACCTCAAGCTTCTTTTGGGCAACGAGTTCGAGCGCCGTGTCGGCGGAGAGATTGCATAGGCAGATGCTCATGGGCCCTCATTTCGTTGTGGCGACCGACGGGCACACAAGCATACGACATTTGCCGGCTCGCGTGCTGGGAGGACTCAGGCGGCGAGTATCCCGTGCCTATGGCTGGATTGTGGCGAGCAGGCGAAGCACGCGCTTTGCCGTACGCTGGAGCTCGGCACGCGAAATGCCGTGCGGTCGCTCCATAATGCGCAGCACATGGCTCATGCTGCCGGGCATGAGCACGTCCACGCTCGCACGAATGCGGTACGAGTTGTCGCGCAGGCGGCGAAACTCGGGACTACGGGCGGGACGCATCCACCAGTCGGTAATCACGAGTCCCGCAAAGCCCCAGTCGTTGCGGAGCACCGTGGTAACGAGGTCGTAGTGGTAGTGCGCCCACACGCCGTTAACCTTGTTGTACGAGGTCATAATGAGGTTTGGTCGGCCATCGCGCACGCACATGTGGAACCCGCGCAGATAGATCTCGCGCAGCGCCCGCTCGCTCACGCGTGAGTCGCACGTGTTGCGTCGCCGCTCCTGGTTGTTGCACGCAAGGTGCTTGGGACAGGCGCTCACGCCCGACGACTGCAGGCCGCGAACGACTGCCGTCGCCATCCGTCCGGTAACGAGCGGATCTTCCGAGAAGTACTCGAAGTTGCGCCCGCAGCGCGGGTTACGCTGAATGTTCATGCCCGGGGCGAGCAGCACGTCCACGCCTGCAGTGCGCACCTCATTGCCAAGCAGCGCATACAGGCGCTCCACGAGCTCCACGTCCCACGTGCAGGCAAGCGTCGTGGCGCTGGGCAGCAGGGTGCACGGGCGTTGCAGGCGTGCCCCCGAGGGTCCGTCAGCGCAGATGGCAGCGGGCACACCCAGCGACTTGAGGCTTGGGGTCACGCCACCAAAGGCCCCCGCGTTGCCTGCCACGCCAAGGGCGCTGTTCATGAGCCCCTCCCCGCAGCTCAGTGCCTCGAGGTCCCTGTCGTCCAGCTGCGCCACGAACCGGTCGATCGAGGACGGGTCGTCCACCACATCGGAGAACCGAAGCGGTGCGTCCGACGCTTCACCTCGAGGCAGTTCGCTGGGCAGTGCCGACACAATGCGTTCGCGCAGCTCTTCCACGGAGTCGCACAGCGGCGTGCAAACCCCCAGAATGCGCGACTCGCCAATGGAGAGCTTGCCAACTGCCACGTCGTTTGCCAGGATTCGGTAGCTGCCCGCATCAAGTACCCATGCATGGCACGACTCGTCGTAGCGCGCAAGGTCATCCAGGCGAACGTGCAGGCAGAGGGCCTGCCGCTCGTCTGGTGCCAGCTCGCGCGTCTTGGCGAATGCGGCCAGCACGCGCCGTGGCTTGGCGATGGGACCGCCCGCTAGCTCGCACCACAGCTGCACTACCTCTCTGCCGGCACGCGCCCCAGTATTCGTCACATCCACGCGCACGGTCGCGGCATCCTCCGCCACCTGCAACGATCTGGGTGCAACGCAAAAGCTCGTGTACGAGAGCCCGTGGCCAAAGGGGAACAGCACGGCGTCCGCATCGTGTGCGTCGAAATGCCGATAGCCCACAAACACGTCCTCGGCATAGCGCACCACGCGCTTGTTGCCAAAGGTCGTGCTGCTGGGATAGTCGTGGTAGGCGCGCGCGATGGTACAGGCGAGCCTGCCACAGGGGTTAACGGTCCCGCTCAAGATGTCGGCCACGGCGTTTCCCGCCTCCATGCCACCCTGCCAGGCGAGCAGCAACGCCGACGGGCGCATGTCTTCCTCCTCGACCCACGCAAGGTCCAGCACGTTGCTCGTGTTGAGAATCACGACGGTGTGCGCAAACACCCCCACAACCGTTCGTATGAGCGTGCGCTCCTCGTCGCTGAGATAGTATCCGCCTGGTGCCAGCGGCAGGTCCTGATCCTCTCCGGCGTTGCGCCCAATCACCACGAGGGCAACCTCCGCCGTGGCCGCGGCTGCCTGGGCGAGCTCAGGGCTCACGGGCATCTGCGGATGGCATGTGGGCCAGTGACCCCACCAGCCGGTCTCCGCGGCGTGCTCGGCACTGTGGCACCAGTCGTCATACATCTGCGCAAGAACCCGGTTGTAGGGGATGCGGGCCTGCGCAAGGCCGTCGATCAAGCTGGTGAGGTAGGGGGGACGCACGTCGCCGCCACTGCCGTGCCCTATGGCAAACCAGTCGAATTGCCCCCGTCCAAACACGGCCACCTCGCCCGTGCCTTCCAGCGGGAGCGTGCCGTCGTTGGCCAGCAGCACACATCCTTCTGCCGCCGCGCGGCGTGCGAGTGTCGCAGTCTCGGCGGCCGCGACTCCGCCTTCCCAGATTGTCTCCCCATGCTCGGTCTGCGCAAGCCCGTTACCCATCACGGCATCCACGACCCACTGCGCGGCACCTCTCAGCCTTCTGCGCAACCCGCTCATTGCTCTTCCTCAGCAAGGCGCTGCAGGCAGAGGGCGAACTCGCCCACGAGCATGAGTCCATCATAGTCCGCAACCGAGACAAGCGGCGGTATGGCCTCCTCGGGGAGCGTCTTTGCCATCTCCTCGCGTATCTCTTCCTCGATGGGCATAAGGTCGCACCACACGTAGATGGCCTGGGGCGCCATGGTGCAAACCGTGGTGCACAGATAACGCGCCACCAGCTCGCGCGTGCCGTCGAAGCGCCACGCCGCGTCGTCCAGGTCCATGGACAGTGCGTAGTCCTTGGCCAGATACTTGAGGTTTCCCGAGAACCCCGCACGGCCCACCATGGGATGCCCATCCACCACGTAGCCCTGGTCGCAGGCCACGACGCCAACGGGTTGGGCATGGAAGGCCACCGAATCCCACTCCGTCTGACTCACATAGCATCCAGCCGCGGCTGCGGTGGCACCGTTGTCCACGTATGCGGGAATACCCCATCGCTTTCTCAGAAGACCTGCGAGGTCGAACTTGGTGGTATGGCCCTGTATGCGCATGGGAACCACACCCTCGTCCACGACACCGGGAAACGCCACACCTACGGCATCGAACGTATCGACGGGATAGCCGGCAACCTGTAGCGTTGCAGCAAGGTCATCGAGCATGAGCAGGTCTAAGGTTGGCAGTATGAGCATGCCGCCAACGCTGACCTTTCCCTGATCCAAGACCCGATAGCTCAGGGTGGGTTCGTCGGAGCGATACGCGTAGCAAATGCTCAAGATGCGCTTGGAATGGTCGAAGTCACGTGCTACGCGCAGGTCGCTTGCGGCTGCGCTGCGTGCCTCGTCGAACGCGTCGAGCAGCAGGCGCAACGCGGCAGCAGCGTCGTAGGTGCCAAACACCCTGGCGGGAATCTCCATTACCAGCGTGTCGGGGACTGCCGCGATGATGGCCTTGCGCTCGTATCCCACCTGCGGGGCGAGTAGTACCGCGGCGTACTCGGACCCGCAACGCTTGGCCTCGTCCACCGACTTGGCGCAAAAATCGTAGCCAATGCCCATCTCCTGCGCCTGCTCGTTGAGCTGTTCCGCAAAGAACGTGGTGGTCATGCCGCAGGTGCAACACAGCAGCACGTGGCGAACCGTTTGGTGCAGCATCTGGTCCATCACCGACGCCATCTCACCAAACAGCTCTTTGGCACGGCCAAGGTCGTTGAGCGCAAAGTGGAGGAAGAACGCGGGACTGTTGTCCGCCATCTTCTCAACGCGCATCTCCACCACGACCTCGTCGTCCAGGTCGTAGAAGCCAACGGTACCATGAGCCACGGCGCTCTCCAGCGAAATTCTGTCGTCATCGCCTGCGGCAATGGTGCAGTCATCGATGTGTTGCGAGAGCATCCACGAGCGGAAGTCGTTCTTTAAGCTGTCCATAGGCACTCCCCAAGATCAGCTGTGACTGTTTACATATTGCATAAACGATATGTACGCTGTCAATTGTCGTACGGTGGCAGGTGGTTCTCAAGGTGCCGCTTCCCGAGCGGCAAAGCATGTACTCGGGGGACTGTCCCCTGAGCACAGCCTCGCCGTGCCTGCGCGGTTATGGTAACGTGGATGCAGCGTTTGAATTCTTGTGGAGCGGAGCCGCATGATAAAGCTCGTGTTGTGTGACGTGGACAATACCCTGGTGCCGTACAACGAGCATCCCGTGTGCCCCCAAACCCTTGAGGCTATCGATGACCTTACGAGGGCGGGGATTCGCTTTGGCTTGGCCACAGGACGCGACGTGTGCGAGCTGGAGCGCATCTTTGGTGGTGCGGACGCACCGCTGCAGACGGGCATACTCTCCAACGGCAAGAAGCTCTACGTGGATGGTGAGCTCAAGCGCCTCACCCTCATCGAGCGGGATGGCATGGTACGTCTTGCAAGCGAGGTGCGCGACATTCCCGGCACGTTCGTGTGCGTGTATCCGCTCCACACCGACGTGCGCAATCCAGTGTGGTGTCTTGGCGCCGAAAACGAGGACGTTGAGCGTTTTGTGAAGCAGTTCGAGTTTGCTGGGACGCTGACAGATGAGGTGCCAGACGTCCCCATAATCGGCGCGACCGTTGCCTGCAGCGCCTCGCAGGAGCACTTCGACCAGATCCTTGATCGGTTTGCCCAGATAACGCCTCAGTTTGACTTCGTGCAGCCCACGTCCCACTGGTGCGACATCCTGCCGAGGGGGCTCAACAAGGGAACAGCGCTTGACGAGCTGCTGGGCCTTTTGGACATAGACCGTGACGAGGTAATGGTGTTTGGCGATGCTGACAACGACCTGAGCCTTTTGCGGGGAGTCCGTCACTCGGTGGCGGTCGCCAACGCCACGCCTGCGGTTCGGGAGGCAGCACGATGGCACATAGGGGCGTGCGAGGACCATGCGGTGGCGGCGGCCTTGCACGAGCTGGCACATGCCGCGCACACGGGGCAGACGCCCGGCTTCATGCGCGGTTGGACAAGACGAGAGGGGGCGTGAGCCATGACCACGATAGAACAGGCAACGTTTTCAGACATCGCGGAGCTGGTGGAGTTGCGCTTGGGTTACCTCACCGACGACTTTGGCGAGCTCACGAGCGAGCAACGCGCCGACATTCCCACAGAGCTCGAGCCGTACCTGCGCTTTCATCTTGGCCGCGACCTGCGCGCCACGGTCGCACGCTGCGACGGTCACATCGCCTGCACCGCATGGCTGCTGCTCGTGGACAAGCCGCCAAGCCCGCGCTTCCCGCACGGCCGCACCGGCGTACTGTTCAACGTATTCACCCGGCCCGCCTATCGTCGGCAGGGACTGGCGCGTCGCGTGATGCAGGAGTTGCTCCAAGACGCCCGGTCGATGGGTCTGGACGTGGTGGAGCTGCATGCCACCGATGACGGATACGCACTGTACAAGTCGTTGGGTTTTGTGGACGACAGCTCGACGCACAAGCCCATGCGCTTGATGCTTGTGGAATAGCTCCGCGCTCGCCTCCCGGGTCGCCCGCTCCTCTCGAGTCGCCCCCGCCTAGCCCAGGGACCAGTGCCGTATTTCGGCGATGTTGATGATGTCGGAGATTGGCCGCGGGGGAGAGAACAGGTAGCCCTGCAGCTTGTCGCTGCCCATGGCATACAGCGCGTCGTGTTGGTCAGGCTCCTCCACGCCCTCAACCAGGGTGGTGAGGCCCAGCTGGTTGCACATGTCAATGATGTGGGCCACGATAACCGCGTTTGGACCGCCGGGGGACCAGTTCTTCATAAACTGCATGTCAATCTTAATGAGGTCGAAGTTGAGCTCCTGGAGCAGGTTGAGCGTGGAGTACTCGCTGCCAAAGTCGTCCATCCACACGTTGAACCCGCGAGACCTAAACCGGTCCACCTCGCGCTTGAGCAGCTCCTGCTTCTCCACAAAGGCGCTCTCGGTAATCTCGATGCACAAGAGGTTGTGGAGCATGCCCGCATTGTCCACTATCTTGGTAATGGCCTCCACCATGTCGCATTCCGAGAAGTCGTTGCGCGACAAGTTAACGGACACGGGCACGAGCGGCAGGTTGCGGTCCGAGAGACGACGCAGGTCGCGCATCACCTGCTTCACCACGTTTAGGCTGAGCTTGTAAATAATGCGCTCCGACTCCAGCGTGCTAATAAACTGCGCGGGTGGCAGCAGGCCATATACCGGGTCGTTCCAGCGGCTGAGCGCCTCCAGGTTGCACACCACGCCGTCCTGTGCGCGCACAATGGGCTGGTAGTGCACCTTGAGCCAGCCGCGGTCGATGGCGTTGTCGATGTGCGAGATAAGATACTTGCGAAAGCGAATCTCCTGGTCCAGCGCCGAGTCGTAATAGCGATAGCACTCACCCTTGCTGTCGTCCACGTTTTGATGTGCGAGCTTCGCCTTGTCAAGCAGCGAGATAACCGACGCCCCCTCAAAGTACTCCGCGAAGCCGGCGTGCATGTGGATGGGATGATTGGGGTCGTGGGTGAGCAGCCCCGCGTTGACCAGGCGCATGGCCGGCTTCACCTCGCCGCGATAGCACATCACCGCAAACTGGCTGCCGGTGATGTAGGCTATGTGCCGCTGGGGGAGCGCCTTGCGTAGCAGCTCGGCCACAAGGCGAATGAGTTGGTCGCCCTTGGCATAGCCAAACACGTCGTTGTACTCGCGGAAGTTGTCGATGTTGATGTAGCCCACCATGGGGATAAGATCCAGGTCGATGACGGTGTTGAGCAGCTCTTCGGTGCGAGTCACGAAGTAGGGCACCGTGGGAAGGCCGGTGAGCTGGTTGATCTCGTAAGCGCGTGCGTGCGTGCTCACGTTTGACTCCACGATGGCCGCGCGCAGCGCCTGGTCGTTATAGGGCTCGCCAATGGTCTTGCCCTCCCCCTGCCTCTTGGCACGATGGGCATGGATGGTAGCGAGTTGGAGCATATTGCGCAGTTCCTGCGCATCGGCGGGCGTGCCCGTTACGTAGCCAAACGAGTACGAGAGCGGTGCATGGAACTGGCCGCCCAGCGTCTCTCGTAAATGGTCTCGGCAGGCATCAATACGTGCGACGCCGTTCGCGTCGTCTGCGTCTACGGCAATGCACAACACCTCGTCGCTTCCGTAGCGGTAGGTGTCCTTTTTACCAAAAGTGTCTTTGAGCTCATGGGCAAACGAGATGAGGATGTGGTCGCCCGACTCTCTGCCGTAAAAGTCGTTGAGCAGGGTGAGATGGTCCACGTCTCCCATTGCAACAAAGAGACGCCTGCCCACGTAATCGTCCAGGCGCGCCTCTAGACATAGGCGGTTTTGGAGCGTGGTGAGGACGTCGTGCTCCAGGTGATACTGGGTGCGCTCCAGGCTGTGCACCACCTCAAAGCGCAGCTTGAGCACCACATAGCTCACCAGCAGCGAGAGCAGGAGGAACTCGACCACGTGGGTGAGATCGGGAGAGTGCATCTCGGGGACCTTGAACGCAAATACCATGGCCAGGAACGCGGCGCTCCAGCCAATCATCACGCCCATCACGCGCACAGGCCGGTCCAGTATAAACACGGGCATCGCGATTAGGAACATGAGGAACGTGATGGCCTGGTGCGTGGGGTCCCAAACGGTGCCCAACAGGGTGGCAACCAGCAGGATGGGCGCCTCGAGCACATACACGAGCATGGTTGACCTGCGATACGTGCGCGGGATTATCCACCGATCCAGCACGAGAAGCACAACATAGTATGCGAACAGCCAAAAGCTCTTTTGTACGAGCAGGGGCGCGCCTTGGATAACCGCCTGGGCCGCGGCGTTCGCAAGGCTAATGGAGATGCCGCCCACCGCCAGATAGTGGATGGCGCGCCGGTTTTGGCGGTTCACCTCGTCTTTGTCTATGTCACGGTCTGCGTGGAGCAGAAACTGGAGCATGTTGGTAGCCATCGCGCGCTTCTCTGCGTAGTGGACAGGCCCGAATACATTTAGTATATGGCAAAACGTAGTCGCACACAATGTCTTGAGAGGTACCAGATTGGGATGCTCTCACCCGCGTTTGCCCCGCGTTCTCCCTACAGCAGCTTAGGCGCCAGGCGCTCGAGTGCGGCGGCGATGCCGTCCTCATTGTTGCTCAGGGTGATCTCGTCGGCGGCTGCTCGTACCTCGTCCACCGCATTGCCCATGGCAACACCGGTGCCCGCCCACTGGAGCATGGTGAGGTCGTTTTGCGCGTCGCCAAACGCGATGGTGTGCGCAGGTGAGATACCCAGCCTGGCAAACGTCTTGCCCAGCGCTCGGGTCTTGTCCACACCAAGCGGGGTGAACTCGTAGTAAAACGGGGCGGTGAACATGGAGGAGAGCTCGCCTTCAAACGGCGCGGCCATCTGCTGCCAGTGTTGCTGCAGGTACTCTGGCTGCCCGGCGACCAGGATTTTGTTGACCTCCCAGTCCAGAAACGTGGCGTTGTTGGCCACCTCACACAGCAGGTAGTTGTTGTTGTGTGCCTCATATTCGGCAATGTGCCAGGGCGCGCCGTCGCGCTCAATGGTAAAGAACGCGTTCTCGGCATACATGTATGCACCCCTGTCGTAGATGGGACACACGTCAAACTCGTGCATGTGCTCCAGCACGCGCTTGCCCTGTTCCACGGAGAGCGTCTGCTGGAAGTACACCTCGCCCGTTTGGTAGTTCATGGCCTTGGCCCCGTTAAAGCACACGAACACGCCGTTGTGGGACTTCATGTCCAGCACGTCCGCAAAACCGGTAAGGCCCATGTTGGCACGACCCGAGGCCAGCACGAGCACGACGCCCTTGTCCTGTGCGGCCATGAGGGCCTCTCTCGTTCGTGGTGTAATCTGCTTTTGGTCGTTGGTGAGCGTGCCGTCGATGTCGAGCAAGATGGCCTGATACATGGGGGATCCTCTGCCGTGGCGTGTTATATCAGCACAATAATAACAGGCCATCCGTCCATGTGGCCGACCGGCGGGTTGATGTATAGGCGAGCGTGACTTGGGGGATACTCTCCTCAGTCTGCGGTCGCATGATCCAAGCAGCGGACGTCCTGTGTGTGAGATAATCCCAGAGACGTACCTGTTTGAGGTGAGGTTGGTAAAGGTGTCGGGTGTTTTTGGCGTCTTGTTTGGGGTAATCTTCGTAACGGTCCTCATGGGCTTGGGCGTTGCCGCGTTCGCCGTGTGGCTGATCGTATGCGCCGTCCGTGCCGTTGCCAGGCGGCTTTCGGGTGGACCACAGCCAAGCGCCAAGCTGGACCCTCCCGTGCAGACCAGGCGGGCGACGCACGAGTCGTACCGGCACCAGGACGTGGACCATGGCGCGACCTCCGCAAGCATTGGCGAGGTAATGGCCGAGTACGTGGACGACTCCGTGGTAGGCCCCTACGCGCAGGACGTTATAGACACCCTGGACCTGGCCGACTGCCGCAAGCAGAGCCTGCTTGCCGAGATAGACCACGAGTTCGAGCGCGAGAGCATAAGCTGGGATCGGTTTACCAGCACGGCCAACTCCGCGTTCGACGCGCTGCTGCGCAACTGCGCGCTTCTGGCAAACCGCGTGCAGTCCTTTGACGTCAACGACTACCGACGCATGCAGGAGTTCTACGACACCGGCGGGTTCCAGACGCACGGGCAGCAGGACCAGGCAAAGCTTTTGCGGTGGAAGCTGCTCGACGAGACCAAGCACGAGATGGACGGCATCCGCTCCACCAACCAGCAGCTCCTGCTCGAGTTGGGCAAGCTCTCCTCGGAGCTCTCCAAGCTTTCCACCTCGCAAAACCAGGACGAAAGCATGAGCATTGCCGAGGAGGTAAGCAAGCTGGTGGAGCAGACCAAATACTACCGGTAGCGGAGAAGGTCCCCGCTTGGGGTTGTCCGTGTGGGGAGAGGTGGGGGTTGGGGGGTGGTTGCTGTGGCTCACGGACCGCTTGACCCACGGGC
>JAUMWN010000043.1:10564-24670 GCA_030529625.1 Coriobacteriales bacterium
GTCGCTGTGTGCGTAGCGCGCCCTGTTCCGACCGGCCCCTCCTCCCCACGGCCACCTCTTCCCTGAGGGACGGCCTGTCTTGGGTCCGGTCGCTCTGCTAGTCCTCGGTCACCGCCGAGACGATGTTCTCCATGGCACGCGTCGCCTCTGGGGTGGGGTAGAGTGGGAAGCTATGGTTGAGACCCCTGCCCTCGTGGAACTCGGCGTGGATGCCGGTTGCCGCGATGCGATCGTAGAGCAGCTTGGCGTCGGGGAACAGCAGCTCGCGCGTGCCAGCAAAGACCATCACGTTGCGCAGGCAGCGCACGTTTCCATTGATGGGGCTTACCAGCGGATTGATGTCCTCGGTGCCACGCGCCCACAGCACGCCCGCCTTGCGCATGCCGTATGCCGCCAATAGCGGGTCGTTCGTCTCGTATTCGTCCACGAGCGGGTTACCCAGAGTGATGTCCACCCAGGGGGAGACGAGGATGAGGTGCGAGGGCTGGTCCATGCCCAGGTCTTCCAGCCGCTGCGCGAAGCTCACCGCAAGGCCGCCACCAGATCCCTCTCCCATGAGGGTGATGTTGCGCGCGCCATACTCGCTCACCACCCAGCGATACACCGCCTCCATCGAGCGGTGCGCGTCGGCATGCGAGTGGACTGGCGCCAGCGGATACATGGGCATAAACACCTCGGCACGTGTCTTGCGCGCTATGGTGTCCACGAACTTCCATTCGTAGATGGTTGGCTGGCGCAGGAAGTTGCCGCCGTGCAGGTAGATTACCGCACGGTCGTTGCGGTCGCGGCGATTGAGCAGGAAGGTCTCGGTTCCCTCTATGTCGATGCTCTCCACCGACGTCTTAAACGTGATAAGGTCGGGCACGCTCACCGGCTGCTCGTTCTCCTCTGCCCGGTCTAGGACGTAGTTGTCGAAGGCGATGGGGTCAGCGAGCTTCTTTCTGCCTCCCGTGAGCCTAAAATACGCCTCCGAGAAGGTGCTCATGTTGGACCGGTGAAACACGCCGTGCGATATGGCGGAGATGCCACCCCACACTATGATGGGGGCTGCGATGGTCCCCCCAACAATAGAAAGCGCCTTGTGCTTGCTCAAGAACCCCAGACCGCTCATGGTGCGCTCCTTGCGTAGCCACTTACCCTGTACGCATCATTCTACCCCTAGTGGACGCGCTGCGCCTGAGGAAACGTGGCGGGGCACCCTTTTGTTGGCCCCAGTCTATGCAAAAGTCGAATAAACCCGTGCTCAGGGGACTGTCCCCTGAGTGCAGTCTCGCTTCGCAATGCGTGACGTTCTTAGCAACAGGAGCGAAACGTGCGTGACACAACCGCTTTACGATGGTAGTGCATAGTGGATGCTACTAAATGCTCTATAAAAATGGGAGGAATGCCAATGTGCGGAGTTGTGGGATACACGGGAACGAGGCAGGCGTCCGAATGGCTGCTCGACGCGTTGCAAACGCTCGAGTACCGGGGATACGACTCGGCGGGCGTGCAGGTCGTGTCTCCCTCGGGGAACCTGCATGGCGTCAAGTGCGCCGGACGCGTCGCCCACCTGCGCGAGCGGGCGTCAGTGGCAAACCTCAATGGCACCTGCGGCATTGGCCACACGCGGTGGGCTACGCATGGTGCGCCCACCGACAGGAACGCGCACCCGCACCTGGACTGCAGGGGCCGCATCGCGATCGTGCACAACGGCATTATTGAGAATTACCAGCAGCTCAAACGTCAGCTCATGATGAGCGGGCACACCTTCTCATCCGACACTGACTCCGAGGTCGTCGCTCATCTCATTGAGGATGCATGGGCAGGTCCTGCCAGCGGCAACCTCGCGCTTGCGGTGCGCAACGCATGCGACAGGCTGGAGGGCTCGTGGGCCCTTGCCGTGGTATGCGCCGATGCGCCGGGCACGCTGGTGGTCACACGCAACGGCTCTCCGCTGGTGGTGGCCTCAACCGAGGATGGTGCCTACGTGGCGTCCGACGTTATGCCGCTAGCAAGCGTTACCTCGCGCGTTGTGCAGCTGCAGGACCGCGATGTGGCAACGCTTTCGCCCGACGGCTCCATTGCCATCTCCGACCGCGACGGTCGTGTGGTGGAGCACCCCACGGCGATCACCATAGACTGGGACGCCTCCGCAGCCACGCTGGGCGGCTACTCCGACTTTATGGCCAAGGAGATCACCGAGCAGCCCGAAGCCATCGAGCGGTTGCTGTCGGGCCGCTTGGGCGAGCACGGCATTGAGCTCGACGAGCTTACCCTTACCAAGGCTGAGCTCGCGTCGGTTCGCCATGTGGTAATCATCGCCTGCGGGACGTCGTATCACGCCGGCCTGGCTGCCAAGTCGGCCATCGAGCGCTGGGCACGGGTCCCGGTTTCGGTTGAGTACGCCTCGGAGTTCAACTACGACGAGGAGTACATCGTGGATGACAACACCATGTGCGTGATCATAACGCAGTCTGGCGAGACTGCCGACACGCTCACGGCCGCGCGACGCATGAAGGGCATGGGCTGCAACGTGTTTGCCATCACCAACGTGCTGGGCTCCACCGCCGCGCGCGAGTCGGATGGTACGCTCTACGTGCAGGCGGGGCCGGAGGTTGCCGTGGCCTCCACCAAGGCATACACGGCGCAGATGGTCGCCTCGTACCTGCTCGCGCTGCGTCTGGCACTTGCCAAGGGCTGCATGACGCGCGAAGAGGTGGTCAAGCACTTCCACGACCTGGAGCGCATCCCCGACCTCATGCGCGAGGTGCTCAAGCGGCGCTGGCAGGACAAGCAGGCCGTGCGCTTCTTCCGCAACAAGACGAGCTCGCTCTACCTGGGGCGCAATGTTAACTCGGCAACCGCCTTCGAGGGCGCGCTCAAGCTCAAGGAGATCAGCTACCTGCATGCCGAGGCTTATCCGGCAGGCGAGATGAAGCACGGCCCCATCGCCCTCATCGAGGGTGGGTTCCCCGTGGTGGTAGTCGTGCCCGCCGACCACGTGCATGACAAGACCGTGTCCAACATCCAGGAGTGCCTGGCGCGCGGCGCGGCCGTAATAGCGGTGGCGACCGACGGCGACGAGCGGGTGGCAAAGCTGTGCTCGGAGGTCCTGTGGGTGCCCCGGTGCCCAAACGAGCTCATCGTGCCGGCGGTTTCGGTGCTGCACCTGCAGATGCTCGCGCGCTACGTGGCGCGAGACCGTGGTTACGACGTGGACAAGCCGCGCAACCTGGCCAAGTCGGTTACCGTTGAGTAGGCCCGTGGAATAGACCAAGACCCGCTCCCGCTCACGGCAGCCCGCACCCAAAAAGGTGATACAGTTGTGAGGTTGATTATCACGACACGGACTCGCCTGAGGGGAGAGGGATATATATGGACCGTATGAGGATCGCTCAGCTCTTTGCCGATGCACAGGAGCTGGGTGGCAAGACGCTGGTGGTTGCCGGATGGCTGCGCTCGGTACGCGACATGAAGCAGGTGGCGTTTGTCACCATAAACGACGGTAGCTGCTTTAGGGACCTGCAGGTGGTGCTTTCGCGCGCCGAGTTTGCGGCATACGACGAGGTGTGCGCGCTCGGGCTGGGTACCGCGCTGAGCGTTGTCGGCGAGCTGGTGCTTACGCCCCAGGCTAAGCAGCCCTTCGAGCTGCGCGCGTCGAGCGTGGAGGTGCAAGGCACGTCGGCGCCCGACTACCCGCTGCAAAAGAAGCGCACGTCGTTGGAGTTCCTGCGCACGCAGCAGCACCTGCGCCCGCGCACCAACCTGTTTAGGGCGGTGTTTCGGGTGCGTTCCACGGCCGCCTATGCCATCCATCGCTTTTTTCAGGAGCGCGGCTTCGTGTACGTGCACACACCCATAATTACCACCTCCGACGCAGAGGGTGCCGGCGAGATGTTTAGGGTCACCACGCTCGACTTGGCAAACGTGCCCAAGACGGCCGCTGGCGAAGTGGATTTTGCGCAGGACTTCTTTGGCCATCCGGCGAGCCTTACGGTGTCGGGCCAGCTCCAGGGCGAGAGCTTTGCCATGGCGTTTGGCGACATCTACACCTTTGGACCAACGTTTAGGGCCGAAAACTCCAACACGCGCCGGCATGCGGCAGAGTTTTGGATGGTCGAGCCCGAGATTGCCTTCGCCGATCTGTCCAACGACATGGATCTTGCCGAGGACATGCTCAAGTACGTGCTGCGCTACGTGATGGATGCTTGCCCGGACGAGCTGGACCTGTTCAACCGCTTTGTGGACAAAGGCCTCAAGCAGCGGCTCGAGCACGTGGCGTCCTCCCAATTTGCGCGCATCACCTATACCCAGGCAATGGACATTCTTGCCGAGGCGCAGCGTGCGGGCACGAAGTTCGAGTATCCCGTGAGCTGGGGTGCCGACCTGCAGACCGAGCACGAGCGCTACCTCACCGAGCAGCACTTTGGTGCGCCAGTGTTCGTTACCGACTATCCCGCGCAGATAAAGGCCTTCTACATGCGCCTCAACGACGACGGCAAGACAGTTGCGGCCATGGACTGCCTGGTACCAGGCATTGGCGAAATCATTGGCGGATCGCAGCGTGAGGAGCGCCTTGATGTGCTCGAGCGTCGCATAGAGGAGCTGGGCATGGATGCCGGCCAGTACCGTAGCTACTGCGACTTGCGTAGGTACGGCGGATGCGCGCATGCCGGGTTTGGCCTGGGGTTCGAGCGTCTGGTAATGTACCTCACCGGCGTGGATAACATCCGAGACGTGCTGCCCCATCCCCGAACCGTGGGTAGCGCCGAGTTCTAACGGTGGGCCCGTCCCCGAATTGTCAAAATCCTCTCTTTGGTGGCAGTGCGTGGAGGAATGGTCTAGAATGGTTGGGATTTGTCCATCCTCCAAACAGGAAAGGGTTGTGTTGCGTATGAGCGAGGGAGGCGGCTGTTATGATCGAATGCTACAAGACGACGATTCTCGAGACAGACGCCCCAAGCGGCCGTGGGCAGCGACTCGTAACGCGCAAGATTGACAGCCCCGAACCTGGGTGCTGGGTGAGCGTGGTCGCTCCCGACGCCGAGGACCGCAGGTGGCTCCAGAGCGAGATGGGCATTGAGCCCGAGTTCGTACGCGCCTCGCTCGACGACGAGGAGACCTCGCACATCGACTACGACGACGAAACCGGACAGGTGCTGGTTATCGTGGACTGCCCGTTCGTGGAGAGTGACCGCGACTCGGTGGACGACTCCATCGTGCAGTACGACACGCACCCGCTGTCGCTCATCTTCCTGCCCGAGCCCAACGTCCTGGTTACGGTGAGCCTCAAGGAGTCCGAGACAGTAAACGCCTTCGCGCAGGGGAAGGTGCGCAACCTCAACACCACTATGCGCACGCGCCTGCTGCTCCAGATGCTGCTGCACATCTCGCAGCGCTATCTGGTGTGTCTGCGCTCCATCAACCGCCAGTTCCGCGAGAACGAGCGCGTGTTGCGGCTTACCATGCGCAACGACGAGCTTATCAAGATGCTGGGATTCGAGAAGTCCCTCGTGTACTTCTCCACCTCCCTCAAGTCCACCGAGGCCACGCTCAACAAGATTGGCTACGGTCGCATCCTCAAGCTGTACGAGGAGGACCGTGAGCTGCTGGACGACGTGTCCATCGAGATGAGCCAGGCCATAGAGATGTGCTCCATCTACTCCAACGTGCTTAACGGAACGATGGACGCCTTTGGCAACATCATCAACAACAACATGAACATCACCATGCGAACGCTGGCCATCCTTACGCTGGTCCTCTCGATTCCCAACATGGTGTATGGCTTCTATGGCATGAACACCCCGTTGCCGTTGGACGGCACCTGGGGCTTTGCGTTCGCGCTCTCGGTTACCGCCACCATTGGCGCCACCGTGCTGCTCATGCGCAGTCGCTTTATGAAGTAGGCGTTCGCTGGGAAAAGGGGCCTGACCCCGTTTCCCAGCGACGATTACGGTGTGTGGGGTTGGTGCCTCGTTCCGTCTGTGCTCCTTTTGATGTATCGTATTTGATGCAAACGACGTGGGGAGGAGTGCTTATGAAGCCCATCATTGGCCTGTCGCCGCTGTACGACGACGAGAAGCGCGGCCTGTGGATGCGCCCGGGCTATTTGGATGTGCTGTACGCATGCGGCGCGATTCCCCTGGTGCTGCCGTTCGACTCGAGCGCAGTGGACGTGGAGCAGATCCTCTCCATTTGCGACGGCTTGCTGCTCACGGGTGGCGCGGACATCCAGCCCAAGCTCTATGGCGAGGAGCCCATAGCCGAGCTGGGTCCCACGCAACCCATTCGAGACGAGCTTGAGTATCGCCTGCTCGACAAGGCGCTGGAAGAGGACATGCCCCTGCTGGGCGTGTGTCGCGGCTCCCAAATACTCAACGTGTTCTTGGGAGGCACGCTGTACCAAGATCTCAAGACGCAGCTCCCCGGTTCGGCGAACCATGCGATGGAACCCCCGTACGAGTCGGTGTGCCACAAGGTCGTGCTCGAGAAGGGCGAACCGCTGCACGCGCTGCTTGGCATAGACGAGCTGCCCGTAAACAGCATTCACCATCAGGCCGTAAGGCGAGTCGCGCCCACGCTCGTCCCGCTGGCCCGTTCGCTGGACGGTGTGATTGAGGGCACCTGGATGCCGGGCAAGCGCTTCGTGTGGGGCGTGCAGTGGCATCCCGAGTGGATTTGGAACGTGGACAACCGGCAGTTCCGCATCGTTGTGCACTTTGTGGACGCGTGCAGGAGGGGATAGCGATGGAGGCCGACCGTCTTGCCAGGCAGATGGAATTTGCCCTTGCGATTGACAAGGAGAAGCAGGTTCAGCGCCAAACGCACCTCATGGACTGGGGCCGGCGCGAGAATGACGCCGAGCACGCATGGCACATGAGCGTGATGGCGTACCTGCTGCGGGAGTATGCCAACGAGCCAATAGACCTGGCCCGCACCCTCATTATGACGCTCACGCACGACCTTGTGGAGATCTACGCGGGCGACGTCTATGCCTACGACACGCAGGGTCGGCAAGAGGCCCCGGAACGCGAGCGGGAGGCGGCCGACCGGCTGTTTGGCATGTTGCCGCCCGACCAGGCGCGTGACCTGAGGGACATTTGGGAGGAGTTCGAGCGCAACGACACCCCGGAGGCCCGCTTTGCCCATGCCATGGACAACGTGCAGCCCATGATGCTCAACGACGCGAACGGTGGCAGGGACTGGCGAGAGCGCAAGCTTCCCCGTTCCGCCCCGGCCTCGCGCAACGACATAACACGTCTGGGCTCTGCCGAGTTGGCTGAGCACTTCGACGCCATCCTGGACGCCCACGTGGCGGCAGGCAACCTGCACGACGAGTAGTGCCGACAAAAGCTGCACTCAGGGGACAGTCCCCCGTGTTCAGGGGACTGTCCCCTGAGTGCAGGTTGCAATGCCTGGCGAGCGGCGGTTGTCAGTACAGGGGCAGGTCGCCGGTGATGGGGTCTATCTGCTCGGGGGCGAGCGGCTCGAAGGCGAGGCAGGTGTAGGTGGGCTCCCCGTGGAACTCGGTGTAGCCCGCGTCACGCACGAGGGCCACCATAAAGCCCGCCTCACGACCACGTGCCGCAAGCTCTAGCAGCGCCTCCTCGCCATCCACGTACACGCACACTTTGGCAACGCCGGCGTCGAACCATCGCGAGAGTGGTGTGGAGACCGTTCCCACATCATCCAGATAAACCCAGCTCTGCGTGGGGTTGAGGCGAATCTGGTCGAGCCTGCCCTCGCGGGCAAGGGCCATGAGCGTCGCCTCCACGCAGGCATGCCCTGCCTGCGCGGCAATCTTGCCCTTGCGCATCTTGAGGTCGCGGCGCATCACGATCATCTGCTTGGACTTGTACGAGCGATCTGGCATCTGGCGCTCCTCTCACACGGCTAGGCCATGGTGCGGCGCACGGCGTTGGCCCAGCCATCAAGCAGCTGCCTGGCCCGGTCGCGCTCCATGCGGGGGGTGAACACGTCGTCTGTGGAGCGCATGGCGCACAGCTCGTCAGTCCCCGACCAAAAGCCCTGCGCAAGGCCAGCCAGATACGCGGCGCCCAACGCGGTGGTCTCGATGTTCTGCGGACGGTGCAGGGTGCGGTTGAGGATGTCGGCCTGGAACTGCATGAGCAGGTTGTTGGCCGAGGCGCCGCCGTCCACGTTGAGCACGTCTATGGTGCGCCCCGCATCGGCCTCCATGGCGCGAACGAGGTCAAAGACCTGGTAGGCGATGGACTCCAGCCCCGCACGAACCAGATGATTGCGGTTCGTGCCCCTGGTGATGCCGCAAATAGTGCCACGCGCGTCGGCGTTCCACCACGGTGCGCCCAGACCGGTGAAGGCGGGCACCACGTACACGCCGCCAGTATCTGGCACCTGGGCGGCAAGCGACTCGCTCTCGGCGGCCGAGTGTATGAGCCCCAGCTCGTCTCGGATCCACTGCATTACGGCACCGCCCACGAACACCGAACCCTCCAGGGCATACTCGGTTTCCGCTTGACCAGGGGCGCTTGCGGCGATGGTGGTAACCAGTTGGTTGGCGGAGTCCACGGCCTGCGTTCCGGTGTGCATGAGCAGGAAGCATCCCGTGCCATAGGTGTTCTTTGCCTGACCCGGCGCAAAGCAGCACTGGCCAAACAGGGATGCCTGCTGGTCTCCGGCAACACCGGAGATGGGGATGCCGGCGGGGATGCCGGGATAGCTCGTCTCGCCAAAGTCGCCCGAGGAGGGGCGCACCTGGGGCATCATAGACGCGGGCACGCCAAACAGGTCCAGCAGCTCCTCGTCCCAACAGCCCTCGTGGATGTTGTAGAGCATGGTGCGGCTCGCGTTGGTGGGGTCGGTGGCGTGCACCAGACCGCCGGTGAGCACCCAGATGAGATAGGTGTCCACCGTGCCAAAGAGCAGCTCCCCGGCCTGGGCTCGTTCCCGAGCGCCCGGTATGTTGTCCAGCAGCCAGCTCACCTTGCTGGCCGAGAAGTACGCGTCGGGCAAAAGGCCCGTCTTGGCGCGAATGCTCTGTGCCACCTGCGCCTCTCCGCAGAGTTGCGCGACGAGGTCTGCCGTGCGACGGCACTGCCATACGATTGCGTTGGCGATGGGCTGTCCGGTGGCGGGGTCCCACACGATGGTCGTCTCGCGCTGGTTGTCTATGCCAATGGCGGCGATGCTCTGCGCGTCCAGGTTGTGCCGGGCGATGAGCTCCGTGAGAGAACCCAGCTGCGAGAAGAGAATCTCCTGCGGGTTGTGCTCCACCCAGCCCGGCTTGGGATAGATCTGGGTGAAGGGCCGCTGCACGAAGTCCACCATGTGGGCGTTGCGGTCCACCAGCACCGCACGCGAGGAGGTGGTGCCCTGATCGAGTGCGATTACGTACTCGTTGCCGCTCATGCGTGTGCCTCCATCCAGGTCGCGATGTCGTTGAACACGCGCTGCGAGTCGTCCTCGTTGAGAATCTCGTGACGCATATGTTCGTATATGGTGCACGTCACGTCCTGGCTGCCGGCGTTGAGCGCCATCTGCACCGCCTTGCGTACGCCCTTGCCCATGTCGCCCACGGGGTCCCCGTCACCTGCTATGTAGAGCAGGGGCAGCTGGGGCGGCATGCGCTTGCAGCAGGCGGAGGTGCACACCTCGCCGGTAAGCGCGGTGAGCGTGGCGTTGCCACCTGCCGAGAAGGCGAAGCCGCATTGCGGATCGGCAATGTAGTCATCCACGTTCTGCTCGTTGTACGAGAGCCAGTCCAGCTGCGTGCGCGCGTTGGGGACCGCCTTGGCGTAGGCGCCAATGGAGAGGTCGTTCAGCCGTTTGCTCACGTAGCGCTCGCCATGTCGTTTGGCAATGCGGCGTGCAAGCACGTTGCCGGCTCGGGAGGCGGCGGGCGGAACGTGCCCGGTCCCGCAGATGATGGCCCCCTCGAGCCCCTCTCCGCAGGTCGAGATGTAGGACCTCACGACAAAGCTTCCCATGGAGTGCCCAAACAGGAAGTACGGGTGCTGCACGCTGGCAATCTGCAGTGTCTTTCGGCGCACCCTGCCAACGTCTCCCACCAGGATCTCCTTGCCGTGCTCAACGGGCAGGCAGCCCCAGTCGTCGGGACTGTCCACGCTCTGTCCGTGGCCCACGTGATCGTGCCCCACCACCAAATAGCCCTTCTCCGCAAGGAACTGGGCAAACCGGTCGTAGCGCATAATGTGCTCGGCCATGCCGTGCACGAGCTGCACGACGCCGCGTACGTTTGTGTTGGGCTCCCACACGACCATCCTCAGCTGCGTGTGCAGGTCTGTGGACGTCACCCGCAACGGCTTTCCCTCGATTGCGCTCATACTGCCTCCCGCCAATAGTGTTGGTGTCTCTCATTATAGGTGCACGAACTGGGGCGGGAAGCGTTTGCCGGAACTGTTTCCCCTCGATGGTCGTACGCCGTCTTGGCAGGAGGTGCCGCGCGCTCTTGGTGCGGCACGAGGGGAACGCTTGCGCACAAGCCCATGCCCGCCCCATTTTTGGGCGAGGATATGAAGAATTTGAAGACGTTCAAGAACGAACGGCATGTGTTTTGGAACAAGATTAGAAAACGCGCCCAAAGGTTTGCGCACATGCGATTCCGTTATGTAGACTGCAATTGACCAAGGAAGAGCGCGCCGATAGAACGGAGTGGCCATGGCTACGAGAAGCGCGTCAGCTACGACAGGCTCCGTTGAGAACAACGCGAACGAGGCGCTGAGGCTCACCAAGGACTACGTCCACCACTTCTGGGCGAGGGACTTTGACTGGTGCTTGGCCAGATCGGCATCAAATCTTGTTTGGATTGGCCCGCAAAAGGGATACTACACCACCACGATCGAGGAGTTCAGCGATTTGCTCACCTCGGTGGGCACAGCCCTGCTGCGTTCCACGGTAACCGACGAGGAGTACTCGCTCATCGCAAGCGACGAGCACCTGTGTGCGGTGGCGTGTCGCTTCTTGGCCCTCACGCCTCCCAACAGCGACCAAATCGTCGCACAATGGCAGCGGTGCACCTTCGTGTGGCGCCGTTCCGGGCGTCGGATGCTGCTGGTGCACTTCCACCTCTCCTCTCCCAACGACTATGTTGAGGCAGGGGACAATTATCCCATAAACGCGGGAACCGAGACCTACCGCTACATGAAGTCCCTCATGAAGCTGGGGTCTTCTCGCAAGAGCGTGTCGCTGTACGACACCGAGGGAACCGTTCACTGGGTGCATCCGTCGCAGATTATTTATCTGGAGGCCAACCGCAAGCGCACCATCGTGCACTGTATGACCAAGAACATCGTGGTGCCAGCCGTGATTCGGGACGCCGTGGAGATGGTGGGCGGAAAGATCATGCGTGTGCATCGCAGCTACGCCGTCAATCGCGACCATGTGGTGGAGCTTAAGGCCGGGCGCCTGCTGCTCGACGAGGGCACCTCCATCGCCATTCCCGCCAAGCGCATCGCCGACGTGCGCGCCGAACTCACCAAGGGACGCTAGTCGCAGTCCCCGCAACGGACACGATCCCTGCCGCAGGTGCAGCAGTGCCGTGTTTGGCCTTAGCAAACAATGAGGAGTATCTCCAGATTGTTCGTTTTTGCGGCTTTGGCTTGTGCAATGGAGTAGGATGGCTCCTGTATTCGCGCGGAATCGGAGCACGCAACGTAGGCGTGCTCCGTTGGCAAATCATGTTTTTGCATGATGCGAGCGTGCAAGTGACGCATAAACACGTATGATGCAGGGTTGCACGCAGAGCGAGAGATATGGAGACGTATCGGTGGCGTACACGAATAACGACGAACGTGTCCCCCAAAAGAGCGCGGGGCATGGTTTTTGGGGCAAGACCCACGCAGAGAAGATCGCGGAGGATGCCCAACACAATAGTGAGGACCTGCCGGCCATGGACGAGGCCAGCGAGCCGGTAGAGGCAGAGCGCATCCTTGAGCCCGCCGAGCCAGAGGTGCCGGAGTCGGACACGGCTGAGCCGATTGAGCCTGACGAGATGGTCGAGCCAGCGGAGATCGAGCCGGTCGAGCCGCTGGAGGCGGAGTCAGGGGAGTACGAGCCAGCCGCGGAGGAGACGAATCCGTACGCCGAGGGGGAGTGGGAGGAGAGCCTCCAAGACTCGCCCGAGGATGACGACTCGTGGCTGGGCCTTTCCAGGAATTTGGAGAGGCAGCAACGCCGGGGTAGTGAACGTGACGCGCACGTATCTTGGCCCAAGAGCGTAGGCGAGGAGCGCATCTCCCAGCAGGAGACAGAGCAGCCCTGGGAGTCGGTTGCCGATGAGGTAGACCTAGACGTTGAGCAGGAGCGGGAAGCCAACGAGCGGGTGGATGCTTTCGAGGCTGACGATGCCGCAGAGGCCACCTCTCCCATGCAGGACGAAGCCGTTGGCGGTCAGGAATCTGAAGCGCCTGTGTCCGAGCAGCCCACACCCGGTCGGTCGATGGTGGAGTTCCAGAGACCCCAGCGCATAGATGTGGACGGTGACTATCGCCTGGAGCCAGAGAATCGTGCCGCATACGACGATCCCACGCTGTCTCACGTGGGGTTCACCGCCAATTGGGACGGATCGGCGCCCGCTGGCGAGCGGGGAGAGGTCACCTCGTACCTCTCGGGGCCTCCCGTTGGGTTGAGCAAGCGTGGCAAGCGCATTCGCATCGCCGCCGTCGTGGCGTGCGTGGTCGTTACCCTGGCGGTGCTCTATGGCCTTGGCGTGCATCGCTTCTCGAACCGCTATCTGCCCAACACGAGCATCAACAGCTGCGACGTCTCGGGAAAGACGGCCGACGAGGCAAAGGCGGCGATTGACAGCGAGACCAAGCGCTATGCCTGTGCGGTGAATACCGGCGACTTCTCCATGACGGTTACCGGGTCCGACATTGGACTCACGCGCAATGCGTCCCAGCTCGTGGACCAGACCCAGGGAAAGCAGAATGCGTTCCTGTGGCCCTTCTCAATACTTGTTCCCACACGCTTTACCCCCGACCACGGGGCCAAATACGACGAGGAGACGCTCTCCGCCCTGGTGAGCAGAGCGGTCGACTCGTACAACGACCAAAAGCTGCCTTCCGACAACGTGAGCGTGCAGTTTAACGAGAGCACCGAGTCCTACGAGCTCAAGGGAGACGTTAAGGGCAGCGCCGTGGACGAGGAGACGGTGGAGTCGGCTATCCTGGAAAGCGTGCGTTCCCTTGCGCCCTCCTGCTCGCCCGACGCGGGCAACGCCTTTAGGGCGGCAAAGCCGAGCGACCTGCCCGACTACCGCAACATCGTGGACCATGCCAACGACGTGCGCACCAACGACATCAACATCCTGGCCGACGGCAACGTGGTTGCCGTCTCCCCCGCAGAGCAAAACGCCGCGTGGATCACGGTTGAGGCCACAAAGGGCACAGCGCCCAAGATCGTGGTGGACCAGGACGGCGTGCAGCTGTGGGCGGAGGGGACCGTGTCCCCGGCCGCGTATCACACCGACGACTGGAACGCCCACCTGCTCGACACCGAGACCTTCGTGGACGAGTTCTGCGACCGACTGTCTCAGGGGAACATCGACGACTACGACGTGCCGCTCATTGACGAGCGCACCCGCGAGGGCCTGTCCAGGGACAAGGCCTACGAGCACAGCAGCTGGCAAAAGGAGATGGGGCGCTACATAGACGTGGACCTTACCTCGCAGTTCGCGCGCCTGTTCGACAACAAGGGCGAGGTGCTGTGGGAGTCCGCGTTCGTCTCGGGCGACCTGCTCGACGGCCACTCCACGGTTGAGGGAACCTTTACCATCTACTCCAAGGAACTCGGCACCACCTTGGTTGGCTTGGACTACGACATGGACGGATTTCCCGACTACGAGAGCTACGTCAACTACTGGATGCCGTTCTACGGCGGCTATGGCCTGCACGACGCAACGTGGCGCAGTGCCTTTGGTGGTGACCTGTACCAGTACGACGGCAGCCATGGGTGCGTGAACCTTCCCTACGAGAAGGCAAAGGAGCTCTTTGCCATCACGTACGTGGGCGAGGTCGTGTACGTACACGAGTAACGCAAGACGGCAAAATAACAGGGCGTCCGTGGAGGGTGTCCGATTGGGAAGAACCTTAGCGGTTTATCGCCCAGATGGGAGATGGCCGC
>JAUMWN010000183.1 GCA_030529625.1 Coriobacteriales bacterium
CTTGTTGAGCACTACGTAGTGACGCTGGTTGCGCGAGACCGTGAGCGACGAGCCCTTTTGCACAAAGCGATGCAGGCTTATGGCGGCCTCGTGACCGGCAGCGATGGCGTCGATCACAAAGCGCGGCCCGGTGTACACGTCACCGCCAATAAAGACGTCGGGCTGTTCCGTTTGGTACGTCTTGGGATCGGCCGTCACGCGCCCACCGGGACCAACTTGGATGGCGGACCCATCTAGCAGGTTGCCCCACTCAATGCTCTGGCCAATGGAGAGAACCACGTTGTCGCAGGCGATGGTGGTCGTGGTGTCCTCGTCATACTCAGGCGAGAACTTCCCGTTCTCGTCGTACGTGCGCGTGCAGCGCTTGAACACGATGCCGCACACCTTGCCGTCCTTGTCGGTCGCAATCGATGCTGGACCCCAGCCGCACATAATGTCAACGCCGTCTTCCTCGGCCTCGGCGATTTCGTGCGGGAGGGCGGGCATCTCGCCCCGCTGCTCGAGGCACACCATGTGTACCTCGTCGGCGCCGCAGCGCACGCTCACGCGAGCCGCGTCGATGGCCACGTTGCCGCCGCCCACCACCACGGTTCGACCGCTCACCTCGTGCGCGGGATTCTCCAGCGCCGTGCGCAAGAAGTCCACGGCGGTGGAGACGCCCTTAGCGTCCTCGCCATCAACGCCTGCGCGACGTCCGCCTTGGCAGCCGATTGCGACGTAGAACGCCATAAAGCCCTGTTCGCGCAGCTCGTCGAGCGTAACGTCTTTGCCCACCTCTATGCCGCAGCGAATCTCAACGCCCATCTGGCGCATGATGTCGATCTCGGCGTCCACAACGTCCTTTTGCAGCTTGTAGCTGGGGATGCCATAGGTAAGCATGCCGCCGGGACGCGCGTTCTTCTCAAAGACCACGGGGTTGTAGCCCATGTTGGCAAGATAGTACGCTGCCGTGAGGCCTGCTGGGCCTGCGCCGATGATGGCGATCTTTTCCAGCAGACGGCCGCGCGTGGAGGGAATCACGGGCTCGGGCACAAAGCGATGCTCTGCCTCGAGGTCCTTCTGCGCCACGAACTTCTTCACGTCGTCGATGGCCACGGCCTCGTCCACGGTGCCTCGTGTGCAGGCTGCCTCGCAGCGCTTGTTGCACACCCGACCGCATACGGCGGGGAACGGGTTCTCCTTCTTTATGAGCTCTAGCGCCTCGCGGTAGCGACCTTGTGCCGCCATGCGCAAATACCCCTGAACCGACACGTGCGCCGGACAGGCCACCTTGCACGGTGCGGTGCCCGTGTCATGGCATTCGATTCGGTTGTTGTCCTTGTAGTCGGGGTCCCAGTCGTCCTCGCCCCACCCACGTGCGTTGGGTAGCGGCTGCTTGGGGTACTCCACGGCACCGTGGACTGTGGGGATCTTTTGTCCAAGCTGCACGGCGCCTGCAGGACACACCTCAACGCAGCCAGCGCACGCCACGCACTTCTCCGCATCCACGTGCGCGCGGTACGCGCTTGCGCTCATGTTAGGCGTATTGAACAGCTGAGAGGTGCGCAGCGCGTAGCACACGCTCACGTCGCAGTTGCAGATGGCAAAGATCTTCTCCTCGCCGTCGATGTTGGTGATCTGGTGCACGTAGCCGTTCTTCTCGGCCAGAAGCAGGATGTCGATTACCTCGTCGTAGGTGATAAAGTGGCCTTTGCCCGTCTCGTGCAGGTAGTCGGCCATGTCGCCCACTCCAATGCACCAGTTTTGCGGGTCACGGCCCCCGTTGTCGCCACGTGCACGCTCGGCCACGGCGCAGCTGCAGGAACCAGCCGCGTAACGGTCGTACTTCTTGAGCCAGTGGCTAAGGTGCTCAACCGATGCCGACACGCTTTCCTGCTTTATTGCGTACTCCACGGGAATCACGTGCATGCCGATGCCTGCGCCTCCGGGCGGCACCATCTTTGTGGCGACCGTGAGTGGGAGGTAGGTCATGCGCTCAAAGAAGGTGCCGATCTCGGGATGCTCCTCCATCTGGCGCTGGCTCATAACGGTAAACTCCGCCGACCCCGGCACAAACATGGG
>JAUMWN010000111.1 GCA_030529625.1 Coriobacteriales bacterium
TCCTTCCCGCAAGGGCAGGAACTGCACCACTTGAGAGGAGGGTGTCATGCACCCCTATCTTGACTTCCCGTTTGCATGCAACGGCATGCTTGTCGCCACGGCCGTCGTCATCCTCGTACGTTCCCGCGCAAGCGAGATTGGCAAGCGCGTGGCAAGGCGCCTGCCGAACAGCAGGCACGGGAAGAATCCCAGGCGCGAGCGCACGGTTTCGCGCGAGCGCGTCAGGGAAGCCTCGGACGGACGCCGCGAGACAGTGCGCCACACGATCACGGAGACATTTGAGTGCTAGAACGGCCTGCACCGGCAGGAAGACGCCGGACTAGTTGCCCATAGCCCGCATCCGACATCCAGTTTGGTACACCAGTTCTGTCAAAGACACGAAGAAAGGCCCTGCGGGCGCGTCTGGGATTACCGCTCC
The DNA here is from genome assembly GCA_030529625.1 of Coriobacteriales bacterium. GTDB lineage: Bacteria > Actinomycetota > Coriobacteriia > Coriobacteriales > Atopobiaceae > RUG440. The sequence goes on from JAUMWN010000111.1 coordinate 419, forward strand.
CGCAGGGTCCCGCCCTCCGACCAGGCCTACCGCGAACATCTAATAAAGGCGCAGCAAACCGCTCGAGCTAAGACTCCACGTAAGCAAAACTCTGAGGTGGCCTCTTTAGAGCAGGTGCGTATTCTGTGAGCGGGACCGCTCTGGTGAAAGCCTCCACATCGCACAGCTCGATGGCGTGCGCGATGGTGACTCCTTGGAAGTACTCGTCATATGCAGGCTTTTCAAGTCCAGAGTCCTTACCGACAATCCTCCAGAGATCGTCCGGGGGCAACGAAACTATGCCTTTGATTCGCCCTTCCGCGACCACCCCTCCGACCGGAAGGGTGGCGTAAATCGCGAAACAGTCAACGTCGCATCGTCGAGGTGGACACCTGCGAAGTTCGTATCTTTTCGCCCCACCAATGATTAGCTCGGCAAACTTAGGGTGTATTGAGAAGAGAACCCTTGTCATCGCATTGCGTAGGAAGGCACGATAATGCCCCCACGCCCGACGCGTTCCAAATTGCCGGGAAAGGCCGTATACATGCGCCAAGCGTCCGCCACATCATCGAGAGCCTGTGCGACTCTCAAAAACTCGATGGTCTCAATCACGGGCACGCGCCTATCTAGAGCGCCATTGAACGCACACTCGCTATGCAGCATGCTGTAGTACGCGTAACGACGATCCTCCATCTTGAAGCCAAACCGCTTGAACAACCCGGCATACTCATTGAGGCGCGTGCTCCGAACCGTAATGAGGGGACGATCCGTGCCAAGCAGCTCGCAGCTCTCGGCAAGGAGCCACGTTCCTATGTGGTTGCCACGATACTGCTCCGACACGCGAAGCGTGCAAATCTTCTGTTCGCTGTACTTAAGTATGGCTACGCCCGCCACCTGACTCCCCCGCATGCACAGCAACATTTCCCTATCGGGATCCAGCGTCGCACGGTCGTTGAAAAGTCCACCGTACCACGAGGCAAAGGCGGGATATTCGCCACAAAGCGGGCGCAGAGACGCAAAGCACGACGTCGCCAGGCGACTGCGCTCAAAGCAGTGCCGCTCGCTGAAGCGAACGTATCTAAGCTCCCCATTCCCAGTCATGTCACGCACCTCCACCAAATAGTTTTTCACTATGGTACTCTACACACTCGACGAGAATTCAGCAACCAGTTAAGCCCCGGGCAAGCAGTTCGTAAAAACCCGAGGCCACCATGTTGAGGATGATCCCCACCGCAATATAAACCAAGATGGTCCACCAGTTCGTCGCTGCCCTTGTAACGCGAGCCATGTGGGCGTAGTCCTGTATCGGATCCTCATCCTCACCGCGTTGCTTCCGTTTCCAGTGATATGCGAGCAGGTCTCCCACTGGCTTGCTTGAGCCATGCCATAGGTACTCGCTCCATTCGTCCTCAAGCTTTCTGCACTCGCCAGATTCCGACCCATAGGATTCGACGTCGTTGTTAGCAGGCTCGATGAGCAAGAAGTGCACGCTTGACATCGTCATGAGGCAGTTGCCTTCCGCCTTCATCTTTTTGATTGCCTCAGAAGATATGTTCCTCTTCATGTTGAACTTGATGTCAGCGACCCGCGTAGCCTCGAATCCACTCTCCAAGAATCCATTCTTCTGCTTTATATTGCAGAACAGCTCTTCCTCTATTGCAGACGTCTTGATGCGAAATCGAAGATACAGCTTCTGCCACTGTTCGTATACCTCTGGATAGTTCCGAAGGTAAGTAGTGTCAAAGGAGACGATTGTCCAGCGGCCTTTGCTGTCCAGTGATATGGTTGGCGGTTGGCCCCACTTTGCATCGAACTCATAAACTATAGCGGGTTCGCGATCCTCACGCTCGAGCGTGCCGGCACCGCTTGTTGCCCGACCGACGCCGCAGTTGTCATTGAAGACAAGATTTGCCACCTCTCGATTCTTAAGAAGGACCTCGGACAAGTCCTCCAAATCGCCAGTCTGAACCACAAACGGAACATAGAGGCAGATTCTATCGAATGCCCGATAGTCCGGAACGGAGATGCCAATGTCAACAAAGGGTCCAGTCCCTCCCTTGTCGATGTCCCAAAGATTGACATGCAGCTCGACTGAAGGACAGTCGAGCTTCGATCCATCTCTGCCCAAATAGCCATCGTTTGGATGGGACCAGATGCCAAAACTGTCCAAGGGATCTCCTTCCTCCCTCTGCCGCACTGTCCTGCCGCCTGCGCTTGGTTTATCTTGCGAAGGCCCAGACTTTGAATCACTCAGGACTGCAAAGTTTATACATTCTATCTCACCTCAGCAAGCATTACAGCACGCGCGGAGGCCACGTATCTCTTGAAGGTGCCGATGCTGCCCGTCCGAACGGATTCGTATTGATACTGATCGTCAAACGTCGAATCGACTAGCTAGGAAGTGACGGCAGGCTTGGACATCCTGTCATGAGGATGGGGATTTCCCCACCACGAGAGTGGGGAACGACCATCGTGTACTTGAGGAACTACCGGTTGACAAAGACAGCCCCTCGCAAGCATCCAGATCGCCACGGCCTCTGCCAGCACATTGAGCGTCATGTTGTCAAACATGGTATGCACGGGCTCGCCGCCCGGACGGAGAGCGCGTGCGTGCCCGCTGCCGTGACAGCAACCTCGTCGACAAGCGCAAGCGTCGCCCGGCGCGTCGGCACCCGCACGTCGAAGTGGAGCAGGCGGTATCCCAGCATGTAGTACCCGGAGTAGCCCATCACGACCTGCGGCCGCACCCCCCCAGAACGAATTCTTTCAACGTCTGAAGCTTGGGCACGAGCTCCAGTGCCACGTCCCATGCCTGCGGGAGCAGGAACGCGAACGCGAGCGACAGCGCGATAAAGTAGCGCGACAACCGATCGTTGCGCGCGATGGGACGCAGCAGCGGAATGACGAGGTCAAGGCCCACGAGCATCGGTACGTACCACATGTGGTAGTGGCCGACGACGAGCTCTCGGATGGCCGCGTTGAGGTACGGCAGGGTTGCCGCTCCCGCAGGGTCCGTGTTGGTACGATACACCAGTTCGGTATCCGGACAAAAGAAAGGCCCTGCAGGCGCGGCCGGACGACCGTTCCCGCAGGGCCCTACAGGCTACCCCTGGCGGAGTTGCCGCAAGATGTGCTTCGACTTGGTGCTGGCGATCATGAGCCTGAAGCACTCCTTCAGCTCATCGTCGTTGGCGAGGCGCCATGGTGCCTGACCGTTCTGGGATTCGTACTTTGAGGTCAGCCGATCTATTATTTCTTCTTCGACACCCTCGTCCATACTCACTTCTATGGGATACGTTGCCCCATAGGTCAACTCGCGAAGCCTGAACTGGTACGCGTCGTTATAGATGTCGAACACATAAGTCGTTAGTCGATAGACCTCGTTGATGTCTCATTGCTCCAGGGCGTTCGACTGGCAAGGCTCTTGCGTTGTCGCAATCGATGTGGCAAGCGATGTCGTGTCTTTGCACCTGAAGGTCCACAGCACATACCGCTTTTGCTCTAAGAGCTGACCCGAAGCGACGTTTTCAGCTGTGGAGCGGGCAAAGAGGATTGCCTTTTTGCTCTGGGAGTTATCGGGGCCGCAGACCCATCTGTAGCCGTCACCCAGCCTTTGGCAAAGAACCTGTGGGTCGACGCCTTGATGCTCGGCCAGACAGATGACGTCCGCTTGGTGTTCCAAGGCGCACCGCGCCACGTATGTCGCCAATGGCGTTGCGACACACGTTCCAGAACAGAATCCTCATCTTCGTTAGATGCTAACTCTTTCTCTACCGCATCCCCCACGAGCAGCCGGTCGATCCTGCCCCCGACCCAGTCGCACACCGCGTCAACGCGCGCCAGCGCGAAGATCCTCGCGCGGACGGCGTCCACAAGGATGCCCACGACGAAGATGGCCGCCGCCGTGCCCAGCACGGCCAGCACCGCGCTCGCCGGACCCAGGTCCGCGTACCCGGCGAACCGGCCCGCAATTAGATACTCACGCACGAGCGGCTCTTGGTGCAGCAGGTACACGCCGAAGCAGAGCGGCGCGCAGAAGCCGACGACCCGCGCGGAGAGCCCTTCGACCCTCACGCGGGAGAAGAGGAGCATGAGCCCCACGGCGGAGCAGACAACTGCGGGAGAGGTGTAGTCGAGCAGCAGCCCACCGTACCTCGGTTCGTCAAGGAATACACTCGCCAGGCTCTCGGCCACGAACCTGAAGCCCCATGCAACCAAAACGCCCACGACATACGCAACGAAGCATCGAGGCGTTCCGCCGGCGGGTCCTGCTGGCGCTGGGGATCGGGCGCGCCGAGGTGCTTCGGCTCACGATCAGAGACGTCAGCGAGGACGGGGAGGCGATGTAGGTGCTCACGGTGGGGACGCCCGGGAGGGAGATCGAGGGGCTGCCGGACGACGCGCGGGTCGACATGTCGGTCGACGTGGCTATGGGCACGGGGATCCGTCCCGTGGCGTGCGAGTTCCCGGCAAAGGCGGCCATAGGGCTCGCCGGCCCGGGGCTCCTCGTCATCGAGGGCTGCGCCGAGGTCGACGACGGGTCCGTCGTGCCCTGGGACCGGAGCTAGGCGCGCCGGCGCCACAACGGAGGGCGGGTGATGCCGCTGGCCGATCCGCACGTTAGCCACTCCGACAACCGCAGCCACCCCATGCGGGCCCGCCAGGGCCCTGGCGGAGCATGTCGAGATCGGGGCCATCGCACCCCCTCCCCTGGTCGATTTGCGAATGAAATGGAGGCGTTTCCGCAGGTAGGCAGCACTTTTCAGGCAGGCAGACACACTACTGTTTTACAAGAACCACCACGTTCGCCACAGCCTTGACCACCACGTCGTCGAACCCCATGCGATCCGCGAGCACGAACATCATCGCCCAGTCCACGGCAACCGGTCGCCAGCCTGCAGCCGTAGAACGCGACGGCCTCGCGGGCGAGGCCTGCGGTGCCGCGGGCCTCGCTGTGGAACACCCACCTACGGTTCGTGAGGTAGGCGAACAGCACGGCCAGGACCCACGCGACCACCGTGCTCGCCATCACGCCGATGCCGAGGACGTGGGCCGACACCCAGTAGGCCGCGATGTTGGCCAGCGTGGTGCAGGCGCCGAAGACGACGTAGAGGGCCATGTCCCGCAGGGTGTCCCTCGACAGCATGACCTGCATCTCACCCCACCTCAGGTCGCAGCGGCCGCTTCCGGCCCCATCGGCCCGGCAATCAAGACCGAGCCTCCGGAAGCCAACATCCCGCACCCAGTCACTCCACCACATCCCCGATGATGTACCGCGGACGCCGCTTCGACTCGAGGTACGTCATCCCTACGTACTCGCCCACCACCCCGAGCGACACCATGATGAGCCCACCGACGAACCACACCGACACCATCAGGCTCGTCCAGCCGGGCACGACGTCGCCAGACGCGCGGCTGACCAGCGCATAGACGACCATGCCCACGGACACCACCACAGAGGCGACGCCCAGCGCCGTGACCAGGCGGATCGGCAGGACGGAGAACGACGTGATGCCCTGCAGCGCGAACTGCACCATCCTGCCCAGCGGGTACTTGGACTCCCCGGCGAAGCGCTCGCCGCGCCGGTAGTACACGCGCGCCGTCGGGAAGCCGATCGCGGGCACGATGCCGCGAAGGAAGAGGTTGGCCTCGCGGTACTCCGACAGCGCCTCGAGCGCCCGCCGCCCCATCAGCCGGTAGTCCGCAGAGTCGGGCACCATCTCCACACCAAGCCGACCCATCAGCCCATAGAACGCCCGCGCCGTCCCACGCTTGAACGCAGTGTCGGTGTCGCGGTTGTCGCGCACGCCGTACACGACCTCAGCCCCCTCCGCGAAGCGCCCGAGCATCTCGTCGATCGCGTCTATGTCGTCCTGGAGGTCGGCGTCCATCGAGACCGCGCAGTCGCAGCCGTGGTCGGAGGCATGCATGAGTCCGGCGTATAGCGCGTTCTGGTGACCCGCGTTGTGCGCCAGCGATATCCCGCAGAACATCCCCGCCGGGCACGCGACCCCCTCGAGCGAGCCAGAGGCCAGCGCACGGATCATCTCCCACGTGGCGTCACGGCTCCCGTCGTCGACGAGCAGCACACGGCTGCGCGCGTCGATACGCCCGTCTGTCGCGAGCCTACCAAGCTTGGCCATAAGGCGCCGCGCGGTCTCCGGCAGCACCTCCTCCTCGTTGTAGCATGGGACGACGACCCACAGCATGGGAACGGGCACGCACCCGTTACGTACGGGGGATTCAATCTGCTCCATTATTCAACTCCAAAGCACCGATACAGCTACGTCAAGTAGTTCTCATACGTAGACGCCACTAAAAGCCAAGAGCAAGCCTCCAACAGGAGCGGCTATCTCTCCCGATCAAGCACCCTTCTGGACGAAGCGGCTCGCGCCATGCAATAGAAGAGGTAGCCAAGCACTGCCCCGACCGTGTTGCCGAAGACGTCGTCGTATTCCGCCCAACCTGACTGCATGAGCAGCTGAGCCACCTCGCACGAAAGCGAGACCGTAGCCGCCACCAGCCCCACGCACACTGTGCCGCCCGCGACGCTACCGTCTCCGAACGCCTCCGGCAACGCGAAGGCAAGCAGGTAGCCAAGCGGCAGGTACAGCGCGTAGTTGAGCACGATTTGCTCGAGGATGTCGGGCGCCACCACGCGCAACCCCGTATCCGTCCATTCGAGGCACTCGCGGTATGACCAGAATGGCACAAGCCTGACAGACACCACCCCGCCGGACACCCGAGCAAACACAGTCGTGTGCAGAACGTAGCGCACATAGACAGCCAGCGCCACTAGGCCCAACGCCCTACGCAAGGTACGATGCCTGTCGAACCAGCTCGAGCATACGCCGAGCACCACGCCGGGAATCAGGATGACGAGCACGAGCAGCGCGTACCTGCGCGGGTCGCCCGTGTAGACAAGGCTCCTGAGGTAGGCCATTCCTTCCTTCCGTGCAATCAGACAACAAGACGCTGTACCCTTCAGCGTCTTCAAGAACTCCAACGCCATGGGAGCCCAATCTCAGAATCCCTCATCCGCATCCGCTACGAGCAGCTGGTCAATCCGTGCCCCTACACAGTCGCAGAGCGCGTCCACGCGCGCAAAGCGGAAGAGCCACACGCGCACCGCATCCACGAGGATGCCCACAACAAAGATCGTCGCAGCCGTACCCAGTACCGCCAATACCGCGCTCAACGGTCCAAAGCGCGCATATCCGACGAATCGCCCTACGATCAGATGCTCACGTACGAGTGGCTCCTCGTGCAGCAGGTACACCCCGAAACAGAGCGGCGCACAGAAGCCGACGACCCGTGCGCTGACCCATTACAGTCTTGTCAAGCCCTGAGGGACCGCCTCAAGCCTTTGGGTTTTCA
>JAUMWN010000112.1 GCA_030529625.1 Coriobacteriales bacterium
TGTCATCCACCACGCCGTCGCGCGTGCGGATGAGCTTGCGCTTGATCTTGCCGCCCACGGTCTTGGGCAGCTCGTCCACGTACTCCACGATGCGGGGGTACTTGTACGGGGCAGTCTCGTGCTTGACCCAGGTCTGTAACTCGCGGGTGAGCTCGGGCGAGGGCTCGTAGCCGCGCGCGAGCACAATGGTGGCCTTAACCACCATGCCACGTATGGGGTCGGGGGCGGCCGTAACGGCGCACTCCACGACGGCGTCGTGCTTTACCAGGGCGCTCTCCACCTCGAAGGGTCCAATGCGATAGCCGGAGCACTTGATCACGTCGTCGTTGCGACCCACGAAGAACACGTAGCCGTCAATGTCGCGCCAGGCCATGTCGTGCAGGTTGTAGTAGTCGCCGCCCACCGCATCGGCCGTGGCCTCGGCGTTGTTGACATAGCCCACGAACAAGCCCGGGGGATAGGCCTCCTTGAGCCCGGTCACGCAGATGGCGCCCTCGTCGCCGTCCTCCACTTCGTAGCCGTCGTCGTCGAGCAGCTTGATGTTGAGAAGCGGGGAGGGCTTGCCCATGGAACCCGGCCGCGGCTCGATCCAGGGGAAGGTGGCAAGCAGCACGGGACCCTCGGTCTGGCCAAAGCCCTCGCGGATCTTTTTGCCCGTGAACTTCTCCCACTTGATGGTCACTTCGGCGTTGAGCGGCTCGCCCGCGGTGGCAAAGTTCTGGATGGACGAGAGGTCGTAGGACGACACATCCTCCTGCAGCATGAAGCGGTACATGGTAGGCGGCGCGCAAAACGTTTTGAGGTCATAGTCCTGCATGTGCTGCAGTAGCTTGGTGGGCACGAACTTGTCCATGTCGTAGCAAAAGATCTCGGCGCCGGCAATCCACTGCCCGTAGATCTTGCCCCAGCCAAACTTGGCCCAGCCGCTGTCGGTAACGCTCATGTGCAGGCCGTTCTCCTGCACCTGCTGCCAGTACTTGGCGGTGAGGATGTGTCCCAGGGGGTGTGCGAAGTTGTGCATCACGGCCTTGGGGTTGCCCGTCGTGCCGCTGGTAAAGTAGATGAGCATGATGTCCTTGGACGAGGTGGCGTCAACGCCTGTGGGGCGTTCCCACTCCTCCGACTCGCCGTCCAACAGCTCGTCGAACGAGAGCCAGCCCTCGCGCTTGCCCGCCACGCACACCTTGTTCTGTATGGTGGGTGACTGGGCGATGGCACCCTCCGCCTGCGCGCATACGTAGTCGTCGTCCACGCACACCAGCATGCGCACGTTTGCCGTGTTGGCTCGGTAGGTGATGTCGTGCGTGGTGAGCTGCAGGGTGGCGGGGATGATGGTCGCGCCAATCTTGCACAGGGCGCTTGCCACCACCCAGTACTCCCACCGGCGACGCAGGATGCACATTACCACGTCGCCCTTGCCAATGCCCAGACGCACAAAGGCGTTTGCGGCACGGTTGGACAGACGGCTGATGTCGGTAAAGGTGAATTCGCGCTCGTTGCCGTGGTCGTCGCACCACAAGAGCGCCTTCTTGTTGGGCTCCACGCGCGCCCACTCATCCACGACGTCGTAGCCAAAGTTAAAGTCGGCGGGCACGTTGATCTTAAAGTTCTCGAAGAAGTCCTCGTAGCTCTCAAAGTCGATGCGCGGACAATACTTGCTCAAAATGTGATTCATAATAACTTGCTTTCCTCGATGCTGCGGCTTGAACCTACTCTGCGATAACGGTCACAAACCGTGCGGGTACTCGCCCGCCACATCGTTGTCCATGGGGAATAGTCGGGTTGAAGTAGATGCTGTCGCCGGGATTGAGCACGAACTCGCGGGTTCCCCACACCACGATGAGCGTTCCCTCCAGCACAAGGTTAAACTCCTGGCCCGTGTGCTGCACGAGCTTGGCGGGAGCGTCGGAGGGGTTGATGGTAACCTCCAGCGGCTGCATGATCTTGTTCTGGTACCTAAAGGCCAGGTCCTCAAAGTGGTAGCCGGGGTAGCGCTCTACCTCGCGACCCTGCCCGGCCCGGACGACCTGATACGTGTTGAGCTTTGCGGCGGTGCCGGTAAGAATCTCGGTGAACTCCACGCCAAAGCGCTGAGCCATGTGGTAGATCGCCGAGATGGGCACATCTGCGCCCAACTCCTCCCACTTGGTGTAGGTCTCCAGGCTCACCTCCAGGTCGGCAGCCATGTCCTCGCGCGACACGTCGCATGCCTCGCGCAGCCCTTGGATCCGTTCACCTATCTCCTTCATTGCCTTCTCGTCTGTGGACATACCAGATCTCCTCATCCGTTGCGTTGTCTGTTGCGTTCGTCTGCGCTAGTATTGCGGACCCTTGTACGTGGCGCTACCAAATCCCAGTATGAGCGTAAAGATGTTGGGCAAAAACAGCAGGCCGGCGGCAAACACCATGCCCTTTCCATACGCCAGCGACGTTTTTACCTGTAGGAGCACGGTGTAGAGCAACAGGATGAGACCTGCGATAAAGGCGAGGATGTTGAGGAAGAAGTTGCCGTCGCCAACAATAACCAGCTGTCCGCCGACTACGGCGTATTGACCGCTCAAAAGGTTGAACGCGACCGAACCCACTGCAGCGGCCACATAGATCCAAAAGCTCTTGGCCGTCCATACGAGCTTGAACAGCGTGTAGTCGCTGTATAGGGGAATGATGGCCTTCCAGCCCTTCTCGCCTGCCTTGTCAAACATCTTCCAATGCCCGACGACGAGCAGAGCCCAAATTAGCAATGCGATACCATACATCGTCCAATCCTCCCTCAGGTCCCATGTACGTGATCGGCTCCCATCAAAGGCAAGCTACTATTTTTGCGCTTTTTTATGTGAATGTAAAACCCTGACGTGCAGACACACACAAACGTTAACGATGCAGGTGCAACCCATGCGCCGCTGCCTGCCGGACGGGACAATGGTGACATGCCTCATGCAAGGCATGTCACCATTGTCCCGTCCATCTCTCCACAGGGCTTGCCGTAAAATGCACTGATGCATAGGTTGCGCTTAGGGTTTGCTGGGAAGTGCAGCGGTGCATAGGTCATGCCCCCAAATCTGCTGCAAAGTGCAGCGGTGCATAGGAAAATCTGTGCACCGCTGCACTTCCCAGCAGATTCGGGTCTCTCATCTATGCACCGGTGCAGATTGCGACAAACGCCCGTGTCCCGCCTGTGCACCGTTGCACCTCTGGGCAGATTGCACCGTCTCTTTACGGTCGGACACATTTCGTTCGAAGTATGTCCACGTTGAGGCGGCTGGCACTCACGGAAAACGGTCTTTGCCAAGGTGTAAGTCGTGCTGGCGGGAAAATGACCCCCGCGGATAAGCAGGCAGAAGCGCCGTGTCGCGTAACACGGTTGTGCGTGCATGGCGTATAATCGCCCTACGTTGGCTTGTGAAAGGTTTGTTGCATGCAGCTCAAAGGGTCGCAAATCGTGGTGCGCACGTTGGTGGAGCAAGGCGTGGACCTTGTGTTTGGCTTTCCCGGCGCAACCGTTATAGACATATACGATGCGCTGTTGGACTACCAGGACGAGATTCACCACGTCCTGGTCGCCCACGAACAGGGCGCAGCGCATGCGGCCGATGGCTATGCGCGCGCCACGGGGAAGGTGGGCGTGTGCCTGGCGACGTCGGGTCCGGGTTCCACCAACCTGGTCACGGGCATCGCCGCGTCGTTTATGGATTCCACGCCGCTCGTGGTGATAACGGGCAATGTGGCGACCGAGCACATTGGAACCGACAGCTTCCAGGAGATCGACATAACCGGCGTCACGCTGCCCATAACCAAGCACAACTACTTCGTGGAGGACGCCAACGAGCTGGCTCACGTGATTCGCGAGGCCTTTGTCCTCGCCGTTTCGGACCGACCCGGTCCCGTGCTGATAGACGTTGCCAAGGACGTTCAGCAGGCCATGGGCACATACGATCCCGCGCGCCCGGTCCGTGCCAGCGAGCCACGCCTCACCGACGTCGCGCAGCTCGACGCGGCTGCCGCCTGCATCAACGCCTGTCATCGTCCCCTGGTCTACTTTGGCGGGGGCGTGGTTGCGGCAGGCGCACAACAGGAAGTCATCGAGCTGGCAAACCGGGTGGACGCCCCAATCGCCTGTTCGCTCATGGGCTTGTCGGCAATCCCCACGGCCCATCCGCGCTTCTTGGGCATGGAGGGCATGCATGGTCGCTATGCGGCCACCATGGCCATGAAGAACGCGGACTGCATCATCGCACTGGGCTGTCGCTTCAACGATCGCTCGACTGGGGACCGCACTCGTTTTGGGGCCGCCGTGCACATCGTCCACATAGACGTGGACGGTTCCGAGATAAACAAGACCACCACGGACGACTTTGGCATCGTGGGCGACCTGCGCTTGGCCTTGGGAAGACTCATGCCGCTGCTGGACCAGGCCGACCACAAGGGGTGGAGCCTGCTCGTGGACAAGATGCGCGAGGACGAGGCCTCTCAGGTCGACAGGCGAGAGGGCCTCACGCCACGCAACGTACTGCTGGCGGCCGACGAGTCCCGCGAGCCAGACTCGTGCGTGGTCACCGACGTGGGGCAGCACCAGATGTGGGCCGCCCAGTTCCTCTCGTTTAGCAGGCCCAGGTCGTTTGTCTCGAACGGCGGTCTGGGCGCCATGGGCTTTGGCCTGCCCGCAGCCATTGGCGTGGCGCTAGCCACGCACGCAAGGACGTTGCTCGTGGTGGGCGACGGGGGCCTGGGCATGAGCGTGCACGAGCTCGCCACGGCCGTCTCCGTGGGCGCTCCGGTTACCATACTGCTCATCAACAACGGGACGCTTGGCATGGTTCGCCAATGGCAGCGGCTGTTCTATGACAAGCGCTATGTGGGCACGACGCTTGCCGGATACCGAAAGACCGACTACGTGGCCGTGGCACAGGCGTTTGGGGCAAACGGGATGAGGGTGTCCAGCCTCGCGGACCTGCGCGAGGCGCTTGGCGAGGCGGCGGCATGCGAGGGACCGTACCTCATCGACTGCGCCATAGCGCGAGACGAGCTCGTGCTTCCCATGCTCGCGCCGTCCGGTGGGCTCGACGACATTATTGTTGAGGTGGAAGAGTAGATGGATCGCTACACGCTTGCCATTTTGGTGCACAATCGCTTTGGCGTCCTCAACAGGGTAACCAGCATGTTCCGCAGGCGCCGCTTTAACATTGCCTCGCTCACGGTGTCGGAGACCGAGACCGCGGCATACTCGCGCATAACGGTGGTGTTCGACGGGGACGACGCGGCCAAGGAGCAGCTCATGCGTCAGCTGTACAAGCTGCCCGACGTGGTGATGGTGCGCGAGCTGGACCGTGCCGCGTCGGTGAGCAGCGAGCTGCTGCTCATAAAACTGGCCAACCGCGAGCGAGACAAGCGCAACGACATCCTGGACGCCGCCGGGGCCTTTGAGGCGAAGATCATGGAGTACAGTCGGGACGCCATCATCCTGGAGCTGGTGGGCGATACCCTGCTCATAGACAACTTCGTCGACCTCATGCGCGACTACGAGATTCTGGAGAGCTGTCGAACCGGCGTGATCTCACTCTCGCGTGGTGCGGGCACCATGCGAGACGGGATTCGGTAGGCAGCAGGAGGTTGGCTGTCCTTTTGGGAAGAGGTACCTTCGGGACATGCGCGCATGTCCCGAAGGTACCTCTTCCCAAAAGGACAGCCCCAGGCCGAACGCCAGCGGGCCGTCGCTAGAACAGGGTGCGGCAGCGCCAGATGCTGCCTTCTGTAACGAGCACGTCCACGGGGATGTCGTGGTCGTCGTGGGGCAGGGGGTTGCTGCTCACCTGCACAGAGCGCACCAGGCCGATCTTCTCACCGGGGTAGAAGGCGAGGAACTCGTCGTAGTAGCCGGCGCCGTATCCCACGCGGTTGCCCTCGCCGTCGAACACGAGGCCGGGCACGAAGCATACCGAGCCAAGGAAGTCCCACTCGTCAAGCGGCCGTGCGTCCTTGCTGGGGAGCTTGGCCAAACCCCGTGCGCCGCGTGTGATTTGCTCGGCGTCATCGATTTGGTAGAACTGCAGCTTGGAGGTCGCAGGATCAAGATACGGCAGGGCCAGGCGACGTCCCGAGGCAAGCACCTCGTCTATGATGGGCCTGGTGTCTATCTCCTCGTGGATGGGAAGGTAGCACAGCACCAATTCCGCATCGTTGTAGGATCCAAGCATGCGGAGCATGTCGAGCACCGAGCCGTCGATGCGCTGCGAGAACTCCTTGGGCATGTGCTCGCATAGAGAGAGATAGCTCTGTCGCAGTGAGGCCTTGCTCGCATCGGTGCCATTTGAACTCGCCATGTATATCCTCCCTTGCATCCACCTATACGATAGCCTACTCTGGTACATTATGTGCCGACAAACTATCGTCAATCCCTAAAAAAGCGGGAACAAAGGGAGAACGCAATGCGCCGAGCACCCGTTGGAGTGCCTTTTGAGCTGGAAGTTGACGGCCTCACGATTGAGGTAACACGCAAACGCGTGAAGAACGTGAACTTTCGCGTTGGCGCAGACGGCGTCGCGCGCATGAGTGTCCCGCCCCATCTGTCCAACGAACGCGTGCGTGAGCTGGCCCAGAGCCGTGTCGACTGGTTTGCCAACCACCTCGGGCGCGTGCAAGCACAGCCTCGCAGGCGACCGCGCGACTGGGAGACCGGTGAGTCCGTTTGGGTGTGGGGTGAGGAGCGCCACCTCGTGGTGGAGCGTGCGCAAGACGGCTTTGGGTGCTCGCTTGGTGAGGGGGAGCTGCGCCTGCGCGTTCCCGAGGGTTCCACGCGCGAGGGCAGGGCCTTGCTTGCGGAGCGCTGGTATGCCTGCCAGCTCAAGGAGCGCCTGCGTGAGCTCCTGCCCGTCTGCGAGGAGCGCGTCGGGTGCAAGGCCACCTCCATAACGCTGAGGAGGATGAAGACCAGGTGGGGATCGTGCACCACGCGCACCGGCACCATACGCATAAACACCGCTTTGGCCGAGTGTCCGCCGGCCTGTTTGGAGATGGTGGTGACCCATGAGCTGTGCCATCTGGTTGAGCCAAGCCACAACCGGCGCTTCCACGCGCTCATGGATTTGCATTTTCCTGGCTGGCGGGCTTCTCAAAAATGGCTCGACATGCATCCTCCAACCAGGTGACGCGCGCGTGCCGTGCTAGAATGTGTCGGTTACCAATTGAAAGGACATGTCTATGCCCAATGAGGGAAGCTACGAGGTGGCACTTCGCCGCAGCAATCAAATCCAGGCAGACCTTGCGGTGCATCCCGAGAAGTACTGCATGCTCACGGGGGACCGACCCACGGGCCGTCTGCACTTTGGACACTACTTTGGCACGCTCGTGGAGCGCGTGCGCCTTCAGGACCTTGGCGTACGTACCAACGTGATCATTGCCGACTACCAGGTGATCACCGACCGCGACACCACCGAGCACATTGCCGACAACGTGCACAACATGGTGATCGACTACCTTGCGTGCGGTATCGACCCCGCCAAGACCATGATCTTTACGCACTCGTCCGTACCTGCCCTCAACCAGCTCATGCTGCCCTTCCTCAGCCTGGTGAGCGAGTCGGAGCTGCAGCGTAACCCCACCGTAAAGGCCGAGCAGGAGGCGAGCGGCCACGCGCTCACCGGCCTCTTGCTCACCTATCCCGTGCACCAGGCGTGCGACATCCTGTTTTGCAAGGGCAACATCGTGCCCGTGGGTCGCGACCAGCT
>JAUMWN010000184.1 GCA_030529625.1 Coriobacteriales bacterium
CCCTTCTGTCACGGCTGTGACAGAAGGGGCTGCCCCCGACGGCACGCAACGGTCATTACCGAACCGGGGATTGTGCGTGGGGTGTGCAGGAGGAGCGGGCCCCAAAGGGTCGCGCAATTGCCTATGCTACGATAGCTCTGACCTGCGAAAACCCACACGGGTCGCAGTGAGGGGAGTTGCTACATGGGTTTTTTCTGCCGGCGTCTGCCACGCTTTGCGACGCTCGTTCTTACGGTTTTTCTCGCCTTCCTCGTAGCTTCGGTTGGCCTGCCTGGTCTGGCCTTCGCGGTCGATCCCGCATATCTCGTTGACGGCATCGCTGCCGACGACGAGCTTTCCCCGGACGACGAGTTTGTATCTGGATACATCCCCGACACCCTTCCGGCACCGAGTATCCATGACGGCGAGGCTGGAGATGAGCTGCTACGCGGCACCGTCGACCTCCCGCCAAGCTATGACAGTCGATACAAGGGGTTGGTTACGTCGCCCAAGAATCAAGGGTCATTCGGGACCTGCTGGGCCTTTGCCACCATGGGTGTCCTCGAGTCTTCGTTGCTCTCCCGAGGCATGGTGGAGAGCACGATTGACCTTTCCGAGCGGCACCTGGCCTACTTCTTGTACCATACGGCACCCGATCCGCTTGGGAACACGGCGGGCGACTCGACTGTGGCGATCAATCCTCAGGCTGTAAAACCGGCGGATGGTTCGGATTATCCGGCTTATCCGGTCGGTTACCTC
The DNA here is from genome assembly GCA_030529625.1 of Coriobacteriales bacterium. GTDB lineage: Bacteria > Actinomycetota > Coriobacteriia > Coriobacteriales > Atopobiaceae > RUG440. The sequence goes on from JAUMWN010000184.1 coordinate 739, forward strand.
GTCAACGGCGCGAACGCCACGATGGCCTGCTATACCTTGACGTCTTGGACAGGAGTGGCGCGTGAGAATGCGCCGGGGCTTGGCACATACGACGAATTGCTTTCCGCCTACAATGATGCGGGGCGGGTTGCAAGCGACGTGTTTCTTGACCAAGTGGCGCTCGATGCAGGTCTCTCGCACAGCGTCAATTCGTTTCACCTCACCCAGATGCGGCGCATTCCCTTGGCAGACGCGGACGATGTAAAGCAAGCCATCATGGACAATGGCGCGGTTTTCTTGAGCCTCTATTACACCAGGAACTATCTCAACAAGAATACCGGGGCGTACTACTACTCCGGAGCAGGGGGAAAGGGGTCCAACCATGCCGTCATCGCTGTCGGCTGGGATGACGACTACTCGCGCGACAACTTCAATAGCAATTCCAAGCCCACCTCAGACGGCGCATGGATCTGCAAGAACAGCTATGGAAGCGATGGGGAGGACAGCTACTTCTACGTGTCGTATGAGGACTGGCTGGTCGCGCCGCGTCCCAGCGACGACTTCAACCCCGTGACGTTTGCGATGGAGGCAGAGCCGGCCGATGCACTCGACAACAACTATCAGTATGACGGTACGGTGGCAGCGTGCTACAACCTCATCGAGTCGGGTGGCAGCCTCGCCAGCGTGTTCGTCGCGCAGGCGAACGAAGGCGGGTACGAGCGCCTGAAGGCCATATCACTCAGTCTCTCCAGCGCCAATGTGGCATATAGCGTACAGGTTTACGTCAACCCCACCGACCCCTCCGACCCGACGTCGGGCACGCCGTCGCTTGCACAACCAGTCGAGGGTACGACGGACTATGCGGGATACTACACTATCGACCTTGGCGAAGGTGTGGCGCTCGACGAGGGTGACGTGTTTGCGGTCGTGGTCACGCTCTCGTGCGACGAGGAGTTTGTCAAGTACAACGTCGACTGCACCTACGGGATCAAAGAACGCTACGACACGAAAAACAGGGGCTACTATTGCATCGCTCACGTCGAGCCGGGACAAAGCTTCGAGCGTGAGACGGTAGGTGCAGACTGGGACGATCTCTCGCTCAAATTGTACGACGAGTATGGCGATGGCATAGAGGACGAGCCTGCCTGCTGCGCGCGGATTAAGGCCTTTACCGTGAACGAGGAGATTGAGCAGGTCAACGACCTGGCGAACGCGCAGGTGGAAGCTATTGCCGATCAGCGCTACACGGGCGAAGAGCTGACGCCCGATGTCGTCGTGACCTATGAGAACAGGGTCCTTCGCAAGGATCGCGACTATCAGGT
>JAUMWN010000044.1 GCA_030529625.1 Coriobacteriales bacterium
CTGCCATGCGGAAGGCCTCGAGCATGGTGGTCTTCTTCTCGGAGAGGTCGAGCAGCCGGTCGTTGGGAATAACAATCAGTGTGTCGACGTTCTCGGAAAGCGAGCGGATGCCGTCTTGGGCATTGCCCGCGCGCTTGCGGCCCTCAAAGGTGAACGGCTTGGTGACTACGCCAACGGTGAGCGCGCCCACGTCGTTCTTTGCGATGTCGGCAACTACCGGCGCCGCGCCGGTGCCCGTGCCGCCACCCTCGCCCGCCGTAATAAATATCATATCGGAACCGGCGATGGCGGCCTTGATCTCGTCGCGCGAGTCCTCGGCAGCCTCGGCACCCACCTCGGGCACCGCACCCGCGCCAAGGCCCTTGGTGATGTCGGTACCAATGTGCACCTTGATGTCCGCGTCGGAGAGAGCGAGCGCCTGGGCGTCGGTGTTTACGGCAACGAACTCAACACCGCGGATGTTTTGCTCGATCATGCGGTTGACGGCGTTCGTGCCACCGCCGCCCACACCAACCACTTTGATCACGGCAAGGTAGTTGTTGGGGATGTTTGTCTCGTTCATGCTTCCTCCTTGTGCGGCCGGGCCGCCGTCCTTCCCTGGTGTAGTGAACTGCTGCGTTTAGGGTACGTTGGTAGTGCGGTGATGCTGTTGTGGTGCGGTCTTGCTTCGTGCTGGTTCGATTAAGCTGCGTTGGTAGTGCGTTGGTAGTGCATATACGGTTAGTGGTGCTATGTGCTGGCTCGATTTGCCGAGGTAACAACCCTCAACCTCAAGTTAACCTCAACGCCTCTTGCAAAGCGGGTAATAATTACACAACCAAATTCGAAATGTCAACAATTTTGTAGAATTTATGGATTGCGCAGGTCAATGGCCTGTTTTATGATTCATAAAAGCCTTATGCTCAACTTGAGGTTTAAGATATTCTCATCAATATCTTATTCGCTTGAAAGCCTAGAACTCTCAACTCTCAACTGTTTTGACCATTGGTCAACACCCTGTTAGAGGTTTTTGCGCCAAACCGGCAAGTAAACCTAGGGGAATCCTCCCCCAGGTTACATGCCGGCATACGAGTACCCGGAGGCATCGTAGTCGTAGGACATGCTTGTGCTGTCTATGCCGTCCATGCCACCGGCGCTCACCTGCGCGTCCTGGGAATCCTGGGCGTCCTGCTGGCTGGTGCCTAGCCCCTCCTCGCCCGCGCTGTCCTGCGATTCTGCGTCCTGGGACTCCGTGTCCTGGATATGGGTCGTCTCGTTCGTGCGCGTATCCACGGCCGACTCGCCGTTGGCGCCCGATCCCTCCTTTACGTACGGGGAGTTGACGTACCTAAACGTTGGCCTCGTAGGGACGCGAACGTTGATGTAGGTGACCTGCCCACCATACTCGTCGAGCACGTTGCGGACGATCTGCTCCTTGGACGAGACGCTTGTGGCAGACCCCAGCGAAACCTCGACGCCGTTGGAAAGGACGCACGAAATGTCGTCTACTCCGGGTGCGGAGTAGCTCACCACCGAATCGGCAAACTCCTTTGAGAACTGCTCCTCAAAGGAGAGGGCCGCCAGGATGCTGTCATCGGTGCAGGCCGAACCCGCCTGCGGGGCGACGTCTGCTGGCACGTTGGTAACCAGGTCGGCACCGTACTCGACGGCCTTGGCGAGTGCCGTGTCGCGCAGGGCCTCCCCCTCGGCGGCATCAAGCGAGACTGGCTCTATCCAATGCCCGTCGTCTCCCAGCAACCATGCCGTGCCACCCGTTCCCATGAGGACCATCACACGCGGCGTGCGTTCGGTCGCATGGATGCGCAGTGTGTCGGGAAACACGCGCTCTATGCTCACCGAGGCTATCCACGGGTTCTTTTGCACGGCCTCGCGAACGGCCGCCTCGTCCACGCTGAGCAGGGTCGCACCCTCCTCGAGGGTTACCAGTCGAACGAGGTCATCGGCTTTGGCATGCTCGGTGTCAACCGCCTCCACGGCGTCTATCACGAACGCCGACGTGTGGGCCAGCACGGCAAAGGCTATGGCCACAACGAGCAAAAGCACGATGAGGCCGGCGCTGACTATGGCCACGATACGCAGCACCGAGGCACCCGCCTCGTGCGTGCGCAGACCACCAACCGAAGTCGAGTCCGGCATGGCGCCGTCTGCCACCTTGAGCCCACCCTGTTCGCGAATGCCGCCGCGAGGCAACCTGTGCGTTGACAGGATACCGCCCGTGTCGCCCACCTTGGACCCAACGACGCTGGGCTTTTGTTCCGACTTGCCGCGTGTGCCTGAGCCACGCTGCGTGCCACGCGAAGCCATGCGCTAGCTGTCCTTGACCTGTTCGCGCAACGCCGCCACAAGCGCCGGCCCCATGAGCGTCACATCACCCGCGCCCTGCGTAATAACCAAGTCACCGGGCCTGCACTGCTCGCACAAGGTCTCCACGAGCGAACGCCTGTTGGCCACGTAGCACACCTCGTCCACGTCTCCAGCCTTGCGTACCTCCTCGGCGATCGTCTTTCCCGAGATGCCGGGAATGGGCATCTCGCCGGCTGGGAACACGTCCATCACGTAGAGCGCGTCCGCTTGGTCGAACGCCGTGCCAAACTGCTCGCGTAGCAGCTGGGTCCTCGTGTAGCGATGCGGTTGGAACACGCACACCACGCGCTTGAAGTCCAGCCCGGCAGCGGCCTTGAGCGTAGCGTCTATCTCGGTGGGATGGTGTCCGTAGTCGTCCACCACCGTGATGCCGCCAACCTCGCCCACATGCGTGAAGCGCCGACGCGCGCCCTTGAACTGGGAGAGGGCCGATGCGGCATCGGCCACGTCCAAGCCCAGCACGCTGGCAACCGCGATGGAGGCCGTGGCGTTGAGCAGGTTGTGGATGCCAGGATTCGAGCGAATCGTCACCTCCACTTGCTCCTGGTCTGGCGTGACCACGGACAGCGTCATGGCAAGCCCCTTGGACTCTACCAGCTTGCACACGTAGTCACAGGACTCGCCAAACCCGTAGGTGACCACCTTCCTTCCCGTGGAGCGCGCGAGCTCCACGTAGTGGTCCACGTCCCCCAAAATGATGATGGTGCCCTCGTTACCCACCAGGTCCATGAACTTGCAGAAGGTCTTCTCGATCTCCTCGAGCGAGCCGTAGTGGTCCAGGTGGTCCTCCTCGATGTTGGTGACAACGACCACGGTGGGATTGAGGAACAAAAACGATCCATCAGACTCGTCGGCCTCAGCAACGAAGTAGCCTCCCCTGCCGTCACGTCCGTTGGTCCCATAGCCCTCCACGACGCCACCGATGAGGAAGGACGGGTCCAGGCCCATCTTGTCCAGCATCGTGGCCACCATGGAGCTCGTGGTGGTCTTGCCATGCGTTCCCGCGACCGCCACAGTGGTCGCTTGCTCGGAGAGCGCCGAGAGCATCTTTGCGCGCGGCCAGATGGGAATCCCCAGCTCTCGCGCTCGCACCAGCTCGGGGTTGGTTTCGGGGATAGCCGTAGAGATAACCACCACGTCCGGGCACACCTCGTCTATGGTTGATGCTGCGTGTCCTACGCGCACGTCTATGCCTGCCGCCTCGAGCTCTCGCACGTAGTGCGACTCCTTGAGGTCCGAGCCGGTAACCGCCTTGCCACGCTGATGGAGCACCAGGGCGATGCCGCTCATGCCGGCCCCGCCGATGCCAATGAAGTGGGCGCTCGCGAACTCGGGGGCGCGATGTGATTGAGTCATAGGTCCTCCTCGTTAAGGCCATCGTTGCAATCGATGGCATCGTAGCTAATCTGAATGCGCCGCGACCTCCACCTGGTCGGCAAGCGCCGATGCAGCCTTGTCCTGCGCAAGGCCCCTTACGATACTGCGCATCTCGTCGCGCACCTCGGCATGGTCAATGAGGTCAAGCAGCGTGTCCCTAAACACCGGTTCTTGCAGCTGGGCGTCGGGAACGAGCCGCGCCGCGCCGCAGTCAGACAGGTAGCGGGCATTGGTCGTTTGGTGGTCTGCCGTCGCAAGCGGATAGGGTACCAGTACCGAGGGCACCGCCAGCGCGGCGATTTCGGCTATGGACGAGGCTCCCGAGCGCGAGACGGTCAGGTCAGCCGCTGCCAGCGCCTCCCCCATGTTGTGGATGTAGGGAATCACGCTCCAGCGGGTCGCTTCCTCCTCGCTCAGCGACAGGCTTGCGCACACCTCGTCATACAGGTCCTCACCCGTTGAGTGCACGATCTTAAGCCCCTCATGCGCGAGCAGGTCATCCTTGAGCGCGGCAAGTGCGTTGTTGAGGTTGCGGGCGCCCAGGCTGCCGCCAAAGACGAGCAGCAGCGTTTGGTCATCGCTCACGCCAAACGACTGTCTGCCCTCGGCGCGCGACGCCTGCACAACCGACCTGCGCACGGGGTTTCCCGTCACCACGAGCGACGTGTTGGGGCCAATGCGCTCCTCGAAGGCGGCGCAGGCCCCCGGCAGGGCCACGGCAACCACCGACGCCGCCCGAGCGCTGGTGCGGTTGGCAAGCCCTGGTACCGAGTTCTGCTCGTGGATGACGTAGGGCACCTCGTGCTTGGCACACCAGCGCAGCAGCGGCAGCTCCACGTATGCGCCAAACCCAATGGCGACGTCGGGGACCCGCGTTTGCGAGAAGTGCCTGTCTAACGCGGCCGTGGCGCGCTTGAGGCGCACGAGGGCCGAGATCATGGTCCAGGGACGCTCGCGATCGAATCCAGTCACCCGAATGTCGAAGAAGTCGTAGCCGGCCTCGGGCACCAGACGACCCTCGAGCTTGTGACTCTGGCCGACGAACATAACCTGGTGCCCGCGCGACACCAACTCCTCGGCCAGGGCCAAGGCGGGGTTGATGTGTCCTGCGGTACCTCCCGCGGCAATGGCGACAAAGAGCTCTCTCATCGTTTCCTCCCGCTCGAAGAACTGTCCCTTCTGGTGTCACGCAGGCGCTGGGCCGCCGTTGGGCCCAAGTCTATGCGCGCTCTTCCCCGCGAGTCCCTCACGAGGCGTCCTGGCGCCTTGGTGGGGACCTGCGACACGTCCCGCTCGCCGTCAATGATGCGCCACGAGAGCGCCGGCGCGTACGTCTGACCGGTGCCTCTGGTCGTCTGGCGCGCGCGCGACGAGCGTGGCTGAGGCATGCCAACGTCGGATTCAAACCCAAGTCCCGAATCTTCCGCAAAGGCTTCGTCGGTCGTCCTCAGCTGCGCCCGGCGTCGGTCGTGTGCGGTCTCGGGCAGCGTGGAGCGAATGGAGACCGACATGACCAGACCCACGAGCAAGAGACAGGAGAGCACAGACGAGCCGCCGTAGGAGATAAAGGGGACCGGCTTTCCCGAGAGCGGGAAGATGCCCACCACACCGCTCACGTTGAGCAGCAGCTGGATGATGATGAGCGAGGTGCAGCCCGCCGCGATGAGTCTCCCGGTAAGGTCGGGCGCGTTCTCCGCGATCTTGAGCCCGGCCCACAGCAGCACCCCAAAGGCCACAAGCACGCCCACGGTGCCCAAAAGGCCCAGCTCCTCGCCGATCACGGCAAAGATAAAATCGTTGTGCGCCATGGGCAGGTAGTTGTACTTCTGCCTGGAAAAGCCCAGCCCCACACCGGTGATGCCGCCCGATCCAAAGGCATAAAGCCCCTGTATGAGCTGGTAGCCCTCCCCAAAGGGATCGCGGAAGGGGTCGAGCACCGTGAGGATGCGGGCGCGGGCGTAGTCGTCTTTGAAGGCGTAGGCCAGAGCACAGACCAGTCCCACCACAGCGATGGCCGCGATAATCCTGCCAGAGACGCCAGACAGGTAGCACATCACGATGAGCGTGAGCAGAAGCACGCCCGTCGTGCCCTTGTCGGGCTGCCTCAGGATGAGGATAAGCGGAACGACAAGGCCAATGCCCGCCAGCTTGATTGCCTGTTTGGCGTCGAGCGAGCCGTTCCCGTAGTACTCCTCGCATATGCGCGCACCCACCAGCAGGATAGTGATCTTGGCGAACTCCGACGGCTGTAACGTGAAGGACCCTATTTGGATCCATCTCGTGGCGCCGTAGGTCTCCTGGCCGGCCGCGCGCGTATACACCAGCAGGAGCAGCAGTACCGTGACCACCCACATCACCTTGAGCAGGCCGTCGGTGAGCCGGTGGTAGTCGAAGACCGCCAGCGCTATCGCCAGCACGGTCCCCGCCCCCACGAACATGAGCTGCTTGATCAGAAAGTACGCAGGGTCGTTGCCATACTCGGGACCAGTGAGCCCGATGATGGACGACGATGAGTAGATCATGAGCAGACCGAACAGCACAAGGCCAAACGCCGTGACGGCAAACACGATGCGGGGCATCGCAATGCGCGCCGGCACCTGGTCCGCCTCCCGCCGTTGCTTGTGACTGTCGGTCGCGCGTGCGTCGCGTCGTGCGAGCCTGAGCGTCGTGGCACTCATCCCCGGCTCCCGCCAGCAGGTGCCAGCGACGCCACCAGCTCCTTGAACACCTCGCCACGCTCGCGATAGTTGCCAAACTCGTCAAAGGAGGAGCAGGCTGGCGAGAGCAGCACCACGTCACCCTCCTGCGCCAAGTCAAACGCCACCTGCAGGGCGTCGCGCATGTGCGCGGCGCGTCGCACATCCAGGCCCATGGGACCGTCCGCCTCGAGCAGGGCCTCGTACAGGCGCTCTGCGGCCTCCCCGTAGCACACGGCCGCCCTGCAGCGCGCCGACACCGCATGGGCGAGCTGGTCGAGTTCGGTGCCCTTGTCGTGTCCGCCGAGCAGCACGACGACCTTGCCCGGCACGAACGCCGTGAGCGCCTTGATGGTGGCGTCCACGTTGGTCGCCTTGGAGTCGTTTACGAATCGCACGCCGCGCACCTCGCCACAGGCCTCGATGCGATGCTCGAGGGGGCGAAACACCATCAGGCCGTGGGTGACCGCGGCGGCGGGCACGCCAACCTCAAGCGCGCAGGCTGCGGCTGCAAGCGCGTTCTGTATGTTGTGCTCCCCCCGTATGGCAAGGCTTTTCGCCGACACCAGGTCGTGCTCCACGCCGTCAAGGCGCACCACGAGCCTGCCGTCACGTACGAACGCCGCGCACGGCCCGGCAGACTCCACGTGCACACCCACGCTGCACACGCGAAGCCCCCGCTCATCAAGTTCGCGCGCGATGCCGCGGCACCACTCGTCCTCGCACGAGACCACAGCCAGGTCGTTTGCGCCCAAGTTGGCAAACAGGCGCTCCTTCGCGGCAGCATATTCCTGCATGGAGCCATGCCATTCGATGTGGTCGGGCGTCACGTTGAGCAGACACGCCACGCGAGGATGCAGCCACTTGGAGGTGGCGAGCTGGAAGCTCGAGAGCTCGGCCACGAACCACTCGTCGTCATCGCGGTCCTTTACCTGGCCAGTTGCCACCACGCCTATGTTGCCCACGACCCGTGCCTTGAGGCCGCCCGTTGCGAGCAGCTCGCGGGTGAGCAGCGTGGTCGTGGTCTTGCCGTTCGTTCCGGTAATGGCTATCCACTGGTGGGGACTCTCCCGATAGGCGAACTCAGGCTCCCCCATCACCTCGTCGGCATGCTCTTGTGCCGCCTGGAAGAACGGCGCGGACTCGGGGATGCCCGGGGAGACGATGGCTTTGTCGAAGTGGCCCTCTATCTGCTCGGTTCCCAGGATCACGCGAACGCCGGCGCGCTCGAGTGCCCGGGTCGCATCGCTCTCGATTGCCCTGGCACCCCCAAAGAGCGTGACCGACCGCACGCGCGCCTCGCCACAAGACACCAGATAGCCTGCGACGCCAAGCCCGGTGTCCCCGGCGCCCAGCACGCACACGTCTCCCAGCGACGCGACGCCGGGCTCAAATCCCACATCGGGAGTATCGCACATGGTGTGCCTCCTAGCGTAGTTGGAAGTAGAAGGCGAAGCCCAACGCCACGAACGCGGCCGAGATGATCCAGAACCGTATTACGACCTTGTTCTCGCTCCACCCGAGCTTCTCGAAATGGTGGTGTATGGGTGCCATGAGAAACACCCGCTTGCCGGTGCGCTTAAAGCTGATCACCTGGATCATCACCGACAGGGCCTCCACCACGAACAGGCCACCCATCACCAAGGAGGTGACCTCGGTCTTGGTGAGCACCGCGCACGCTGCAAACGCCGCACCCAGCGCAAGCGACCCGGTGTCGCCCATAAAGATGGACGCCGGGAAGCAGTTGTGCCACAAGAAGCCCACGCACGCCCCCGCTATGGAGGCGGCAAACACCGCAAGGGGCAGCTCCCCGTACTTGAAGGCCACCATGCCCATGCCCAACATGGCGGCAAGCACCGTGCCGCCGGCAAGCCCGTCCAGACCGTCGGTGAGGTTTACCGCGTTGGAGAGCCCCGCCATGAGCAGGAACACGAACACCATGTAGAGCCAGGGAATGCGAAACGCGCCGGGCCCCTGGCCAATAACCGTGGTAAGCACGCCAAGGTCGATGGTAAAGCCACCGGGGAACCGAATGGTGGGCGGAATACCCACCCAGTTTACCGCCAGCAGACAGAACGCGACCGAGATGGCCACGAGGCCAATCATCTTTTGGACCGGCGTGAGGCCCAGCGAGCGCTTGTGCGCCACAGACTCTATGTCGTCCAGCAAACCCAGCGAGCCCGTCACCAGCATCGCCGCCATCCCGCATACAAGGTCTGGGGTCCATGGCACCATGATGATGCAGGTAATGAGCACGCTGAGCAGCATAACCAAGCCGCCCATGGTGGGCGTGCCCTGTTTGACGAGGTGACGCTGCGGGCCGTCGGCGCGTATCTGCTGGCCAATGCCACCGCTCTTCATGATGCGAATGAACACCGGCATGAGCAGACCGGTGATGAGCGCCGAAATGAGGATGGTGATGAAGACCTGATACGTGGGGTACGCAGGGTTGCCAATCCACATGCCTAACATGAGCCGAGTACCTCCTGCGCAAAGAGTTCCAGTCCCACCGCTCGGGACGCTTTGACCAACACGACGTCATTTTCCTCCAAAATGGGTGCGATGGTGCGCGCGGCGTCAAGAGCTGTGGGAAAAACCTCAACTCGGTCCTGCGAGTACCCCATCGTGCATGCGCCGTCACGCATGGCCCGGGCACCCTCATCGCCAACAAGCACCAGCAGGTCTACGTCCTTGGCGGCGACGTAGGCGCCCACGAGTTCGTGCAGCCTCTGTGACTCGTCGCCCAGCTCGCCAATCTGGCCGATCACGGCGACGCGGCGTCCCTCGCAGCTCATCGAGCACAGTACGTCGAGCGCCGCGGCCATCGAGCTGGGGCTGGCGTTGTACGAGTCGTTTATCACCCGCGGAGTCCCCTCGCCCTTGCACACCTCAAGCCGCATGCTCGTGGGGCGCATGGCTTCAACGGCGTCGAGTGCCACCCGCACGTCCAGGCCAAGGGCGCACACGACACCCAGCGCGCTGAGCGCGTCGAGCACCATGGCCCAACCGGGAAGCGCCAGCCTTGCGTCGAGGCGCTTGCCGTCCTGGCACGCCAACACGAACGACGGCATGCCCTGCTCGTCGAGGGTAACGTCCTCGGCCCATACGCAGGACTCGCCTGCCAACCCTACTCGCATGACGTCAACGCCGGCGGGTTGGGCGAACTCGTTCGCGATGAACTCGCAGTAGTCATCGCCAGCCGAGAGCACCAGGGTGGGTCGCAACCCGTTGGCCCCCTGCAGGCCCCCAACCACCTCCGCCTTGGCGCGCGCGATGGCCTCACGCGAGCCCAGGTTGCCAATGTGGCTGGTGCCCACGTTGGTAATCACCGCGACGGCAGGTTGCACGCATGCGGCGATGCGTTCCAACTCGCCCGCGTGGTTCATGCCCATCTCCACCACGAGGACCTCGGCGTCCTGCGGTGCTCGCATCAGGGTGAGCGGCACGCCCAGCAGACTGTTGAAGTTTCCCCGCGTGGCATAGGCATGTTTGGTTGCGCCGATGGCTGCGGCCAGCATCTCCTTGGTGGTTGTCTTGCCCACCGAACCGGTGACGCCCACCACGACCCATTGCGGGTTGGCCCGTCTCCAGGCGGCGGCGGCCCGGAGCAGGAACTCCTCGCCGTCGTCTTGAGCTGCGCGCAGCACCGCCGCGCCGGCCTTGCGCGCAGCGGCAAGCACCGCGTCACCCGGCTCGTCAGTGAGCACGACCAGGGCAGCACCAGCCTCCAAGGCCGACGCCGCAAAGGCGTTGCCGTCCACGCGTTCGCCCTTAAAGGCAACGAACGCCATTCCCTTGCCTATGAGGCGAGAGTCTATCTCCATACCCTCAAACGTCGTTGACGCGTCACCTGCCACCAGCGTAGCGCCCGTAGCCTCGACGACGTCTGCAACTGCCATGCGAATCATGGTATCCCTCCTCACAGTCCTTGCGGCGAAAGCACGCCCATGTCAGCAAGAACCTCACCCATGATAGCCGAGAACACGGGCCCCGCAGAGGAATATGAGAGATATGGAGTTTCGTTCAAACCAACGTAAAGGAGCACCTCGGGGTCGGATGCGGGGGCAAATCCTATTACGGATGCGAGGAACTTCCCCTTTATGTATTTTCCATCCTTTGCCTGCTCGCCGGTGCCGGTCTTCACGGCCACGTCGTAGCCCTCCACCTGCGACGAGTACCCCGTCCCGTCCTCGGTGACCGTGCACATCATGTCGGCGATCTTCTCGGCGGTGTCGGCGGAAACGGCGTTTGTGGGATCGGCCCACTCGGTGGGCTTTCCCCCAACCTGCGTCACGAAGTGGGGGGTGAGCAGCTTGCCCTGGTTCGCAATGGCGCCTACGGCTCGCACCATCTGCACCATGGGAATCGTCACGCCCTGCCCAAAGGCCATCGAGCCCAGAAGCGAGGGATCGTACTCCTCCTTGGAGTGCACCATGCCCGTGGTCTCCCCGGGAAAGTCTATCCCCGTGAGCTGGCCAATGCCAAAGTGGTCGACCCCCTCAAAGAACGCGTCCACGCCAATGGCCTGCTCGGCGATGAGCGCGGCGCCCACATTTGAGGACCGGCGCAGGACCTCGCGCAGGTTCATGTCCATGGTCTCCATACGGCCGTCGTCATCCGAGACGATGCCCTGACCCACCAGGATGGTAGGGGGAACGCTAAAGTAGGTCCCCGTCTGTGCGGAGCCGCTCTCCAGGGCTATGGCCGCGGTGATCACCTTAAAGATGGACCCAGGGTCGAAGGAGTCCGAGACCAGCTTGAGCTTGAGACCCTCGTTGGTGATGGAGCTGGCATCGGTGAGGTCCACATAAGGGGTGGAGCAGGCGGCAATGATCTCGCCCGTCTTGGGATTGCATGCCATGCACATGCCCGACTCCGCCTTGTTTGCCACGACGGCGTCGGCCATCTGGTCCTCCACGAACTTTTGCACGTCGATGTCGATGGACAGCACCAGGTCCTTGCCGTCCACGGGCCGGGTGGTTTGCGCGGAGGCCCCCGCAATGGGAATGCCTCCCAGTCCCGTCTCCATGATCATGCTTCCAGGCGTGCCGGAGAGCTGCTCGTCGTAGGCCAGCTCTATGCCCGAGATTCCCGCCCCGTCCACGTCCACCATGCCAAGGACCTGCCCTGCGGTGCGCCCGTACGGATAGACGCGGCGCATCTGCTGCAGGAGGTACACGCCCTCCAGCTTGAGCGATGCGAGCTCGTCGCGCATGGACTCGCACGCCTCCTTGTCCGCCTTGCGGCGCAGGTAGACGAAGGTACCGTCTTGCGACAAGAGCGAGCGGTATTCCGACTCCTCCCCACCAAGCCACTTGGCGACCACACCCGCGACGGTATCTGTGTCCTGTATGGTTTGGGGGTTGCCGTACACGTCGTAGCATTCCTCGCTCATGGCAAGCACGTTGCCGTTGCGATCGTAGATCGTCCCCCGGCGTGCCTGGAGAACGAGCTCGTTCTCACGGCGTGCCGCCGCCTCCTGCGCATAGTGCGGCCCCTCGATCACCTGCAGGTACACGAGCCTGCCGCACACGACGAGCAGAAAGAAGGCCAAAACCCCAAACACCCATGGCAGGCCGCTGCCTCCCGGCCCAAAGCCAAAGAAGCCACCTCCCGACCCAAAGCGCCTGCGTGTCTCCACGTCATAGGACGCCTCGTCGGCAGAGCTACGGCCTTGCCGTCTGGTGTTGGATGTGCGTGCCATGCGCCTCCCTCTTAACGTGCCCGGGCGCTCGGCTCTAGTTGAGGTCTAGGCGATCTGCGGTGTTCGCGTACACCATGCCAAGGTTTTGCGTCGCGATTTGCGTTATACGCTCCGAGCGCGTGAGCAGCGAACGCTCGATGCGCATCTCGCCGTTGAGCGCACGCTCGTCCTTGATCTGGGAGCTCAGCGCGTTGTTCTGCTGGAGCAGGGACACGGTTCCCGAGGTAAGAAAGACCGCCAGGCCACCAAGCCCAAATGACAGCACGCCCACGAGTACCGCGCTCATAACCAGCTTGGCGAACAGGGGCCTTACGCCCATGCGCGCCTTCGCGTCGAGCCGTCCTCCCTCGACCGCGACGAACTCGCGGCTGGGCGTCTGCTCGACCTGGTACTCGTACGCATCCAAACGATACGCCTGGGACCCCCCACGTCTCATGTCGTGCTCCTTACCCGTGGGAAGCCACCCACGCTCGTTTCGTTTCTGCTCCGTTTTAGCTACGTGACGCCACGCGGGTGCGTGGCGTCAGTTGTACGTTTACGCGTTCGTGGTGTCGAGTCGCACGGCCGCGCGCAACAGCGCGCTGCGTGCGCGTGGGTTGGAGTCCACCTCAACGCTCGATGCGTGTATGGGCTTGCGATGCAAGACTTCGACTATCGGCACGTTTCCGCATACGCATACGGGCAGGTCTGGCGGACATACACATCCCTTGCTCATCTCGTGCAGGATGTGGCTCACGATCTTGTCCTCGAGCGAGTGGTAGGCAATCACGCATAGGCGTCCGCCCGGGTTGAGCCAGCGGATGGCTGCGCGCAGGCCACGCTCCAACACGTCAAGTTCCTCGTTCACCTCAATGCGAATTGCCTGGAAGGACCTGCGCGCGGGATGTCCGTGGCGTCTTCGGTCCCTTTGAGGCATGGCATCGCAAATGGTGTTGGCCAGCTGCAGGGTGGTTTGTATGGGCTCCCGCTCCCGGGCGCGCACCAGGGCGCGCGCTATGCGGCGCGCGTTCCTCTCGTCGCCATACGTTCGCAGAATCCGGGCGAGATCAGCTTCGTTGTAGTGGTTTACGATCTCGAATGCCGTTTTGGTTTGTTTGCCCGGGTCCATGCGCATGTCGAGTGGAGCGTCCTCGTTGTACGAGAAGCCCCGTTCGGGAACGTCGAGCTGAGGACTGGAGACGCCAAGGTCAAACAGGAACCCATCGACGCCGGGCACTTGCGCTGAGACCAGCAGGTCGTCCAAGTCCCCAAAGTTGCCCTTGAGCAGCCTTACGTCAACCTGCGGTGCCTCTGCGTCCAGCCGCGTGCGGGCGGCCTCCAGTGCCATGTCGTCCTGGTCGATTCCCACAAGCAGGCCGTTCGGAGCCACTGCGCGCGCGAGGTGCACGCTGTGTCCGGCTCCCCCAAGTGTGCAGTCACACATGGTCTCGCCAGGCTTGGGGTCGAGTGCGTCCAAGACCTCCTCGAGCAGTACAGGCACATGCCGATATTCGCTTGTCAAGTCGCTCACTCCCTAGAGCCCGCTGCCAAACATGAGCGCATCAAGCTCATCGTCCAGGCGCGCCTGCTCGGCCTCCCACCGCTCGGTGTTCCACACCTCAAAGTGGTCCTCGACACCCACGACCGTAACGTCACGGACAAGCCCCAGCTTCTCTCGTGCCCCTTGGTCGGTTGCGTCGATCTTGCCAAGCGCGATGCGCCCCGCCGAGTCGATGTCAACCGTAACCGCGCTTCCCGTGAGCTTGCGGCGCAAGGCCACGTGCTGGCGATTACCCGGCTCGAACTTCTTCCCGTCCTTCTCGAAGAAGCTCCTCACCCATTGACCAAAACCCTCGGGCGTGAACCCGTACAACGCATCGTGAAGCGGGATGAGGGTTACCTGTCCGTCGAACATCTTTCGGTAGTTCGCGGGCAGCGTGAGACGAGCCTTGGCGTCCAAGTTAAAGCGCTTGGAGCCTGTTAGGTACATGCCTCACGTCTCCTTCCCAACATCACGCGGAAAGCCTTGGTGTGGAATGCTGCGAGTGAGCTGCGTTAGTGGTGTGTGGCCTTCCCACGAGGAAGCGGTCCCCCCTCGATTGCGTGACCATATAATACACCTATCGACACTTTGCGACACTAACCCACTCTTATTGTTTTTTGGACACACCTTCCACCCGAACGCACATGCCCCCACATCTTGTGGAATGCCACGAAAAGCACCACAAGCATGCAGTTAGCCGTACACCTGTAAACGAGAACAAAATGTGTAGATACTGTGAATCACCAGTTAAACGGGGGGCAATTTGTACTCAGGGGACGGTCCCTCATGCACGGGTGACCGTCCCCTGACTACCAATAATCGCTACTGTCGTCCTACGGCAGGCTAGCGTGCACCCAGTCTCGCGCGCGGATGGGCCGTGAGATACTCCCAGCGCACGTGGGTCCTGTCTATGTGCGAGTAGATCTGGGTGGTCGCGATGCTCGCATGTCCCAAAAGCTCTTGTACGACGCGCAGGTCGGCGCCGCCCTCCACCAGATGTGTGGCGAAGCAGTGGCGAAGTGTATGGGGGTGCAGCCCCTCAATCCCCACCACACGGCCGTAGCGCTCGCAGATGGCGTGGACCGACTGGCGGGAGAGCCGTCCGCCGCGCCTGTTGAGAAACACCGCGTCCTGCACGCTCGCCGAGCGCGCGAGCTGGGGGCGCCACGTGGCAAGATAGGAGCGCAGCGCGTCGTTGGCCGCCCCTCCCAGGGGCACGACGCGCTCCTTGGACCCCTTGCCCAGCACGCGCACGATCTCCTCGTCCAGCATCACGTCGCGCACGTCGAGTCCGCACAGCTCCGATACGCGCAGTCCGCACCCGTACAGCACCTCCAGGATGGCACGGTCACGCTGTCCCATCGCGGTCTGCGCGAAGGGCTGCTCCACCAGGGCGCGCACCTGTTCAATGGAAAGGACGTACGGAAGGAGCTGCGGACGCTTGGGCAGCGGGACGGCGCGCGCCGGATTGGTTGGGCAGATGTGGTCGGACACCAGAAAGGCATGCATACCCCTCACGGCGGCAAGGGCCCGACCCATGGAGGAGACAGCATAGTCGTGCTGCGCGTAGGAGGCCACGAACGCCTCCACGTCGGCGCGTTCTATGGCGTCCACGTCCTGTATGCCGCGTTCTTCAAGGAAGCGCTGATAATGGGCCAGGTCACGGCCATACGCCTCCACTGTGTTCTGAGCACTCCCCCGTTCGACCGCCAAGTACGACAGGTATTCCTCGCAGGCATCCCTCACACGCATGGGCACGACCTTAGTCGTCGTCGGGAACCACGGGAACGCCCACCACCTGCAGGTCGAGGCGATGCGTGCCCTCGTGTCGGGCGATGGCAGCACGCACGAACTCCCTAAACAGTGGTGCTGGCGCATTGGGCCTGCTCTTGAACTCGGGGTGCGCCTGGCAGGCCACGAACCACGGATGGGTCTGCTCGGGAAGCTCCACCATCTCCACGAGCGTTCCGTCGGGACTGGTGCCCGAGACCACCAGTCCGCCAGCGACGAGCTCGTCGACAAAATCGTTGTTCACCTCATAGCGGTGCCGATGCCGCTCGCACACGAGCTCCGTGTTATACGCCTGGCGGGCAAGGGTCCCCTCTCTTATGGTGCAGGGGTATGCCCCCAGGCGCATGGTGCCGCCCTTCTCGCTCACCGACTCCTGGTCGTGCATGAGATCTATCACGGGATGGGTGGTGCCGGCGTCGAACTCGGTGGACGTGGCGTCCTGCATGCCGCACACGTTCCGGGCAAACTCGCACACCACGACCTGCAACCCCAGACACACGCCCAAAAGCGGAATGCCGCCCTCGCGCGCGAATGTGGCGGCACAGATCTTGCCCTCGAACCCGCGCTGTCCAAAGCCACCGGGGATGAGGATGCCGTCGGCCTCCTGCAGCCGCTCGGCCACGTTGGACGCGTCGAGCTGCTCCCCGTCAACGAGCTCTATTTGGACGTGGCGGCCGTAGTACACGCCGGAATGGTGCAGCGCCTCGATTACCGAGAGGTAGGCGTCAGGCAGCTGCGTGTACTTCCCCACGACCATGATGCGCGTGACGTCGCGCAGCATGTCGGCCTCGTGCAGGGCACCCGTAAAGGAGTACCAGCTGCTCATGTCGCTCGTGCGCGGGTCAAGCCCCAACTTTTGACAGACCTTCTCGTCGAATCCCTGGTCGGCCAGGTGGCGTGGCACGTCGTAGATGGACGGACAGTCGGAGTTCTCGAAGACGCAGTCCTCGTCCACGTCGCAGAAGCTCGCAATCTTGTCGCGGACCGAACGCTCCACCTCATGGTCCGACCGGCACACGATGAGGTCGGGCTGCAGACCCATGGAGCGAAGCTCCTTAACCGAGTGCTGTGTGGGCTTGGTCTTTATCTCGTGGGCCGCGCGAATGTAGGGCACCAAGCTCACGTGGATAAGGCAGCAGTTGTTGCGACCGCGCTCCTTGCAAAACTGGCGCACCGCCTCCACGAACGGCTGGCCCTCAATGTCGCCAATCGTGCCGCCCAGCTCGGTAATCACCACGTCAGCGCCGCTTTGCTCCTCTATGCGAGTAAAGCGGCTCTTGATCTCGTTGGTCACGTGTGGGATCACCTGGACAGTGCCACCCAAAAAGTCGCCCCGACGCTCATGCTCGATGAGCTTGAGGTACACCGCACCAGAGGTGAAGTTGGCCTCGGCGCCAAGGTTCTCGTTGATAAAGCGCTCGTAGTGGCCCAGGTCCAGGTCGGTCTCCCTGCCATCCTCGGTTACGAACACCTCACCGTGCTGGTAGGGACTCATGGTCCCTGGGTCAACGTTAAGGTATGGATCGGCCTTCTGCATGGTGACCTTGTAGCCACGGGCCTTAAGCAGGCGCCCCAGCGAGGCGGCGGTGATTCCCTTTCCCAATGCCGAAACGACTCCGCCGGTAACAAACACGTGCTTGACCATGGTGACCTCCGTAAGACCTCGGCGTTCCTACGGGTCTTTATTCTAGCTCGGCGGAAGATGGGCACAGGTGCCGTGCGGGCCAACCGTTACGCGCTTGTCATGCAAAGGCCGCGCACAGAGCCCACGCCGTGGCGCTGCGATCTGCCATGGAATCTGTTGGGATTGCGAGTCATGACACGGAATCTGTTGAGAATACCAGTGGTGCCACGGAATCTGCTGGGATGTTGAGCTGTGACAGGCACGACTCGCGATTTGAGCAGAAATCGTGGCAGGACTCGCAATCTCGGCAGAAAAAAGCCCGACCCCATGGCACGACTCGCATTTTCAACAGATGTGCGACCGGCTCACAGCGTGTAAAAGCCCCTACGCGCGTTCCAGCATCTCGCGGGCATGGGCCAGCGACGCCTCGCGTAGGTCGCCCGAAAGCATGCGGGCCACCTCAGCCACGCGCGCATCGCCGTCTATGGGGGCGATGGAGGTGTGCGGGATACCGTCGGACTCGGCTCCCTGCGACTTTCGCACCACGTAGTGCACCTCGCCCTTTACGGCAACCTGCGCGAGGTGGGTCACCACGATTACCTGATGCGTCTGCGCGAGCCGCTCCAGAACATTGGCCAGTGCCACCGCCGTCGTGCCGCCAACGCCGGCGTCAACCTCGTCGAACACCAGCGTCTCGGTCGCGTCCGCCTCGCCCAGGACGACCTTGCACGCAAGCATCACCCGGCTGATCTCGCCGCCGGAGGCGATGCGACGCAGCGGTCTTGCCGTGAGTCCAGCGGCGGGACGATACAGCAGCTCCACCCTGCTGGGACCGGCCGCGGTCCACCTGTCACGGTCGAGAGGCTCGAAGGAGACCTCCAGCTGCGCGGTTCCCATCTCGAGTTTTCCCATCTGCTCGTTGACGGCGGCAGCCAGCGCAGGCGCCACGCCCCTCCTCGCTTCGTCCAGTCGCCTGGCGGCCGTCTGGAGCCGCTGCTCGGCCTGATCGCGGGCAACGCGGGCCTTGCGCACGAGCTCCTCCCCGTTTCCTGCGGCCATAACGAGCTCGGCCGCCTGCTCGCGGCGCTCCAGCACGTCTTCCATGCTCGGGCCATAGGAGCGCATGAGGCCGCGCAGCTGTGCCATGCGGCCCTGCATCTCGTCCAGCATCCTGGGGTCGAAGTCCACGGCGTCGCGATAGTCGCGCAGCTCTGCAGCCACGTCCTCAAGGTCGATGAGCGCGCTCTCCAGCGTGGCGGCATGTTGCCTTAAGACCTCGTCAAACCGCTGAACGTCCCTCAGCTCGGCAAGCGCCCCGCTCACCAGGTCCGTGGCCCCATCCTCGCCCATGAGGGCATACCGTGCAGACTCCGCCGCGCGGATGAGCGACTCGGCATGCTCGGCCTTGGGCAGGTCTGCCTCCAGCTGCTCGAGCTCGCCCTGCTTGGGCGACACCTCGTCTATGCGCTGCATCACGAAGGCTGCCTCGTCCACGCGCTCGGTGGCGGCCCGGCACATCTCCTCAACGCGCTTGAGCTCCTTTTGGGCACCACGCGCATCAGCGAGCGCCTGCCGGTAGGCCGCAAGGACGCCAGCCACCTCGTCTTGAGCCCAGGCGTCGAGCAGCTCCACATGGCTATCCTGTTGCAGCAGGCGCTGGTGCTCGTGCTGGCCGCACAGGTCTATGGTCGCCCCAACGCCCGTGGACAACTCGCGCACCGAGGCCATGCGCCCGTCTATGCTCACGCGCCCCCTGCCATCACGGGCAACCCGGCGACGCACCACCATGCCATCGGGGTCGGCACCCTTGCAAAACAGGCGGCCCTCCACCACCAGGGCGTCTGCCCCCTCCCGCACCGCACCCGCGTCGGCGCGCTCACCCATGAGCAGCTTTACCGACGAGAGCAGGGCGCTCTTGCCGGCGCCAGTCTCTCCGGTGAGCACCGTGAGACCGGATGCCGGACGTATGGTGGCCTCCTCTATGAGCGCGACGTTGGCAACGTGCAGTTCGTCAATCATCGAACCCCCGCCTTTCCATAGAAGACGCGCGATACGGAGCCATAGAAGCTCTGCGCACGGTAGTCAAGCAGGATCACGTCACCCTGCCCGCGCTTGCATCGCACGTGCGTAAGACGACCACCCCGACCAATGGGCTGGCCGTCCGCGAACAGGCACGTCTCGGCCGGTCGGTCGGGATCCACGGTTATCTCCACGATGTCGGACGGCGCCGTGAGAAAGGCGCGAGCCATTATGGTGTGGGGTGCCACGGGCACGCATACCATGCCCCCAAACTCAGGCGTCACAATGGGACCGCCAGCCGCAAGCGCATAGCCGGTGGATCCGGTTGCCGTGGAGACGACGAAGCCGTCACCCCTGAGGTTGTCGATGTGGTTTCCCGAGACGCTCACCTCAAAGGAGATCACGTCCCCGCGCGGGCCACGGTTGAGCGCCAGGTCGTTGAGCGCCATGCCATGGACCTCGAATGAGCGTCCCTCCTCGTCGTAGAACTCGGCCAGGATGTCTATGGTGGCGCGCCGCGAGGCATGCAGCTCCCCCGCCAGCGCGTCGGCCACCGTAGGGAACAGCTCCTCTGGGCCCGAGCAGGTGAGAAACCCCAGGTGCCCGTACGATATGCCCACGATGGGCACCTCGCTAAACCCCACGGTGCGGGCCGCACGCAACAGCGTACCGTCACCGCCAAGCGAGATGGCGAGGTCGAGGTCGGCGACGTCCAAGTCACTCACGTGCGGGAGCATCCTGTCCTGCACCCACGTAACATCCACCCCCTCGGACTCGAGCCACGACTGCAGCTTGCCTGCGTCCTCGATGGCGTCGGGACGGGCGAAGTTGGGAACGATCAGCACCCTCACCGTTGCATTGCCTCCCCAGGTTCTTGTGCGGTCCTGCAAACAACGCCCCTAGTGTACCAAATCGGGAATCCGCATAACGGACCCGGGGCATTTTGCGCCCACCCGTCGCTACGACGTCAGGTGACCCAAGAGCAGATACTCCACATTGCCCTTCCTGCCGCGGATGGGAGACTCGCACCAGCCCTCGATGGCAAAACCCCGCTGCTCCATCCCCTCTCTCACGCATTGGAGGGCGCCCATGCGCACGTGCTCCTCGCGTACCACGCCACAGTCGTCCACACTTCCTCGCGGTGCCTCAAACTGGGGCTTCACCAGCGTGAGGAAGTACCCGCCAGGTGCGAGCAGCTCACATACCGCGGGAAGGATCGTAAGCACCGAGGTAAAGGACACGTCGCACACCGCCACGTCAAACCTAAGCGGACCCACGATTGCGGGAACGTCCACGATGTTTGTACGCTCCAACAGCGTAACGCGCGGATCTTGTCGCAGGGACCAGTCGAACTGGGCATAGCCCACGTCCACCGCGTGTACGCAGGCTGCGCCATGGCGCAGCAGGCAGTCCGTGAACCCTCCGGTGGAACAGCCCACATCTAGGCACAACAGGCCCGAGACGTCGAGTCCAAAGGCAGCGAGGCCATGCTCCAACTTGAGTCCGCCACGGCTCACGTAGCGCTCGTGGCCACGCACGTGTAAGGTGATGCCTGGCCGTACCTGTTCGCCGGGACGCTCCATCCGCCGGTTCGTGGTGGATACCTCCCCTGCCATCACCGCGCGCATGGCATCGGCAGGGTTGGCAAAGAAGCCCTGGGCGACCAGCTCCTCGTCGAGCCGGCGCCGTTTGGGGGCACCCCTACGCTGGGGTTGACTACTGGGCATCCGGGTTGCCTTGCGCCACCGACTCCGCGCGCTCCTTAGGGTCGGCAGGTGCCGTGTCAACGAAGTCAACGGCCTTCGCGCCAAGCGCGATGGCCTCGTCAAATAGGTCGAGGGAGCGCTCAAGAGGAACATCCTTGCGCTTTACCTGACCAACGATCTGGTCCAGCCGATCCTGAATCTGCGAGAACGTGGTATATGAGGACGTGTCTATCTTTTTGGGCATGGACCCACCTACTCGTCCTCGTTTGCGGCACGACGCGCGAGCTCCACGACGTCCTCGCCTTGCTCCATGCTGCCTGCCACGCGACCCAAAAGACCGTTCACGAAGCGGGGGGACTCGTCGGTGCCGTACGCCTTGGCAAGCTCCACGGTCTCGTCGATGGTAACGGCAACAGCCACCTCGTCCACGTCCAGCATTTCGTAGAGCGCCAGACGCAAGAGGTTGCGGTCCACCGAAGGCATGCGCCCCACAGACCAGTTGGTGGAGGCCCAGGTTATCACACTGTCCAGGTCCGATCGCCGCGCATCTGCCCCAAGCGCGAGGGATTGGGCATAGTCGTCCAGCGGGCCGTCGGACAGGGCATATGGCCCATCCAAGACATCGGCCACCGAGCGATCGGCGGCCTCTGCCTGGAACAGTAGTTGCAGTGCCTGGCTACGGGCGAGCGTTCGCCCCAAGAACCTACGAGAAGCCAATCGACCCTACTCCTTGGGAAATACCAGGTTGTCTATGCAAATGTTCACGCAGTCCACGTCCACGCCCATCTGGCTGTTTACCGCTGTGGCAACCGCCTGGCGAACGTCGCTGGCGAGCTTGGTGAACGGGTAGCCGTAGAACACCGACAGGCGCAGCGTAAGCTGCAGCTTGTCGTCCACGACCTCCGACTCCACGGCAGGCTCGTTGGAGACGGGCCTTGCCGTAAACACCGAGATAAGACCGGAGGCGATGGCGTTCTCGCCCACCGAGGCAACGCCCTCTACGCGCTCGGCCGCAAGCGAGACGATCGTGGCTACCACGTTCTTGGACACGCCAATGCCAGAGATGACGAGCTCACTGTTCATGAGTCTTCCTTTCTTCTGGGCGCCAAAGACGCACTACACTCGCGAGACGAACTTGCCGGTGCGCGTGTCGACCTTAACGCGCTCGCCCTGGTTGAGATACATGGGCACCTGAATCGTGGCGCCGGTCTCGATCACTGCGGGCTTCGTGCCACCCTGAACGGTGTCGCCCCTAAACCCAGGGTCGGTCTCGGTGATCTCGGCCTCGATGAACATGGGGGGCTCGACTGCGTACAGCACGTTGTTGGCATAGTTGAGCAGGCAGATGTCGTTCTCCTTCATCCACTTTGCGTTACCGCCAATAAGGTTGTCGCCCACCTCAATCTGCTCGTAGGTCTCGGTGTCCATAAAGTAGTAGATGTCACCGTCGCTGTACAGGTACTGCATCTCGCGCGTGCGCATGTCCACGCTCTCGAACTTTGCGGACTGCTGGAAGTTCTCCTCGTTCACGCGGCCGGTGCGGATGTTGCGGTACTTGGTGCGCACATAGGTGTTGCCCTTGCCCGGCTTAACGTGCTGGGCCTCCAAAACGACACAGTCGTTTCCCTTGATGTTTACGCCAATGCCGGCGCGAAGATCGTTCATACCAAGAGTGGCCATGGGTGCTCGCTTTCTTCCTGGACGCGCATGCGTCCGCTCCCTATACGGTTTGGCATTATAGGGCAAACTCGCGTGCTCGCAAAACGTTCATGTTCTTGCTATTCGCTTCTGATTCCATGACGCAGCTGCAGGCACGACAAGGGCCTGCTGTCCGTCTGGGAAGAGGTACCTTTGGGACATGCGCCCGCATGTCCCAAAGGTACCTCTTCCCAGACGGACAGCCATATACTCGGGAAAAGCCCTCTCGCCCAGCCGGCCGCCCCTTACTCCTGCTCTTGCTTCTTGTTCCTGTGAAAAAGCGACTTCACGCCGCGCTTGCACACGTCCAAGAAGGTGAGCGAGCGCACCAGCTTCTCGTCACCCACATAGGGACGCATGGCCCGCAGGGTCTTCTTGTTGTCGCGCGTGGAGAACGAGAAGTGACCGGCCTGCTTGGTAAACACCGCGAAGCGCGCAATGTGCCTGCCTCCCGCCATGACGGAGGCGGCAACATAGTCGATCTCCTCCCACGGAATCTGGATGTAGTCCTCAACGTTCTTCTCGTTGTAGAACTCAACCGCCTTGTCACCAATCATCATGTCGCCATACGTGGCAAGGCCGTGGAATGACGTGGCCTTTATGGCGAGGTCCACCTTGGTGTTCATAGACTGTGCCATGCGTGTCCCTTTCCTGCGAAAACAAACGCGGGGGCATGCCCGCAAAGAGGCATGCCCCCGTGCACGAGCTTGGAAGCTCTATTTTACATGAAGCCGAAGAAACGACCCGCGATGCCCACGGCAAAGAGTGCCAGGATGATGGCGATCGGCGAGATGCCCTTCTTGAGGAGCCTGCAGCACAGCAGCGTGAGCAGCACGGCTGCAAGGCCCGGAATGAGCTGGTCGAGGTTGCCCTGAAGCGTGGTGACCTTCTCGATGTTGAGGCCGGTGGGGCCAAGAGCGGAATACTGCTCGAGAGCGCTCTTGATGCCCTCGGTACCCGCAGGCAGGCTGGCCCAGTCGATGTAAGCACCCTCACTCTGGGTGACCGTGGAGACGATCGGGGTAAAGCTAATGGATACCCAGCGCTCGACCAGGGCGCCGATGATGAACATACCGAGGATGGAAGCGCCCTCGGTGACCTTGCCCAGCAGGCCGCCGGAGAGGTCCTTGGCGATGGAGGAACCCACGCTGTAGCCAAACTCCTGCGTGTACCACAGGAAGGCCATGCGGATGATGTTCCAGGCAAAGAAGAACAGCAGAGGACCGACGATGGAGCCGCCCAAGGCCATGGAGGCACCAAGCGCGCCGAGAATGGGGCGCACGGTGAACCAGAACACGGGGTCGCCCACACCGGCGAGCGGGCCCATCATGCCGACCTTGACGCCCTGGATGGCGGTGTCGTCGACCTCGGCGCCGTTGGCGCGCTCCTCCTCGAGAGCAAGCGTAACGCCAATTACGGGAGCGGAGACGTAGGGGTGGGTGTTGTAAAACTCAAGGTGACGCTTGAGTGCCGCCGCCTGGTCCTCCTTGGAGGAGTACAGCTTCTTGATGGCGGGGATCATGGCGTAGCACCAACCGCCGTTCTGCATACGCTCGTAGTTCCAAGAGCCCTGCAGGAACTGATGGCGCC
>JAUMWN010000113.1 GCA_030529625.1 Coriobacteriales bacterium
GACGAGGCGCGCGTGGTGCAAAACTCCACCCGCGTGGTGGATGCGGCCCGTTCCGTCGGCATGCCCGTAATCTTCTGCGACGACGCACACATCCCTGGCGTTGACAAGGAGCTCACGCTGTGGGGCGAGCACGGCGTTCGTGGCAAGGCGGTACCCAACCCGGCTCTTAAGGCAGGCTTCGGCGCCCGCGACTTCATCGTGCCCAAGCGCCGCTACTCGGGCTTCTTTGGCACCGACCTTGATCTTCTCCTTCGCGAGCTGGGCGTCCGTACGCTCATCGCGGTGGGCGAGGACACCAACATCTGCGTGCTCCACACGCTCGCCGACGCCTACTATCTGGGCTACAACACCATCGTTGTGGAGGACGCCACCCGCACCTTCCTCTGCGGCACGCAGGAGGCGGGCATCGAGCACTTCCAAAAGTGCTTTGGCTCCACCATCACTACCGCAGACCAGATTGTCGACGCACTATAGGCCATCAGTGCCCTAGCTCACGCACAACACGCCAACGCAAGTAAGGAGAAACCCGTGCCATACATCGACGCCTACGCGCATGGCTCGCTGGGGGCGCTCGCCCCAAACTTCGAAGACGAGACAAGACCTCTGGAGCAGCCCCTGGAAGGCGAGCAGGCCCTCGAGCTCTTTATGGAGTGGGTGGAGGCGCGCGGCCTTACGCTTTGGGACCATCAGGAAGAGGCGCTTTTGTCTCTTGCCATGGGCAACCACGTGATTCTTGGCACGCCTACCGGATCGGGCAAGTCGCTGGTGGCGCTGGGCATGTGCTTTATGGCTCTGTGCGCCGACTACATCTCCTATTACACCGCGCCCATAAAGGCGCTGGTAAGCGAGAAGTTCTTTGACCTCGTGGAGATCTTTGGGCGCGACAACGTGGGCATGATCACAGGAGATGTGGCCATAAACCCCGACGCACCTATCGTGTGCTGCACGGCCGAGATTCTGGCAAACCAGGCGCTGCGCGAGGGCGACGGCACCGACGTCGCCTGGGTTGCCATGGACGAGTTCCACTTTTATGGCGACCCCGACCGAGGCTGGGCTTGGCAGGTGCCACTGCTCACCATGCCCCACACCAAGTTCCTGCTCATGAGCGCCACGCTGGGCGACGTAACCTCCATAGCCAACTCGCTCCAGGAGCGCACCAAGACCGACGTGGACCTCGTGCTGGATGCCCCGCGACCCGTGCCTTTGTCGTACGAGTTTGTGGAGACGCCGCTGGAGGCCACGGTGGAGCTGGCGCTTCGCAACGGCGACGCGCCTCTATATATAGTGCACTTTGCGCAGGACGCCGCGCTCAGGAGCGCGCAGGCGCTGGCAAGCTACGGCGTTTCCACGCGAGAGCAGCGCGACGCCATAAAGGCTGCCTGCAGGGGGACGCGCTTCTCTACGGTGTTTGGCAAGACGCTGCAGCGCCTGTTGCAAACGGGCGTGGGCGTGCATCACGCAGGCATGCTGCCGCGTTATCGCCTGCTGGTAGAGAAGCTCGCCCAGCAGGGGCTTCTTCCGGTGATCTGTGGCACCGACACGCTGGGCGTCGGCATAAACGTGCCCATCCACACGGTGCTGCTTACGGCGCTCGCCAAGTACGACGGCCGCAGGCAGCGGCGCATAAACGCGCGCGAGTTCCATCAGATCGCCGGCCGTGCGGGACGCGCTGGGTTCGACACGCAGGGTGTGGTGCTCTCGCAGGCAACGGAATACGACGTTGAGAAGGCACGCGCGCTAGCAAAGGCCGGCGGTGACCCAAAGAAGGCCCGCAGGATTCGCGTGAGCAAACCGCCGGAGGGGTTCGTGGGCTGGAACCGCACCACCTTTGAGCGTCTGCGGGACGCCGAGCCGGAGGCGCTCAAACCGCGCATGAAGATAACCCATTCCATGGTGCTCAACGAGGTCATGCAGGGCGGCGACGCGTGGGAGCGCGTGCATGCCCTGGTGGATGCCTCGGCGCAAACCGACGAGCAAAAAGAGGCGCTTCACGACCGGGCAAACGAGATCTTTGCCACGCTCATGGACGCCGGCGTGGTGGTGCGCAAGCAGACGAGCGACGGTGCTGCCGACTACTTCACCACCATGGACGTGCCGGACGACTTTGCGCTGGACCAGCCCTTGTCACCGTTCTTCCTGGCGGCGATCGAGCTGCTGGACAAGGACGACCCCAACTACGCGCTCGACGTAATCTCGCTGGCCGAGTCCACGCTGGAAGACCCCTACCAGATTCTGCGTGCGCAAGAAAAGATAGCCCGCAACGAGGCCATGGCGCGCATGAAGGCCGATGGCGTGGAGTACGAGGAGCGTCTGGAGCGCCTGCAGGAGGTTACCTATCCCAAGCCGCTGGAGGAGCTGGTGGAGGCGGCGTTTGCCACCTATTGCCAAAAGGTCCCGTGGGCAAACGACTACGAGCCGCGTCCCAAGTCCGTGCTGCGCGACATGCTGGAGACGGCGTCGGACTTTAAGGGCTACGTGCAGCGATGCAACATCGCTCGCGCCGAGGGCATACTCCTGCGCTATCTGTCCGAAGCCTACCGCTCGCTCGATCGCACGCTCCCGTTTGACGCGCGAGACGAGCGCTTGGAAGAGATAATCGCCTGGCTGGGCCTGGTGGTGCGCTCGGTGGACTCCAGCTTGGTGGACGAATGGGCCCGTGCCGGACAGCTTATCGCAGACGCGGGTGCCCCGCCCGCCGCGCCAGACGAGGTGGTGCACGACCGCCGTGCGGTTACGCTACTGGTTCGCAACGCGCTCTTTGCGCGCGTGCGGCTTGCCGCGCACGATGACGCCCGAGCGCTGGGCGAGATGGACAGCGACTGGGGCTGGGGTGCCGCCCGTTGGCGCCGCGTCCTGGACGCCTACTACGACGAGCACGAGGAGATTCTGCTCGATGCCGACGCGCGGTCGGTCGCGTTCTTTGAGGTGGACGAGGCGGACGAGAAGGCCGCGCACGTGTGGCACGTGCGTCAGATGTTCCATGACCCCGAGGGCTACCGCGACTTTGGCATTGCCGCAGACATCGACCTAGACGCCACCCAGGAGGCCGGCGAGGCAGTGTTCAGCCGCTACGTGGCCGGACCCTTTGAGGACCTGGCGTAAGTGGCACACCCTTTCCCAGAAACGGTGTGCCACCTCCGTCTCCTGTGCATTGTGCGCTTTATCAATAACTGTCCTGGGCATGCGCTAGAATGCAGGGGCAAACCAACGAGAGGAGCCTAACATGTCAGGACGCAACTACCTGTTCACCTCAGAAAGCGTTACCGAGGGCCATCCCGACAAGATGGCCGACCAAATATCCGACGCGGTTCTGGACGCAATACTAAAGAAGGAGGCGCGTCTGGAGAAGGAGGGCTACGTTGCTCCCAACGGCATGCCCGCATCGCTTGCAAACGTTCGCTGTGCCTGCGAGACCTTCCTCACCACGGGGACGGTCATAATCGCCGGCGAGATTCGCACGCAGGCCTATGTGGACATCCAAAAGATCGCACGCGACGTGGTTCGCCAGATTGGATACGATCGCGCAAAGTACGGTTTTGACTGCGAGACGTGCGGCGTCATAAACATGATCCACGAGCAGAGCCCCGACATCGCGCAGGGCGTGGACGGCACGTATGCGCGCGCGGATGCCGACGACGTGGAGCGCATTGGCGCAGGCGACCAGGGCATGATGTTTGGTTATGCCACGGACGAGACCGACGTGCTCATGCCCATGCCAATCTATCTGGCCCATCGCATGTCCGAGCGTCTGGCGCAGGTACGCAAGAGCGCAACGCTGGACTACCTGCGCCCCGACGGCAAGACCCAGGTTACCGTGCGCTACCAGGACGACGAGCCCGTGGAGGTGACGGCTGTCGTGGTCTCCACGCAGCACGCTCCAGAGGTAAGCAGCGCCGAGCGCATCAAGAGCGACATGATAGAGCACGTGATCGCGCCCGTGCTCGATCAGGTGGGAATCGCGTGGAACAACGCGCGCATATACGTCAATCCCACCGGCCGCTTTGTGGTGGGAGGCCCCATGGGCGACACGGGCCTTACGGGTCGCAAGATCGTGGTGGACACCTACGGCGGCATGGGCCGTCACGGGGGCGGCGCCTTTAGCGGCAAGGACTGCACCAAGGTGGACCGCTCTGCGGCATACGCTGCCCGCTGGGTGGCAAAGAACGTGGTCGCCGCCGGTTTGGCGCGTCGCTGCGAGGTGCAGCTTGCCTACGCCATCGGCATTAGCGAGCCCGTATCCGTTATGGTGGACACCTTTGGAACGGCTACGGTGGACGAGCGCAAGCTCGAGGCGGCCATTGGCAAGGTGTTCGACCTTCGACCCGGCGCCATTATCCGCGACCTGGACCTGCGGCGTCCCATCTTTCAAAAGACGGCGGCGTACGGCCACTTTGGTCGCGAGGACGCAGACTTCACTTGGGAGAAGACCGACCGCGTGGACGAGCTCATCGCCGCGCTTGCCTAGCACATGCGCCCTCAAGAGATAGTGGACATGATTGTGAGCAGCGATAGGTTTGCCCAGACACACGCCTTTGAGGACCGCGTGTTTGGCGACGAGCCCATCCTGCGTACCGGCGCCCAGGCGTTTGGCAGGACGCCCGTGCCGGCAGGCCAAAAGCGTCCTCGCTCGTCTCCCATGCCCGCGGCATATCGCAAGATGCGCGCGCTGGGACGCAAGAGCCCTGCTCGCGGCTATCCGTACGGCGCGAGCAACGCCAAGCTCTTCTATGAGCAGGGCATGCTCATGGCGGACTTTGAGGACAGCTTTGAGGGAACCTGCGAGTTTAGCCACTACTATCCCACCTACGACGCCATGAGCGACTACCAGCTGCGCTGCTACTTCTCGTGGCGCACGCGCCTGAGGCATGGCGAGTTCTTGCCTGCGCCGCTCTCGTTCGTGTACGTTCACGTGTACGAGATCCTGTGCGGCATTGGCATAGAACCGGGACAGGAAGGTCACGACCATCTGGTGGACCTGTACGATGTCTATGGGGACCTGAGCTCTGGCTTCGAGGCGTACCTCTCTCGATGGATCTACGACTACGTGGTGTTCTATGGGCTGCCCAACACGCTGCTCCAGGAGTACGAGGAGGACTTTCCGTTTGGCGCGGTGGCACTGCTGCAACGCGCGCAGGGAGTGCTCGTAGACAAGGGCATGGACAGGTGGCCACCACAAAGCGTCGCGGGCATGCCCAAGCAGCGGGACGTGCTCGACGCGCTCATGTCGCTTTCGCGCTACCGTGCGGAGAAGTCGCGCTTTATTAAGGAGCACCGGTCCGAGGTGGCGCAGGTGGCATGCAACGTGTTTGCAAAGATGGTGAACCATTGCCACAAGAGGCGCCGCGTTGGCTACATGGAGGGACTTTTTGGCGGCCCCACCGGCTACGGATACACCATGTTTCCCACAGCCGTGTTCTGGCAGCCGCACGAGCACGAAGACGTGGTGTATGAGGTGGGGCCAGAGGAAAGCTACGTGTGCCAGGACGGCTTTTGGTATCGTGAGCTTCCCTGCAGGAGGTTCGATACGAGCCAGGAGCTGGGCAACCTGCTGCATGCCATCGATGCCCGCATGCGCGCGGCCACTGACTACGGCCATCCACTCAAGGCGCGGACGCTGCCCAAGTACCAGGGCAAGTTTGTGGACGACCAGGTCGCGGAGTTCAAAAAGAGGCAAGAGGCAAAGGAGGCCGCGCGCATACGCATAGACCGCTCGTCGCTAAAGGGCATTCGCTCTGCTGCGGCGCGCACGCGCGAGGCGCTTCTTACCGACGACGAGCGGGACGAGCGGGACGAGTCGGGCGTCGAGGAGGTGCCTCGCGATGCCCACGGTTTTTGCGAGCCCGTTGCAGGAGGTGTGCCCCCATTGCCCGAGGCCGCATCGCAAAGCGAAGGATTGCTTGGCCTCACGGAGCAACAGCTGGAGCTGCTGCGTGCCCTTTTGGGGGAGTGCCCCTTGCCAAGCGATGGCGGTGCCATGTTCCTCTCGCTTGCGGTCGATGCCATCAACGAGGCGTTTTTGGACGTGGTGGGCGATACCGTGGTGGAGTTCGACGGTGACACCCCCCAAATCGTGGAGGATTACGAGCAGGACGTGCGAGACGCCCTTGCTGCCCAGTGACCGGCACACCTTTTTCGGAAACGCCGCGCCACTCTATAAAGATAGTTGCGAACAGATGTACGTAGTGATATACTCACCATACGAACAAGGGAAAGGCAGCTCATGGCAGAATTGCAACAGCGTCCTCGTGTGCCAAAACGTATCGCAACGGTTCTTATCAACTCGCTCAAGGGCGGCGTGGTGCCGCGCGTGGGCCTGCCCTACATAACGGTGGGCCGTGAGGCGGAGATCTCGGCCCTTTTGCGCGATCTGGACATCGTGGCCGATGGTGGGGCGTCGTTCCGATTTGTGGTGGGGCGCTACGGCAGCGGCAAGAGCTTCCTCTTGCAGACCATCCGCAACCATGCCATGGGCAAGAACTTCGTCGTTGCCGATGCGGACCTCTCGCCGGAGCGTAGGCTCCAGGGCACCAAGGGTCAGGGCCTTGCCACGTATCGCGAGCTGGTGCGCAACCTCTCCACGCGCACACGTCCCGAGGGTGGAGCGCTCACGCTCGTGCTGGACCGCTGGATCGCGGGCGTTCAGTCGGAGGTTGCCGCGAGCAGCGTGCTGCCCGGCGACCCTCGGTTCGACGAGGAGGTGCGCAGTCGCATCTTTGCGGTCATCAACGACCTGCGCGAGATGGTGCACGGCTTTGACTTTGCGCGCCTGCTTGCAGCCTACTACCAGGCGCACGTGGAGGGCGACGACGAGACCAAGGCATACGTTACCAAGTGGTTCCGCGGAGAATACCGCACCAAGACCGAGGCCAAGTCCGAGCTTGGCGTCACGTGCATCATCACCGATGACGACTGGTACGACTACGTCAAGCTTCTGGCTCGCTTCTTGGTTGGCGCGGGCTATGCCGGCCTCGTGGTGCTGGTGGACGAGCTGGTAAACCTCTACAAGATTCCCCACGCCATCGCACGTCAGTACAACTACGAGAAGATCCTTACCATGTACAACGATGCCCTGCAGGGGCGCGCGGAGCACCTTGGCGTCATCATGAGCGGCACGCCCCAGTGCGTGGAGGACAGGCGTCGCGGTCTCTATTCGTACGAGGCGCTGCGTTCGCGCCTTACCCAGGGGCGCTTTGGCCGCGAGGGCATGGTGGACCTGCTGGCTCCCGTCATTCGCCTGCAGCCACTCACGCACGAGGAGCTGCTGGTGCTGGTGGAGAAGCTCGCCGACATTCATGCGGGACTCTTTGGCTATGCTCGCACGCTTACCGAGGACGACCTCATTGAGTTCTTGCAGCTCGAGCTTGGTCGCGTGGGGGCGGACTCTCACATAACGCCGCGTGAGGTCATCCGCGACTTCATAGAGATGCTCGACATCATGTGGCAGGATTCCAGCGTAACCGTTGCGGGGCTTCTGGGTTCGGCAGAGTTCAAGCATGCCGAGCCCGAGCCACAAGACGACGGCACCGGCATTGCTCCGGGCTATGCCGAGTTCACCATTTAAGCGCCCAGAAACGTGGTGATGGGAATGTCGGTGTTCGATCGCTACGCACCGTTTGTGCAGGACTTCATATACGCGCACGACTGG
>JAUMWN010000006.1:0-35221 GCA_030529625.1 Coriobacteriales bacterium
GGCCCTTGCCGAGGTCGTCGAGGCCAGCGCCGATGGGCAGGCCGTCCTCGGAGAACGCGGTCTGGGTGCGGCCGTACACGATCTGCAGGAAGAGCTCACGCATGGCAACGTTGATAGCGTCGCACACGAGGTCGGTGTTGAGTGCCTCAAGGATGGTCTTCTTGGGCAGAATCTCGGCGGCCATGGCGGCGGAGTGCGTCATGCCGGAGCAACCGATGGTCTCGACGAGGGCCTCTTCGATGATGCCCTTCTTAACGTTGAGGCTCAGCTTGCAGCCACCCTGCTGAGGTGCGCACCAGCCAATGCCGTGGGTGTAGCCCGAGATGTCCTCAAGCTGCTTTGCCTGAACCCAGGCACCCTCCTCGGGGATGGGCGCGGGCCCGTGGTATGCGCCCTTGGTTACGGGGCACATCTTCTCCACATCTGACGAATACTGCATGAAAGCTCCTCTCCACAAATCCTGTGACCGAGCTCCCATGCGCGGCCACCATTTGCACAGCTACTGATGATGATAAGAATGCTTCACACAATGCACAATCAACAGCGGCCGACGAATCCGCAGAAGGCAAGAAATGCCGCCGCAAATGGGGGAGAGGCGCATGCAATGCGCTAGACTATGCCCTGTGCAAGTGGCAACGAAAGGTTTTACCATGAACATGCTTTTGGAGGCTTTCGAGAGGACCGTGGAGCGGTTCCCCAACAAGGTGGCCGTGGCCGACGCAACCGACTCGTACACGTTTGAGGAGCTGCGGAGCAAGGCGCGCGAGTACGGCGCCGAGCTCGCGAACGAGAACGACGCCGTGCTGGTGTATGCCGACCGCACGTGCGACACCATCATCCAGATGCTGGCAGCGATGTATGCGAACCGGGTATACGTGCCGCTCGACCCCGACATGCCGCAGCACAAGAAGCATTACGTGGAGGCGGCACTGCAAAACATGGGCGAGGTCGCCGACGACGCGACCTGCGTGATCTTTACCTCCGGCTCCACGGGCAACCCCAAGGGCGTGGTAAAGGGCGCGCATGCCTACGACAGCTTTATCCGCGCGTTCTGCAGGACCTTCCAGCTGGACGAGTCGCAGACCATTGGCAACCAGACGCCGTTCTTCTTCGATGCGAGCTCCAAGGACGTCCTGCTCATGATCTATGCGGGCGCGACGCTGGAGATACTGCCAACGGAGTTGTTTGCCTCGCCCATCTCGCTGGTGGAGTACCTCAACGAGCGCAAGGTAACCTATACCTGCTGGGTCCCGTCGGCATACACCATCGTTACGCAGCTGGGGACGTTTGAGAGCGCCATGCCTGAGTACCTGCAGCACGCCTACTTCGTGGGGGAGCAGTTCCCCGTAAAGCACCTCATGCAGTGGATGCAGACGTTGCCGGATGTCGAGTTCGTAAACCTGTATGGGTCGACTGAGCTCGCCGGCGTGTGCTCGTACTGTCGCCTGGACACCGGTCGCACCTACGAGCGTATCCCGCTGGGCGTCGCACTCGAGGGCAACGAGGTGTTCCTTGCCAAGGACGGCAAGGCCCTGCCGCACGAGGTGGGCGCAGAGGGCGAGATTTGCGTTGCCGGTGGCATCCTGTCGTCGGGGTACCTCCACGACCCCGAGGGGAACGAGAAGCGCTTCGTGCGGATGACCACCCCATCGGGCAACGTTGCCCGGGTGCTGCGCACGGGCGACATGGCGCGCGTGGACGAGGGCGGCGAGCTGGTGTTCGTGGGTAGGTCCGACTTCCAGATCAAGTACATGGGCCGGCGCATCGAGCTGCAGGAGATCGAGGTGGCGGCCGAGCACCTCATCCAGGTTGATGCGTGCTGCTGCGTCTTCGACCAGCGCAAGAAGCGCATCGTGATGTTTTGCACCACGACGGAGGGGCACGAGTGCACCGCGCGCGAGATCAAGCGCCTTATGCGCACGGCCGTCTCGAGCTACATGATGCCCAAGAAGATTGTGGTGCTCGACGAGATGCCGCACAATGCAAACGGCAAGATAGACCGTACGAGCCTCGCCGCGCGGCTTGCGTAAGGCCTGGCGATACCAGACGTCTGGGTGTCCCTTCGCCCGGTCGCCGTATGCTACCCTGTTGCTTTCCACAAAAGGAGGAGATTATGACAAAACCGACCATCGCCGTGTTCCTGGCTCCCGGATGCGAGGAGATCGAGGCGCTTACCGTGGTGGACATCCTGTTTCGCGCCGGCATCGAATGCCATACCATCTCGGTGGGCGAGGACCGCTTGGTCACCTCGTCGCATGAGGTGAGCATGCTTGCGAACCGCCACATAGACGACGCCGACCTGGATCTGGACGCCTACGACATGCTCGTGCTTCCGGGAGGGATTCCCGGCACGCCCAACCTGCATGCCAACGACAGGCTCATGGCTGCCGTGCGCGCCTTTGCCGCCGCGAACCGTCCCGTCTCGGCCATCTGTGCGGCCCCGTCCATCCTGGCAAAGGAGGGCCTGCTCGAGGGCAGGCGCGCCACGAGCAACCCCGGGTTCCACGAGGTGCTCGCCGAGCACGGCGCCGAGGTCGCGCCCAACGAGCCCGTGGTGGTGGACGGCAACTTTACCACGAGCCAGGGCATGGGGACGGCCATCGACTTTGCGCTGGAGATCGTGCGTCGCTACAAGGGTGACGACGAGGTCGAGCGCCTCAAGGGTGCCGTGGTGTATTGGGGCCGATAGAGGCACAGGCGGGAGGCACATCGCCGAGGCGCCACCCGCCATACAAGTTACTGCTCGTCTTGGCAGCCGCGCTGTGGGGTGGCTCCTTCGTGGTGCTCAAGGACGTGCTCGACGCGGTGCCGCCCTCGTGGCTGCTGGGCATTCGCTTCGTCCTTGCCGGGGCCGTGATGGCCGTCCTGCTTTGCCGGCGGCTGCGTAGGCACTTGGACCGAGGGCATGTGGTTGCCGGCGTACTGCTTGGCTTGAGCGGTGGTGTGGGGTACCTGGTGCAGAACCTGGGCCTTGTGGACACCACACCAGGACACAACGCGTTTCTTACCGCCACCTACTGCGTGATGGTACCCTTCCTGCACTGGGTCGTGGCACGCGTGCGGCCGCGCTGGTCCAACGTCGCTGCCGCGGCTTTGGCCCTTGGCGGCGTGGGCGTGCTCTCGCTTGGCGGCACGGACGGGCTGAGCCTGAGTTGGGGCGACTGGATGACGCTGTTTGGCGCCTTTTGGTTTGCCGTGCAGATCGAGGTGATGGTGCACGTGGCACCTGGCAGAGACGTGCTCTCCATGACGGTGGTGGAGTTCTTCGTTATGGGCGCCGTGTGCCTGGCATACGGGGCGCTGTTCCAGCCGTTTCCGCCGCTTGCGGTGTTCGCGGAGCCGGAGTTCTGGTCTCAGCTGGCATACCTGGTCCTGTTCTGCTCGTGTTTGTGTACGGTGTGCCAAAACGTTGGGCAGGCGCATGTGCCGCCCGCGCAGGCATCACTTTTGCTCTCGCTGGAGAGCGTGTTTGGCGTGTTCTTTAGCGTGGTGCTCTACGGCGAGCCGCTCACGCTGCCGCTGCTCGCGGGCTTCGCGCTGGTCTTTGCGGCCATCCTGGTGAGCGAGCTCGTTCCCACCCGCACTCGGGGGACTGTCCCCTAAGCACGGGGGAGGAGTCCCCCGAGTACGGGCGGGGAGTGGAGCGGCAGAATCTGCAAGTGGAGGAGGATGGTGCGTGATTGAGGAGAGTGCGCTCAGGCGGGCGTGCACCGCGGCGACCTTTGCCCACGCACGGCGCGTTGCCGAGGAGGGCAGTCGGTTGCATCGCCGCCGCCTTGGCCGCGACGGCAGCGACATCTCCCTGCGCGCGAGCGTGGAATCGCACGACAGTTGGGAGGCGCCGCACAATGTATATGTGACGCTGGACGAGGACACCGGCGCCCTCGTGGACTATGGCTGCGACTGCGTAACGTCAGTGCGCAAGCCTGGCCCCTGCAGGCATGCCATTGCGCTTGCGTTGGACTACCTGCTCCGGCCACATCTTTATGAGGGCGCAAACGCGGAGGATGGCATGGCCACCTCGCGCTCGCTGGCGCGCCTCATCGAGCGGGGCATGGCGCCGGCTCCTGCCACAGACGTCGCGGTCACCGAGCCCGCCGCAGGAACCGTGGACCTGGCGCTCACGCTTGCCTACGAGGTTGGCTTTGGGGCTCGGTTTAGGATCACGGGGTCCAAGGGGTCCTATGCGCTGTCCTCCATTAGCGAGTTCGCAACGCACGTGGAAGAGCGCTCCTTGCATGCCTACGGAAAAAACTTGGCGTTTGTGCACGACCCTGCTGCCTTCTGCCCTCGGGCCAAGGCGGTAGCAGACGTGCTCGTGCGGGCCATCCGCAACCGACGTGCCTATTCCTACGAGCGAGTGACAGGTCGTGGAGCCTTTGGCGCCCCTGCGCTTCCTGCGCGCGAGTTGCATCTGTCTCCGCCCGAGCTCGAGGACCTGCTGGCCTGCTACGTGGACGCGACGGTTGGGTTTGAGTGGACGTCTGCGAAGGGTGATGCCGAGTCGCGCGCGCTACTCGTTCGACGCGAGGACCCTGTGGTGGCCCTGTCCGTTGCGGGGGCGAAGGGAGGCGCCTTTAGGCTGGACCGCACGAGTGACCTGCACGTGGTGTCGAGCGCGGGACGGGCGTATGCGTGGGATGACCGATACCTGTATGTGTGCGGAGATGAGCTGTCAGCCCATGCCGACCTGCTCGCGGCGGTGTTTGGCGCCGCCGCCGGGCCCCTTGTGGTGGCGTCGCGTGATGCGCGGGCGTTTTGCGCCACAGTGCTTCCCAGCCTGGAGGAGGTGGCCGCGGTGGCGGTGCCGGCGGAGCTGGAGGCGCTTCGTCCCGTTCCCTGCGAGTTGCAGTTCTACGTGGACCGCTCGGGTGGCGCGGTGTCTTGCGTGGCGTTTGCGGTCTATGGAGAGGAGCGATGCTCGATCTTTCCGGCTCGTAGGACGCAGCCCGCCGACGGTGGCATGGTGCGCGACGTGGCAGCCGAGACCCGCGCGCGCGAGGTGTGCCGTCGACTCTTTCCGCAGGTGGGTGACGACGGGTCCATGGTTTCTCGGGCGAGCGGGGAGGCACTTGCGCGGCTGGTGTTCGACGGCGTGCGGGAGTTGCAGCGGCTGGGCACGGTGTACACCACGCCCGCCTTCGATTCGCTGCGGTCCAAGGCCCGACCCAGCGTGCGTGTGGGGCTCTCGGTGCGGTCGCGTCTGCTGGATGTGTCGTTTTACGCGGAGGGCATCGACTCCGCCGAGCTTGCCGGGCTCCTGGAGAGCTACCGGCTCAAGAGGCGCTTCCATCGCCTTCAGGACGGCTCGTTCGTGGAACTCGCACACGTTGACGCTTCGCAGGCGGGCATGGTCGCACGGGAGCTGGGGCTCACAAGCACGCAGGTGCAGCAGGGGCACGTGACGCTTCCCGCATACCATGCGCTGCCGCTCGAGCCCCTGCTCGCACAAAGCGACGTAGACGGGTCGGTTGGGTCCTACCTGCAGCGCATCCGTGACGTCGACCTCGCCCAATACGAGGTGCCTGAGAGCCTGGCGGGCGTGCTGCGGCCCTACCAGGCAGACGGGTATCGCTGGCTCTGCGGACTTGCGGACCTGGGGCTGGGAGGCATCCTTGCCGACGAGATGGGCCTGGGCAAGTCGGTGCAGCTCATCTCGCTGCTGCTGGCACGCCAGGACGAGGCGCGTGCCATTGGCCCCTCTTTGGTCGTGTGTCCCGCGTCGTTGGTCTTCAACTGGCTGGCAGAGTTCGGCAAGTTCGCGCCGCAGCTGGACGTACGTGCCGTTACGGGAACGGCGCAGGAGCGCACCGAGGTGCTCGCGCAAGGGGCGGTAGACGTGCTGGTGACCTCCTATGACCTGCTCAAGAGAGATCGTGAAGCGTATGCGTCGCACGACTTTTGGTGCGTGGTCCTGGACGAAGCGCAGTATGTGAAGAACCACGAGACGCAGGCGGCCCAGGCGGTAAAGGAGCTTCGCTGCCAGCATCGCATTGCTCTGTCGGGCACGCCGGTGGAGAATCGCCTCTCGGAGCTCTGGAGCATATTCGACTTCCTTATGCCTGGGCTGCTGGGTCCCTACGAGCGCTTTAGACAGCGTTTCGAGAAGCCCATCGTGGAGGGGGACCAGGAGTGTTCTGAGCGTCTGAGCTCGGCGATTGGCCCCTTCGTGCTGAGGAGGACCAAGCGGGACGTGGTGCGCGACCTGCCTGGCAAAGTTGAGCGGACCGTGCGTGTGCGCATGGGCAAGGACCAGCGAAACGTGTACGACGCGCAGGTCCTTGAGTTGCGCGGGCAGCTGCTGGCCGATACTGACTCTGCCAGCAGCACAAACAGGATCCAGATCCTTGCGGGCCTCACGCGCCTTCGCCAGATCTGCTGCGACCCAGCATTGGTGTTCGAGGACTACCAGGAGGGCTCGGCCAAGACCGAGGCTCTGCTCACGTTGCTGGGCCGTCTGGCCGACTCGGGGCAAAAGACGCTGGTCTTCTCGCAGTTCACCAGCTACCTGGACACGATATCGGCGCGCCTGCGTGACTTGGGCGTGCCGTACTACGAGATAACCGGTGCCACGCCCAAGCAGCGGCGCGTGGAGCTGGTCGACCGGTTTAACGAAGACGCGACGCCGGTGTTTCTCATCTCGCTTAAGGCCGGCGGCACCGGGCTCAACCTTACGGGTGCCTCGGCGGTGGTGCATGCCGACCCGTGGTGGAACGTTGCCGCGCAGAACCAGGCAACCGACCGGGCGCATCGCATTGGCCAAACCAAGAACGTGACCGTGTACCGGCTCATCTGTAGCGACTCCATAGAGGAGCGCATCGTCGAGCTGCAGCGGGCCAAGGCGCGCCTGGCTCACGTCGTAACGGGTGGGGCCGCCGGCATGTCCCTTGCCTCGCTCTCGCGCGAGGACCTGGAGGCGCTCCTGCAGTAGGGCCAGGCACGTGGGTGTATAGTTGATGCCAAAAAGGCAAGCGACGAGGGGTGGAAGGCATGCGTCTGTTTTCCCAGATTCCCCGCATCGAGGACGAGCGCATCGTGCTCAAGCGGCTGGAGGATGCTCATGCCCAGGCGCTGTGGGAGCTCTCGCACAGCGAGGAGGTGTACCGGTACCTGCCCACGTTTTTGTTCGAGCAACAGTACGAAGACATGCACGAGTGCATTGCCCAAATGTACGGCCCGCTGTTCGAGCGCGAGGAGGGCATCATTCTGGGTATCTTCCTCAAGGACGGTATGCAGTTTTGCGGCCTCTTCGAGTTCTATGGCTTTAGGGACGACATGCACAAGATAAGCATGGGCTATAGGTTGCTCCAGCGGCACTGGGGCAAGGGCATCGCCTCGCAGGCCGTTGGCCTGGCGGTGCGCTACCTGTACACCAAGACCGAGATCGGGCTGATAACGGCCAGCACCATGGTGGAGAACCGCGCCTCGGCACGCGTGCTGCAAAAGAACGGGTTTGTGTGGACGACGCAGGCCTACGAGGATTGGGGATTTGAGGAGCCCACCCTGGCCGACAAGTGGTTCTCGTAAAACAGGCAGAAAAAGGGGACAGTCCCTCGAGTATGGCCCGCGCGCGGGCTGTACTCGGGGGACTGTCCCCTGTGTCTACCATCTGTTGCGCTGCGTTACTGCTTGATGAGGTTGGCGAACTCCACGGCCTTGCCTATGTCGCCGTCAACCTTGAGCTTGCGCATGGTGTAGGCTACCACGGGATCGAGCTTACCGTCGATAAGCTTGTTGAAGTCCTTGTTCTTCATGGTGATGCCGCAGCTGCGGTCCTCGTACTCGTACGGCGCGACGCTGATGTTGCCGTCCTTGATCTCCACATAGAACACGCCGGCTTCGTCGGCCTTACCAGTGAGGTTTACCTGCACGGCGAGGAAATCCGTGCCGGAGGCATCAATGGTGTCGGCCATGCCCTGTACCTTGGCAAACGTCTCTTCAAATGTCATCTTCGTGCCTTCCTTTCCCTATTCCCAACGGCTAGACCAAGTGGAGGACGCCACTCAGGCCAGTCGTCTTTACCACCTGCTGCACGTTCTCGGACGCGTTGACGATCACGCACGTGCCGCCCTTCTCACTCTGGGTCTTTGTCAAGAGGATAAGCGCACGCAGCCCGGCGCTTGACACATACTCGAGCCCGGCGGCGTCGAGCGTGAGGTCTGTGATGTCGGTGATGTCCTCGAGCGCCTGGCTCTCAAAGTCTGACGAGGTGTTAACGTCGAGCCTGCCGGTGAGCGTGATGGTCATGCTCGTTCCGTCAACGGTCTGGGTGGTCTCCAGCATTGCTTCCTCCTTGTGGTTACCTCGTACCATGCAGGTACGGCACTATGCATACTATAGGGCATGAAATCGGATTATGGTGCCAAAAGGTGGCGAAGTGCGCTATTTGCGGCCATCGCTGTGGGCACTTCCTACTCGGCCTCATCGACCTCTTCCAGGAATGCGCCGGTCTGGCGATCCCACAGGCTGGCATAGACTCCGCCGGCCCTGCTCAGCTGGGCGTGCGTGCCGTCCTCAACGATGTTGCCCTCCTCCAGCACCACGATGCGGTCCAGCGACGCGACGGTGGAGAGGCGGTGGGCCACCACGATTGACGTGCGGCCGGACATGAGGTTTTCCAGCGCCCCCTGCACCAGCGCCTCGCTCTCGCTGTCAAGTGCTGAGGTGGCCTCGTCCAGCACCAG
Organism: Coriobacteriales bacterium; assembly: GCA_030529625.1. Taxonomy (GTDB): domain Bacteria; phylum Actinomycetota; class Coriobacteriia; order Coriobacteriales; family Atopobiaceae; genus RUG440. The sequence goes on from JAUMWN010000006.1 coordinate 8,685, forward strand.
GATGGGGCAGTCGGCCAGGATGGCGCGCGCGATGGCCACGCGCTGGCGCTGGCCACCCGACAGCTTTACGCCGCGCTCGCCCACCATGGTGTCCAGGCCATGGGGCAGGCGGTCGATAAACTCGAGCGCGTTGGCAAGGCGTGCCGCCTCGCGGATCTCCTCGTCGGTGGCGTTGGGCCTGCCGTAGGCGATGTTCTCACGAATCGAGCGGTGAAAGAGCAACGCCTCCTGTGGCACGTAGGCGATGCTGCGGCGCAGGCTCTGCTGCGTGCAGGCGCTCACGTCCTGCCCGTCCACAAGAATCTGGCCTCCCTGCACGTTGGACAGGCGCAGCAGCAGCTTGGTGAGCGTGGTCTTGCCAGAGCCCGAGTGGCCCACCAGCCCTACCCGCTGTCCGGCGGGCACGTGAAGGTCCAGGTCGCCAAACACGAAGTCGTCCGGCGCGGCGTCCGGGTAGCGAAAGGAGAGGTGGCAGAAGTCGATGGCACCTGCGCTCACCTGCAGCTCTGGCGCTCCGGGCGCGTCCTCCACCAGGCGCGGCTCGTCCAGGATCTTGGTCATCTCTGCCGCGTCGCCCAGGGCACGGTTGATGCGCTGCATCATGGAGTTGAAGTAGTTAAAGCGCATGGTGAGGTTGTAGGTGTAGGTGAACATCATCACCAGCGTACCGGGGGTTATGCCAAACCACGCATTGCCGCAGCAAACAAAGATGGAAGTGACAAACATAATAAACGTGATGATCGTGGAGGTCATGGCACCTCGGCGCATCATGGCATTCATGGAGATGCGCTCGGCGGCCATGGCCTGTTGGTCGGCCGCGTCGAACAGCTCGCGCTCAAAGTCCTCACGTCCGCAGGTCTTTACGGCAAGGATGTTGGTTACGGCGTCGGAGAGCACGCCCGAGAGCTTGCTCTGCGCGGCGGCCGTGTTTGCCGAGAGGGGCAGGATGCGCTCGTACATGGAGTAGGCGACCGCCACGTATACCACGAGCATGGCAAACAGGCACAGAACGAACAGCGGGCTTGCGGGCCACAGCAGCACGATGGTGCACACGATGCTGGCCACGGTGGGGATGAGCGAGTACACCACCACGTCCACGAACCCGGTGTAGCCGTTGGTAAAGCGGCTGGTTTGGCTTACCAGGCTGCCGCCAAACCGACTGGTGTGAAAGGTCATGGACTGGTTGGAGAGGGTGTCGAAGCATAGGCGCGCCAGGTGATAGTTGCCGTTCATCTCCAACCGCATAACCGACCAGTCCTGCAGCTTGGAGCAGGCCTGGCCCGTGGCGTTTACCACCAGCAGGGCCACGATGTAGGGCGCAAAGACGGAAAAGACCAGTTCGGCGGGCACGGGTGCGGCCGACACGCGGTCCACGATGAGTCCCATCACCCACGTGTTCGCGTAGTTGAGCAGGGCGGTGTAGGCCACGCTGGTAAAGACGGCCATAAACGTGGCGAACGGTCGCTTCTTGGTTACCCACCAAAACCAATGGAGCGTTCGGCGAATGGTGGGTCTGTCGCGAGGCGTCGCGTTTCGCTGCGACATGGGACACCTCCCCTCGTGTGCGCACAACCGTATGGTGGCATAACCCCACGTGCAACGCAACGTGCGCCCGCCGTCTCCGCCTGCACTCGGGGGACAGTCCCCTAAACACAGGGGACTGTCCCCCAGCACGGGTGGGGCGCTAGGCCAAGGCGACGGCAACCACCAGCGCCTTGTCGCCCAGCGTCGTGTGGCGAATCTCGATGCGGCGGATGCCCATGCGGTCGAGCGCACGCTGCGCGGCGCCATGTCGCAGCTCGCCGCGCTCCTCCCACGGCTCCTCCATGCCAAAGTCGCGCACCTCAAAGGTAAGGGGCTCGTCGTGGGCGGCATACCAGGTGCGCAGGGCATGCGCACAGGCCTTGAACGCGGCCTCCTTTGCGCCAAAGAGCGTGGCAAAGGCGAGGGGGAGGTCTTTTGGGTACAGCGTGGGGGCAAGCTCGCGCTCCCGCTGCGAGAACATCGACTGGAGCAGCCGCTCGGTTCCCGGTCGCGCAAAGTCTGCGGCGCGCGCAAGGTCCACGCCCACGCCCACGACCGCACATCCAGGCTCCGTGCGTGCGAGTGCGCATGCCAGCGTATGGCCCTCGTCTGCAAGGCCCACCAGCGTGTTTGCCTGCTCCCTTCCGTGCTCATCTGTTACCAGCGGTGCCTCGCGCTCGTCGTAGGCAATGGGAAGCGTGAGTGTGTCGTTGCGGTCGTTGAGCACTATGCGGCCCGACTCGTGAGCGCCCCAGGAGCTGGCACCGCCACGGATGGCCACCTCCAGGTCCACCGGCGCCTGCAGCGCTGGGTCGGGACTCCAGTCGAGGCTGTCAACCGAGAATCGCATGCCGGGCGCAAACGGCCACACGCGGTTGGGGAGCTCGGAGCGGAGCAGCTTGAGTGCGTGATCGCCTGTGCAGTGGCCGGTCCACACGCTCCTCACGCCAGCCGCATCTAAGGCGTGCGCCACCTCGCGGACGTGGGCGTCGTTTGCGCGAAACAGGTGCAGGCCACCCACGAAGGCCGCGATGCGCCTGTTTCCAAACGCCGCGCGCACCTCGCTTACGATGGCAGCGGGACCTGCGTGTGAGCAGCTGCTGAACACGCCCAGTGCCGGACCCTGCGCTCCGTCCAGCTCAAAGACCAGGCTCAGCTCGTGAGAAAAGTCGTCTGGCTCCCAGGTCGTGCCGCGTGCGACGAGCATGCCGTCGCGCTCGCCCTTTTGGGCAAGGCCGGCCGTGGTGTGCGGCACGAGGTGGATGCCGGGAGCGATGGTGGTTACGGTGCGTGTGGACACGTAACGCAGGCGATGCGCATGGCGCTCGAGCATCCCGTCCTGGATGCCAATGTAGTGCGGCTGGGCGGTGTTGCCCTTGGATGACCAGCACGCTTGCGTGCATGCCTCGCTCAGGAAGAGCGATGCGTGGTCGTTGTGCCGGAAGAACGCGTCCATGCCGTTGGCGTGGTCGTAGTGCGCGTGCGAGAGCACGGCGATGTCCACGGAGTTAAGGTCGATGCTCAGCGCCTGGGCGTTGCGCGCGAAGGCACGTGACTGGCCAAAGTCGAGCAGTACCGACCGCTGTCCGTATCGAACGTGCAGCGACAGGCCCCACTCACAGCACATCCCCGGTGCGTCTGAGTTGTCCACCAACACGGTTGCGTACAGGTGCGATGGCATCGTTTCCTCCCATGGCGGACGCCACCTGCGCTCGAGGAACAGTCCCCCGAGCGCAGGTATGCGCACAGTGTTATTGCAGATCGCAGGCAGCCGTGAGGCCGTAGGCCGATGTGGCGTTCATCGCGCCGTCCACGATGGCGCGCTCCAGCGCGCGGGTGGCGAGCATGCCCACCACGTCCACGTTCGTCTGGACCGCTCCGGTGGCAAGCACGAACACGGTGTCGCCGTCGGAGGTGGTGTGCGTGGGCGAGATGGCGTGGGCGTAGGCGTCGGCTGCCATCTGCGCCACCTTGGTTGCCTGGGCCTTGGTGAGCTTGGCGTTGGTGACCACGCACGATATGGTCGTGTTGGTGCGCTGGGGCACGAGCGCCTCAAACTCACTGGCCTGCTCGCCCAAGGCAACGTGCAGGGCTCCCTCAATGTGGGACCCATCTGCCGCAAGCGTTCCGGCAACGTATTGCCCCGTGGCTGGGTTCACCACATCGCCGCATGCGTTGACGGCGGCCACGGCCCCGCACACCAGCTCGCCGAGCTGCTCCACCGCCTCGCCAAGCCCGGCCTTCATCGCGCGTTCCGGTCCCGTGAGCTTGCCCACCGTGCAGCCGGTTCCCGCACCAACGTTGCCGCGAGGCAGGGGAGTGCGCGCGTCGGGCGCCACGTCACGCTCGGCAAGCGCTGCCCGCGTTGCCCGCGCACCGTCGGCGGCCGTGGGTCGCACGTGGGGGTCGCCCACGAACAGGTCGAACAGGCACGCGCCGCTCACGATGGGCACGCGGCCCACGAGCACATCGATGCCCACGCCCGCTTGCTCCAGCTCCTCGGCCACGCCGCACGAGGCGGCAAGACCGTATGCGCTTCCGCCCGACAGGACCACGGCGTGCAGCACGTCGACCGTCTCCTCGGGACGCAGCAGGTCCGTCTCGCGCGTGGCGGGAGCGCCGCCGCGCACGTCCACGCCGCCCGTGCCGCCGTCGGGGCAGAGTATTACCGTGCAGCCCGTGCCGGCCTCCGCGTTGGTTGCGTGCGCTGCCAGTATGCCGGGTATGTGGGTGATGCTGTCCATGTGAGTTCCTCTCGGCCGAGTGCCTTTCTCACATGGTAGCCAACCGCGCCGCGCCTGTCCTCGACGCGCGCTTACCAAAAAGAGTGCACACATGATATGCTCAACACATGTAAATACCTCGTTATAAGGAGCGAAGCATGGCATTTCCCAAAGGATTTCTGTGGGGCGGAGCGGTGGCGGCCAACCAGTGGGAAGGCGGCTGGGACAAGGGCGGACGCGGCATGGCGATGACCGACGTCACCACCGGCGGCACCGTGAGCGAGCCGCGCTACGTCACCTATATCGACAAGGACGGCAACCACGGCAAGATGCGCAACGGTGGCACGCTGCCCGAGGGCGCCCACTACGCTGTGCTGCCCGAGTACCACTATCCCAACCACGACGCCGTGGACGGCTACGGGCACTACAAGGAGGACATCGCGCTTTTGGGCGAGATGGGCTTCAAGCAGTTCCGCATGTCCATCAGCTGGTCGCGCCTGTTCCCCAAGGGCACCGAGAAGTACCCCAACCCCGAGGGCGTGGCGTTCTACAAGGACATGTTCGAGGAGATGCACAAGTACGGCATAGAGCCGCTCGTAACCATCTGGCACTTCGACACGCCGCTCTACCTGGAGGAGCATTGCGGCGGCTGGGAGAATCGCCAGACGATCGACCACTTCGTGCGCTACGCCACGGCGTGCTTCACGGAGTTCAAGGGACTCGTCCACAACTGGCTCACCTTTAACGAGATCAACAACACCATCATGTTCCTGCCGTTTACCGGCAACACGAGCGACGAGGCCTACCAGGCCGCCTACCAGCACCTGCACCACAAGTTCGTGGCCAGCGCCAAGGCGGTTCAGATTGGCCACGCCATCGACGAGAGGAACATGATTGGCTGTATGATCTGCGGTATCGCATGGTACCCCCACACCTGCGATCCCGCCGACATCCTCAAGGCGCAGCACCAGATGGAGGAGGGCGTGTGGTACTGCGGAGACGTGCAGTGCCTGGGCGACTATCCCACCTACGCCACGCGCCTGTGGAAGGAGCACAACGTCGAGCTGGAGATTGAGGACACCGACTGGATCGACCTGGCCGAGGGCACGGTGGACTTCTACACGTTCTCGTACTACATGTCCAACGTAGTGACCACCCACGAGGTCAAGGACATGGTAAAGGGCAACTTTAGCGCCGGCGCGCGCAACGAGTACCTGCAGTACTCCGATTGGGGCTGGGGCTACGATCCCACCGGCCTGCAGTGGTACTTGGAGTGGGCGGCCGCGCGCTACAACCTGCCCATGATGGTCGTGGAGAACGGCCTTGGCGCCTTCGACGAGGTGGAGGAGGACGGCTCCATCCACGACTCCTACCGCATCGACTACTTCCGCCCGCACATCCAGGCCATGAACCGCGCGATTGAGAACGGCGTGGACCTCATTGGCTACACCACCTGGGGCTGCATCGATGTCGTCTCGGCCGGCACGGGCGAGATGCGCAAGCGCTACGGCTTCATCTACGTTGACATGGACGACGAGGGCAAGGGCTCCATGGCCCGCAGCCGCAAGGACTCCTTCTTCTGGTACAAGAAGGTCATCGAAAGCAATGGAGAGGATTTGGACTAGGTGCAGCGAACTGCGGTTTTGCTGAACTCTGGGTCGTGGTACGGGCCGGATGGTTCGAAAGTGGTTCGAATTGTCCCGATTCCGTGCCACGACCCCCTTCTATTTAGTGAGTGCGTGGTCCATTACGTCGGCGGCGGAGCGCTTCGCGTCGAGGTTAACGTGCGTATAGATCTGCATCGTGGTCTGCGGGTCGGAGTGCCCCGCGAGCTCCTGCATCACCTTGGGATGCACCCCGTTGAGGGCGAGCATCGAGAGATAGGTATGACGCAACTCATGGAAGGTCACGCCTGCCAGGCCGTAGTCCTTGCGGTCGTCCTCCCACCACTTGCTGAGCGTCGTGGGGTTGAGGCGTCGTCCGGAGATGTTCATGATGACGGGGCTCTCGTCTGTGAGCTCGATCTGCTCGCCGTGGGCGTTGCCGTGCTGCTTGCGGTCCTTGTTCAGATGGGCGACGCGCTTCTCCTGGAACCCGTGCAGGACGTGGAGGGCGGCCGCCACGAAGGTGGACATGGGCAGGAGGCGCGTGCCCGACTTGGTCTTGGTAGTGCGAAGGTTGCTGAACACGTCGACCGAGTGGTGGACGTAGATCGGTAGGCCGACGCCGAGGCACGCCAAGAAGGGACCGTCCCGACTCGTCGTGGCCCTCGTGAGCGTCCTTCTCATCGGGCTCGTGGGGCTCTGGGCCTGGTGGGCCTACTCCGAGACCGCGCGAGCCGACGAGGCGAACGCGGAGAAGACGGAGGAGAGGTCCAAGACCGAGGTCCCCGTCCACAAGACCACACACGACTCGATGGCGGTGACCTACACCTACAACGGAGAGATGATCCGCTGGTACGTTCTTATCGACCCCGACAACGGTGTGCAGTACCTCGTGAATGACCGGGGCGGGTGCTGCCCGAGGGTCAGCTACGACGGGACCATCATGGGAGTCTGGGGCGAGGATGCGTCGTGAGATCGCGCTCGTAGTCGGTGGCGTCGTGGCCGTCGCTGCCGCCGTGGCGCTCTTCTTCCTTCTCTGCCGGGTCTTCCTCGGGATCGTGGTCTGGCTTCTCGTGGCGATGTTCGTGGTGGCTGCGGGATAGCCTGGGAATGCTGATCGTACGAAAGCAAGACGCCCGCCTCCGGTTTGGGGACGGGCGTCTTGATGTTGTACGATTGGCACCTGTAGCGGGGCGTGCCTAGAACTTGCCGTTGTCGTTGGCCCAGGTGTCGCGGTCTGCGACCGTCTCCATGACGTCCCAGTGCTCGGCGATCTTGCCGTTCTCGACGCGGAAGAGGTCGTAGTAGGTGGTCGGGGCGCCACCGAAGCTGCCGCTGCTCGCAGCGAGCGCATAGTTGCCGTCGGCCAGCACGAAGTGCGTCTCGTCGTAGACCATCTGTATGCCCTGCTCGGCCATGGCGGCCAGCGCCGCCCCAAGACCGGAGAGCCCGTCGGCGATTGCGGTGTTGTGCTGGATGTAAGCGTCACCGTCATAGTAGCTCTGCAGAGCCTCAGGGTTCTCTCCGCGCAGCACGTCGCCCACGAAGCCGGCGACGACCTTGCGGGTCTCCTCGCGGTCCACGGCCACCTTTTCCAGCGTGCCGTCCGTCTGCGTGTGGCCGGACGGGTTGGCGGGCGCGACGTCTGCCAGGTTGTCCCAGTGCTCGGCGATGAGGCCGTCCGCATCGAAGCGGAAGACGTCGAATGCGACCTGCTCGCCGGCCCCGGCGAAGTTGTATACGGTGTGCAGGAAGACCCTGTCGCCGTCCTCGAAAGCGCGGACGTTGTTGACCGTGGTCTTGACGGGCGCGGAGGCGAGCCACTTCACGCTGCCGACGAACGCGTCTCGGCCCGTGCCGTAGGCCAGGTTGTGCTGGACGTAGCCCTCGGCGAGGAGGGAGGCGGCCTTCTCGGCGTCGCCGGTGGCGAAGGTCTCGATGAGGGCGAGGGCGTTGGCGATCTGCTTGGTCATGATGGCGTCCTTTCTGTCGTGGCGGCTCCACGCCGCCTTGCCTTTCCATGCCTCATACTGTATGCTCTTCGGTATCATTACGATAGTAGGCACAATAATGTGCTGTAGGCACCATCTGGTAACCTTTGGACCTTACCAGCGCGTATAGTTGTGGAGGTGGACACACAAATGGCCGAGCCAAGACTCAAGGACCTCCCGGCATGCCCGGTGGAGACCACGCTCTCTCTCATAGGCAACAAGTGGCAGGTGCTCATCCTGCGCGACCTCACCCTCAACGGCACCATGCGCTTCAAGGAGCTGCAGCGGTCGGTGGGGAAGATCTCGCAGAAGGTGCTGACATCGAACCTGCGCGTGATGGAGGGTTCCGGACTGGTTCGCCGCGAGGTCTTCGCCGAGGTGCCCCCGCGCGTGGAGTATTCGCTCACCGAGCTCGGCACCACGCTCAAGCCCGTGCTCGACGCGATGTGGGCTTGGGGCGAGAGCTACAAGGAGAGGCTGCGCGCAGAGGGACAGGGAGAGTGACATGAGGGACAATAGGGATGTGCGGTTCGACCCGGCCGAGAAATCCGTGGCAGAGGGAAGGGAGCTCGCGCTCGCGTGCTTCGAGCGCATCGTGCGCGACATCCACACCACTGTGGTCGCCACGGTCGACGACGAGGGACTGCCCGTGACCTGCGTCATCGACATGATGGACTACGACGACGAGGGCCTGTACTTCCTCACCAACGTGGGCAAGCCGTTCTATGAGCGGCTGGTGCGACGCGGCTACCTGTCGCTCTCCGCCACCGACGGGAAGCTCACCATGGAGTGCACCGCCGTGACGGTGGAGGGGCACGTGCGCGAGGCGGGCGCTGGCAAGCTCGTCGAGCTGCTGGACAAGAACCCCTACATGTACGAGCTGTACCCCACCAAGGAGCGCCGTGCGACGCTGCGTGCGTTCCAGATCCACGACGGCTCGGGCAACCTCTACGAGATGGCCGTCAAGCCACCGAGGCAGACCTTCTTCGAGTTCTAGGTCAGTATTCCACGAGGTTGAGGCCTCCCGTCTAGCGGGAGGCCTCATGCAGGCGCATGCGATCTCGCTAGTCGAAGACGCCCTCGGGCAGCGGCTCGCGGTCTGCTAGGAGGACATTGAACCACCACTCTGGATTGCGGACGCCAGACTCGCACAGGGCGTCAAACATGTGGGTTTGGTCGAGCCCGGGAAGGCTCTCGAAATGTCTTCTCATCTCGTCCTCGATGGCGATGGACGTCTTGAACATGCCCATCAGGATGCTCCACATTTCCTCTGAGTTGTAGGATCCCTCGGGAAGGCTCAGAACGAGGTCGCCCCTGAAATACGCCTCGTCCTCTGCCCGTACGAGCTCCAGCATCTTGTTCTTATCAAACATTGTTCTTTCTCCCTTCGGCTGCTGCTGTGCCTGGCAGCCCCTCAACGGTTCGAGGGTTGGTTCTAAAAGTGGTTCGAATAAGCCGATTCTAATCCCTTCGAAGCCTTCCGAACCATACCGTGAAAACAGGGAAGAAAGCCTAGTTTACCTGCGATTTTGGGTAGCGAATCGATTCACATCCATCCAAAGCACTTCTGAAGTAGAATAGATACAAGAAGGTTATTGCCAGCAACGGGGAGGATTTGGACTAGGCGCAGCGAACTGCGGTTTTGCTGAACTCTGGGCCGTGGTTTGGAGCTGGGTGAACGTCGAGCGCCTGAAACGACTGCGCAGAGACAAAACGCTGGTTCGAGGTCCTTCTTACCTGGACGTGATAGAGCGCCACCCAGACTGGGTGGCGCTCCGTACATTGAGGAGGCGGAGTACCTTCGTGACACGAACGAGAAGGCGTGACGGTTTGTCCGCTGTGGCTGGGAGCCTTCTGCCTGCAGGCTTCCTATCTTCGTGGAGCTATGCTGTTTGCTCAGTACCTTCTCCGTGGAACTCAAACCAAAGCTTGTCGAAGGTGGAATTGCCTATGGTGAGCGCATCCTTCTCGACCTGCACCTTCTCCATGCGTGCCTTCTCCAAGGCACGCTGGGAGCCGATATTGTCAGAAGCACACCAGGCGGTGATGGTGGCGATCCCCTCATCCGCCGAAAGATACTGCAGGATGGTAGTTAGCGCCTCGGTGGCGAAACCCTTTCCCCATGACCCCTTCTCTATGTTCACGCCAATTTCTACGGCGTTCTTCTTGGCGTCGTAGTCGTATGCCCCGATGTTACCGACTAACCTCTTCTTATGCTCGATAGCCCATCCGTAGAAGTGCGGGTCTGGATAGCTCGCGATGGCCTCCGCAACGGTTCTCTCTGCCATCTCAGGCGTGGCATACGGGTTCCAGCCGGAGTACTCGAACATGGCGGGGTCGATGCCAAAGCCCTCGTGAAGCGGCATGGCATCCTCCATTACGTGCCTTCTCAATAGCAAACGTTCGGTTCTTAGCTCTTTGGTCCCTGGCACTATCCCCACCTTCATCATCCGCATGGTCGTATCGACATTGTAGGGCACGGGGTAGTTTGTGACTCGGGAGCGTTTTTTACATGACCTTATTGGCAGATTGATGGAGGCGCGCGCATGGGTGTGAACGGGTTGGATGAATACTGGATCCTGAGCATGTGAAGGACTGTGAGCGCAAGCTCGGGTTCGTTCTTCCCCTCGATGACATGGAGCAATGGATACGCAGCTGGGACGACTGGATGGGCGTGCGCGGGGACTTCTATGACTACCGTGATAGGGACGGTATGGGCTCTCTTCTTCTCAATGAGGAAGTAAAGGTTGTCTGGGAGAACCAAGGCGCAAACAACTGGATTAACGGCTCCTTCTCTTTCACAAACTTGATGAGCGTGGCACAGGCCAGCGTCGTTTGGGCGTTCGGCATGGGAACGGGCGCCCGGGCGTTGTGGCTCGACCTCGGCAAGAAGAAGGTTCGCATTCGCCATTACGACGCCCGCATGGTGGTTCCTCTCACATGGGACGAGGACGGAATCACGGAGTGCGCCTTCGTCACGCGGGCCTTCTATCGTGGCAAAGCCGTGGACCAGCTGCGGATGCATCTCAAGGGTGACGTGGGCTTCTCGGTAGACCTTTCCCCACCTTCGGCATCGTCAAATCGGCGGTGACAAACACTCGCGTGGATATGTCGCCGTATGGGCAGAGTGTCTCCGCAGATGCGGTCGATGCCGTCCAGGCGGTGGAAGTCGCTCTCTGTCTCCTTTTGGAGCATCGGCGGCTCTGCGTCGTTGATGTCGAGCCCGGCAAACGGGTTGCCAATCTCGGATTCCGGAATCTCGCTGCTGGGAAGTCGATAATAGTAGCAAGGGAGCGTACGGAGTGCAGACCTCTCGTTACTGGTTGTACCATCCGAGAGTGTTGGAGCAGAAGCATGTACGTCAACGCAATAGAAGACCTGCTAAAGTACCTTCCGTTGCGGGAGGGCTTGACAACGACTAAAGCAGTCGGAACGGCGACTCAAAGCCAGCCTCAGGACAAAAGAGGTGAGGCCAAGGCTGAGTTCGGGAGAATGAATTCTGCCCCCTCCTTTCCCCTTATGGCCATGCGGGATGTCGGGAGACAACAGTCTGGGTAATCTAACGCTCTTGTGCGTAAGCTTAATATGCCTCGTCTCTGCGCAATCCAGGTGCCTCGGTTTTATCTGCACCCTTTATTTGCGTGATGGGTTCTTTTACCTATGAATCGTCGCTATCAGTTTGCTGATGACGTACCATTTACTATCAACAAGAAGATTATTTCAGATTTTGGTCGCTGCGCATCTGGATGATGTACGGGCGTCATATGGAGTGTTTGCGATGAGTGACGAGTTCTCATTCGACATCGGCATTCCTGAGGAAGCGCGTCGCGTCCTCGAGCGCTACCGCAGGAGTGTCTTCGCCGAGATGTACTACCTTCGCGACAACGGCGGCAGGCGCTACAAGGTGACCAATGGCGTCCGAATCGGCCGCGTGGCGACCGGGTTCGTCTACTGCTTCGACATGGAGGCCGAGCTCTTCCTCGCGGACAGCTCGCCCATATCCGTGTCGCACGGCGATGAGAGCTCCAAGGGCACCGTCCTTTCGTGCGAGGACTTCCAGATTACCGTGATCCTGGAGGCGGACCTCGGGGAGAGGCTGTCCGTGGCCTACATCCACGCCGAGCCGTGGAAGCTTTTAGAGGCCCTCAACGCCCGATTAGCGCTCATCAAGCCATCAGACGGGATAGCCATGTCGCTCATGGGGGACGGTCCCGCGCTCGCGACGGGCAGGCCCATCGGAGACGTCACAAGCGGACAGGGTGCCGCCAAGGACCGCGTCCGCGATGAGCCCATCACGGTAATCTGGGGCCCTCCCGGCACGGGCAAGACCCACACCATGGCTGAGGTCGCCATAGAGCGCATAACGAGCGGCAAGAGCGTGCTCGTGGTGTCGCACAGCAACATATCCGTGGACGGGGTCGTCTCCAAGGTGGCAGAGCTCATGCGGGCGAGGGACATGGAAGACCTCCTCTGGCGGGGAATGGTCATGCGGTTCGGGCACGTGAGGGACGAGGGGCTCGCCAAAGACGAGGACGTTGTCGCCTACAACTACGCGCTGGGGTCCGACCCCGACCGCAAGGAGGAGCTGGAGGCGCTGTACCGGGAGCGGGACAGGCTGAGGTCGGCCGGCCGGCGTCGCACCATGGAGATGGCCAAGGTCCAGCAGCAGATAAGGAGGATCCGCGCCGCGGTCGAGGAGGACGAGAAGATGTGCGTGAACCACGCAAGGCTCGTCGCCACGACCGTCTCCAAGCTCTACGCGAACCGGCTGTTCGAAGGGCGCAAGTACGACCTCGTGATGTTCGACGAGGTGAGCATGGCATACGTGCCCCAGGTCATATGCGCCGCGATGCACGCACGCGAGAGGCTGGTGCTCGTAGGCGACTTCCGCCAGCTCGCACCCATATCCCAGGGGAGGGCCTCGAGGGCCGAGCTGTCCCGGGACGTGTTCTCGTACCTCGGCATCGTGGACTCAAGGCAGGTGGCCCACTACCACCCCTGGCTCGTCATGCTCGACGAACAGAGGCGCATGCACCCGAGGATATCCGCCTTCCCCAGCTACGAGTTCTACGACCGGCTCCTCAAGGACCACGGAGGAGTCAGGGAGGCCAGGGAGGGCATCGCGAGGGGCGAACCCCTGTCGGGGAGCCCCATGGCGCTCGTAGACCTGCGCGGCACGTTCTGCCCCGCCATGGCGAACAGCGACCACTCTCGCTTCAACATACTCGGCGCCATCGTGTCGTTCGGCATGGCGCTCGAGGCCGCGAGGGGCGGCGCGGGCGACATCGGCATCATCGCGCCCTACGTCGCCCAGGTCCGGCTCATCCGGGCGATGCTCAGGGACTGGAAGGACAGCTCTCGCAAGGCGGAGCGCGAGGGCGTGGACATCGCCTGCTCCACCGTCCACCAGTTCCAGGGGTCCGAGCGCGACGTGATCGTGCTCGACACGGTGGAGAGCTATCCCGCTAGGAAGCCCGGCATCCTCACGTCCAGCGAGGAGAACGGCTCCGTGGGCAGGCTCGTCAACGTAGCCGCCACGAGGGCGCGGGGCAAGCTCGTGACCGTCTCAAACGCGTCGTTCTGGTCCCCGCCGGCAGTGGAGCGCACCAACGCGTTCGCGAGGCTCGTCATGCACCACAGGACGTTCGACAAGGTCGTTGCGGCGCGAGGTGGGGGGATAACGAACCTGCTGCGGGGCATCGACTTCGGGCCGAACATCAGGCTGCTCGAAGACTCGGAGGCCGAGGAGGCCTTCCTCAAGGACATACGCAGGTGCTCGCAGAGGATAGTCATATCCATACCCGACGGCAAGCTCGACGAGCCGTACGCCACAAAGGTCATTGACGCCCTCCGTGAGGTGCGAGGACGAGGCGTGGAGGTTCTCGCGAAGTGCTACAGCTGGACCGAGCTCTCCGACAAGTGGAGGGGGTTCGGCTGGCAGTCGGACGACGCCGTGTTCCCGCTCGTGGTGCTAGACGGCACCGTTTGCTGGTACGGGATGCCCCCCTCGCGCGGGAGGCATGCCTCAAAGGGCGTGGGAATCCCAATGACCACGGTGAGGCTTGCCTTCAGGATAGAGGGGCGCGCCACGATACCGATGATATGGTCGCTCACGGGGTTGGACAACCGCAGCGCCAAAGGGTCAAGGCAGTCGCTCCAAGAACGTCGCGGCACCACGGCAGACGACAAGGACGGGACGGCCGCGTACGGCCTCTCCCTGTACCTGCAGAAGTACCACAAGTGTCCCAAGTGCAAGTCGCCCATAAGGCTCGCCAAGGGATACAGGTCCGGCAAGTTCTACCTCAAGTGCTCGAAGTGCGACGAGACGGGGCTCCTGTACAAAGATGACGTCAATAACTACATACGAATACATCGGCCGGGCTGTCCTCAGTGCAAGGGCTACCTCACGGCGAGGGTGAGCCGCTATGGCCTGTTCATAAAGTGCAACAACGGGCACACGGTGAGGCCAGACCAGATTTGATTAAGGGGTTGCAAAGGCACCGCGATGACATGTGGAAAGCTTGCATGCGCAATCAGGTGCTTCGTTCAGCGTGAGTTAGGAGAGCATAGATGTCAAGTGGACGTAAGTACAGGTGCGAAATCATTGTCCCTGAGGACTCTCCCTACCGTCGCATTGTCCAAGAACTCACTTGGAAGCCTTTCGAGCCTTTGCCACCCAAGAAAAATAAGGAAAACAAAAGGCGTGCGAATAGCGGATCCCACGTCAAGCATCAATTGCTCACCGCAGACGGGTCAGTCATGGTGGGCTACTTCACCGGCCCTAGAGCATTCAACCTATTTGTGGAGGTCTTTGGCGAAGGAATCTACCTTAACTACCGGGAGGTATTTCGCGAGGGATTTGAGCTTACAAGGATATACACAATCTATGAGCCGAAACGCCATTTTAACAAGACGGGTCACAAGATGCTGCTAAGGGCGAGCGTGTATGGCGGCTTGAGCGCAAAGAGAAAGCGGGAGATTGGTGGGGTCATGCGGGCGCTCGACTACAGCTACATGAGAGTACTCGACGGAAGTGGCGATCTAGTCGATGTCCAGAGGGAAGCGGTCTACATGCTCAATGCGTGGGGATATTCCGTGGACGAGGGTAAACACATCATACGCTGGCCAGAGGGATTCACGTTCGCGAGAGACGAAAGAAAGGCAACACTTTCCAAGGTCGCCAGGCGTAAAGGCGTGCCACCGAAGGTGAAGAAGGAAATACAGCAGTGCCTATTCGAGATGCGTAAGAGCGAGAGAGAAGAGTATGAAAGGGAGCGAGAAGAGTACGAAAGGGCACATCCCCCAATCAATTGGGGGAATGTGTTTCGTGCAGCCAAGTCACGCTACGAAGCCTTAGGAGTTGACTTCCGAAAATCAGCAAACGCTCTCAGTCTGATACGGCAACAGTTTGGCGGTCGTTCGACAGAAAAAATGGAAGGTATAGTGAGGGTTCGTCTTCAAGGACGAGGGCAAAACACATACAAACTCGGAACTCGTGAGATGGACTCGAAGTCTCTAGTCCGACTTGCGTGTGATGGTGACCAAGATGCAATGATTGCGCTTGCCGACCTCCTCGCGTATGTTGGCGTGCGTGAGCGCACCACTTCGCAAGGGGAGGATTCCACCAACAAGACTGCCAATGACGGTGATGTTGACCTGCCTGAATGGGTAATACCTGAGAAGGCGGACATATTGCAGTGGTTGGATGCAGCTAAAGACCTTGATTGCAATTCACCCGAAGGCCAGGTTGCACATCACATACGCACGCAGATAGGAAAGGGCCAGCTTAACGTTCTGCTGTTCGACGATGACCTCTATGACGAGATCATTGAGGCTGACCTGGTCGGCGGAACAACCATACAGATAGAGTCATTTCCCTTTCACACGGCACTTGTTAGGCTGCCAACCTTTGCTGGGGTGTTGGGCGTAGTGGTGTTTCGCTGGCAGGACTTTAAAGAGTCTGCAAATCCCATCGACGACTTTACCAATGCGGTATATCAGGGCTACGGGATGGCATATCTAATGCGTGATGGAGGGGTTAACCTCAATCCTAGCGCAGATCTAATACGTGCAGCGGAGAAGCTCGTAATCTATCTTGACTGCGATAACGCACATATCGAAACTGTGTACGTGGATGGAGGTTCACCTCAGAGGCGCATAAAGCCCGATGTGCATGGGCGGTCAGATATGGATACAACTTACGTTCGTGGGGCCGACATGGTTACGGGTGTCCAGGTGGTTGTTGAGCGAGAGAGACAGAAGAGGGAGACGGCTGAGCCGATAATAACCCGAAGAGCACATTTTCGGAGAGGTTACTACGCGCGCAGGCGAATCGGCAAGCGAGAGGACTGGCACTACGAGAAGCGGTGGATTAAACCAACCTTCGTGCATGGAAGCAGTGCAATTGTTACCGAGCGTCGGGTTAGGCGTTTTGTGCTGTAGGCTCATCTGTTCAAGATGCAGCATTTTGACCCCAGTGGATGCTACCCTCCGATAATGTGAACAGTACTTGCCGCGTACGAAAAAGTGAGCTTGGGGCATCTCCTTTCTGCGTTTCCCTTGCCCTTTACCTTATGAGACATAGGGCGTAATGGTGTCGAGATGGCAGGAAGAGCATGGGCCTAACAGTACATGGAGATAAGGCAGAGCACCCCACAAATGGGTTGTTCTACCACTGATTACGCTCCTCGAGCTCGTCTATTCTGTCTGGTAGCGACCACAGGACACGAATCCATTCGTCCACATCGGTGGGCATCTCTCGTGCCGTGGCATACAATCCTCGGTAATCGGACTCGAGTATACCGACCGACATCATCGAATTAACGATGGTATACACCTTATACTTGGGAAGCCCAGTCGCACACACGACATCGTCTATAGAGAAATGCGCATGCGTCCCTAAATACGAGACCATGAAGTCGATGGCTACTCGCACATTGTCGAGCGGCACAATTGCGCGACCAGAGCCAGAGTATCCCGCAGGCTTGGACTCATAAAGGTCCAGTTCATGGACAAAGAATATGGTACCCTCGCCTGTTGAGGCCTTTTCCCTCACATGCCTTTCAAGTGCGCTTCTATCTAACAAGGACTCCCTGATTTCTGTCAGTTTCGCCCTGAGTTCCATGTAGTAGGAAGCACGTGGTTGTCGCGTCTTAGACGCGAGCATAAGGAGCCCGTGTTCTATCTCGGAAAGCTGGTCGCACATCTCGCGGATTTCCATTATTCCCTCCGTTGTTTCCTGCATCAAGGTGCTACTCAGGCAGTATGTACACGTTCTCCTCACCGATTGCCACCAAGACCGGTTCGTTGTGCAGCCGATTTAGCTCACCGATAGTATCGATGAACGGCCTCATAAAACCAGGCTTTGCTTGCGCGAGTGCTTTTACGCTCTGCCTCGCCCCTTCTCCCGACATTGAGCGGAGCGTCTTCGAGCCGTCCTCAAGTGCCTCGTCTATGGGTGTCGCATCGCCGACCGGAGTGGAAGCGATGAACTTGCTGAGGCCATCACCCATGGTGCCTAGGCCGTGAAGTACTTGGGATGCGATAGTTCCCCTTGCATCGCGTTCGATGACATCGGCACAATGGTTGTAGAGTATGAGGTAGTCGTTCGAGTAGCGTTCCATCTTAGAAGATATGGACTCTAGGTAGTCCCTATCAAAGCTTTTCGCTAGGACCACATCAACGACCGTTGCGTAAGAGTAGAGGTACGATGCGAGCTGGTAGTCTCGTAGTGTTTCGGCCATATCAGAAGTCTTCCGCATCACGTCCTTGCTAATGTGCATGGGTCCGAGGACGTCGAGCATTGCATCGAGCTGCTTGCGGCACAACTCGATGGCAGTCTCTGCGTCTTTCCAAGCATTCACTACGAGAGTGTGGCGTGTGGAAAGCCACTGGTCGTTTTCACCGTTGAAGCGGTAGTTCTGCTTGATTTCGTCGAGAATCTTGAAGCCCGCTACGAGCTTGGCCCTGTCGCGCTCCTTTGCGTAGGTGAACATCTTCTCCTGCATGCTCGCAATGGAGTCGAGTTTTTGGTTGACCTGCATGAGCGCAATCGCAAGGAAGAGCATGGTGGGGTCGTACGGTGCGACGGTTGTGCTGCTGATTGTTTCGGCGACACCGCCCGCCGCCAGGTGTCGTGCCTGTTCGAAGCTTCCGTTGGCGAATGTCGATCCGAGACGAGCCGCCTCGTTTTTAAACCGCTGTAGGGATGTGAAGGACAACGGATTGCCCCGGGCGTCAAAGAGGCGACAGAGGTTGTCTCCCGCGATGCTTATGCTTGTTGTCGTGTTTACTGTCCTAAAGGCAGCCGGAAGTGAGGCGAACGCCGCGCCGAGGGCGGATATTTCGGAGATGGGGACCTTTACGGCATGCGATAGGTCGAGGGTATCCTCGGGAACTGCTGGGAGGTTTAAGAGGTCGTAGGGGACTTGTGTGATCGCATCGTTTTCTTCCGTTGTCATTTTCTGCTCTCCTTGGTACGACACCAGTCGAAATCATTGTACAAAGACTGCTGGACGCAATATGGGTGGCCGCCATTGAGGCCAATCGCGCCAGCTCACTTGCTTATATATCGAATAGGGCTTTAGTTAGCTGACGCTCTCATTCTAAGATAACTTCTCGAGGCGAACCTCACAGACTGAGATAACGATTAAGTCGTGACACGAGACTTCCACTGTTTCAAAACTGAGTAATTTGATAGAGGTAATACATTCTTTAGCAATATAAAACTAGTAGTTGCCATAACGCTGCTCCGCAATCTCAGCAGTGGTCCCTGCCGCTACTCACGCACTGCTCATCGCTTGTCGATGTGACTGGTGAGGACTAATGCTATGGCGATAGAATTCAAGCCGCGTACCGCATATTACAAGCAAAGTGGGGCATGGGCTATTCGCAAGCACTGAGGGATGGCACAACGCAGGGGCACCGAGCCTCTCGAATCGCGCTTGTTCCCTCTTTTTGGAGGGCCGACACGAGAGACGAGGAAATGACCGACTTCGAGACCTTCGACAATAGGGGCAAGATACTCAAGGATGACCTCGTCGCGAGGCTACGGGCCGGCGACAGGGTTGCCGTCGCAGCCGCCTACTTCTCCATCTACGGCTACCAGGAGCTAAAGGGCCAGCTCGAGGGTCTGGAGGAGCTGCGCTTCCTCTACACAGAGCCGACCTTCCTCAAGGCGAGGGAGGACAAGCGGGCTCGCGAATTCTATATCCCGCGCAAGGGACGCGAGCGTGGCGTAGCCGGGACGGAACTGGAGATTCGACTACGAAACGAACTCACGCAGCGCGCCGTGGCACGGGAGTGCGCCGAGTGGATCCGCTCGAAGGCCGCGTTCCGGTCGCTCGGCAAGGGACAGAGCTTCCCCCAGTCCTTCATCCAGGTAGAGTCGGCAGACGATGCCTACGCCTACCTTCCCGTGGAGGGTATAACGGCACCTGCCATCGGTGCGGCTCCTGGGTCGAGCCCCTTTACCTGCATCATGCGGCAGGGTGCCGACGTATCACACCAGCTGCTCGCGCTCTTCGACCAGGCATGGGAGGACGAGTCCGCCACGGAGGACGTGACCGAGCAGGTGGTGGAGTCCATCACTAACATGTACCGCGAGAACGCGCCCGAGCTCATGTACTACAAGGCGCTCTTCGAGTTATTCAACGAGTTTTTGGAGAGCCTGGACGAGGACGACCTACCCAAGGAGGCGACGGGCTTTCGTGACTCCAAGGTGTGGGGCATGCTCTATGACTTCCAGCGCGACGCTGCGCTGGCCATCATAAGCAAGCTCGAGACATACAACGGCTGCATCCTTGCCGACTCGGTGGGTTTGGGCAAGACCTTCACCGCGCTTGCAGTGATCAAGTACTACGAGGCGCGCAACAAGGACGTGCTCGTTCTCTGCCCCAAGAAGCTCTCTGACAACTGGATGACCTACCGCAACAACCAGGCGAACAACCCCATCGCGGCAGACCGGCTGCGCTACGATGTGCTCTACCACACTGATCTCTCGCGCGAACGTGGCAGGAGCGTGGGCGGCATTGACCTTGCGACCTTCAACTGGGATACCTACGACTTGGTGGTCATAGACGAGTCGCATAACTTCCGCAACGGCGCGGACAACGCGGCCAAGAACGATGACCGCGAGAACCGCTATCAGAAGCTCATGAACAAGGTCATTGGCAAAGGCGGGCGCACTCGCGTGCTCATGCTCTCGGCGACGCCGGTGAACAACCGCTTTCGCGATTTGCAAAACCAGTTGGAGCTTGCCTACCGGGGAAACAATCAGGACTGGCAAGAGGCGCTTGGCCTGCGCAATGACGTACGCGCAACCTTCCGCAACGCCCAGTCGGTCTACGGCAGGTGGTCCAAGCTCGAACCCGAGGAGCGCACGACGAAGGCGCTTATGGGCATGCTCGACCCTGACTTTTTCAAGCTACTCGACCAGGTGACGGTGGCGCGCAGCCGCAGGCAGATTCAGCGCTACTACGATGTGGAAGCCATCGGCCCCTTCCCCAAGAGGCTCGACCCCGTGACGAGGAGGCCGGACCTCTCCAACGCGCCTGACGTGGGAACCTTCCACAAGATTGCGGAGGCCCTGGATGAGATAAAACTCGCCTCGTACGTGCCTTCCGCCTACATCCAGCCCTCCAAGCAGCGCAAATACGAACAGGTAGGCCTCACCTTCGCGGGAAGGGAGTGGGGGCTCAGGCGCCTTATGGCCACCAACCTCCTCAAGCGTCTGGAGAGTTGCGTGGAATCGTTCCGGCTCACGCTCGGTAAGGTGACGGCGGCCATAGAGGCAAAGGTTGCACTGGTGAACGAGTTCGAGCACACGCCTGGCAAGGCGCGCATGTCGGTGCGCATGGACACGGTGCCGGACCTTGACCTGGACGACCAAAACGCGTCCGACTACGTGGTGGGCGGCAAGGCGGAGATTGCGCTCGAGGACATGGACTGGGTTACGTGGAGACGCCACATGCGCGAGGACCTGCGCGTGCTGGGACGCATCGCAAGCATGGTGAGCGCGGTGGATCCTGCGCATGACTCCAAGCTCGCCGAGCTCAAGGAGATTATCCGTACCAAGTCGGCCGATCCCATCAACTCTGGAAACAGGAAGGTCCTCGTCTTCACTGCTTTCTCCGACACGGCAGACTACCTCTTCGAGCATGTAGCGTCGTTCGCAAAGGGGGAGTTGGGGCTCGAGACTGCGGTCGTGACGGGATCTACGGCGGGGCGCACGACGCTTAAGGGAATACCTGCGGACACGCAATCCGTGCTCGCGTGCTTCTCGCCACGTTCGAAGGAGCGTGAGGTCATCGCCCCCAACCTCACGGGCAAGGACGTGGACGTGCTCATTGCCACAGACTGCATCAGTGAGGGCCAGAACCTGCAGGATTGCGATTGCGTGGTCAACTACGACATACACTGGAATCCTGTGCGCATCGTGCAGAGGTTCGGGCGTGTGGACCGCATCGGCTCGCACAACGAGCGCATCCAGCTCGTGAACTTCTGGCCCAACGTAGAACTGGACGAATACATAAACCTCAAGGCCCGCGTGGAGACGCGCATGCGCATAACCGTGATGACCTCCACGGGCGACGACGACCTGGTGAACGCGGACGAGCGCGGAGACTTGGAATACCGTGCCAAGCAAATCGAGCAGATCCTTACACAGAGCGTGGACCTGGAGGACGTGACGGGAGGGGTCTCCATCACCGACCTTGGACTCGACGAGTTCAGAACCGACCTCGTGAGCTGGCTCAAGTTCCACGACGAGGGGGAGTTCCCACCGCACGGCACGCACGCGGTGGTAGCAGGCGAAGATCCTGGCATCGTCTTCGTGCTGCGTAACGTAAACCGTGGCGTCGACATGGGGAGGGCGAACCGCCTACACCCGTTCTACCTCGTCTACGTAGCCGAGGACGGCTCCATCGTTCACGGGCAGCTCGATGCGCGCGACACCCTCACTGCCATGCGCGTGCTCTGTCGGGGCAAGATGGAGCCCAACGCAGAGCTGTGCCACGTGTTCAATCGCCAGACCAAGGACGGACGCGACATGCGCGGCCCCACGCGCTTGCTGCAGGCGGCGGTGGGATCGATGGTCAAAACAGATGAGTCGTCGGTGGTGGACAGCTTCTTCGGAGGCGGCACATCGCTGGTGGGGCGCTCTGGCATCGCCAAGGGACTCGACGACTTCGAGCTCCTATGCTTTTTGGTGGTGATGTAGGTGTTTGGGCTCCCGTCCACGACCGAGGTCGAGCAGGTGCTCCCCAAAGCGGGCTTCTATCGCAACATGGATTTGGACGCGCGCATCAAGAAGCAATTTGTGTCCAACGTGGGACGTATAGTTATCACCAACGTCATCCGACCCGACACATGCAACCTCGCGGACGGATTTCGCGCGCACGAGATCTTCGTCATCGTAGTGGAGCCAAAGGGAGGCGGGGTCTCAGAAGCCGTCGTGCGAACGATCCTTCGGGCCACGCCAAACCGCATAGTGGTCGTAGACGGCGCGACGGGTGTGGTGTGGGCGAAGGGTCCATCGGGGACCATCCGCTCCGACGGGCTGGAAGAGTTTCGCCTCAACGGCCGTAACCTGGACGAGGCGTGGGACTCGATCCTTGCCCAGGTTGCGCTTCGCGAGGATGACGGAGTGAATGTGGCCGAGCGTATAAAGAGAAGCGAGGCCATCGAGGCGCTGGAGCGGGAGGTTACGACGCTAGAGAGGAAGTGTCGCAGAGAGCGACAGATAGCAAGGAGAAACGAACTGTTCGCGAAGTTACGAAACAAGCGTAGGGAGTTGGATGCGCTGAGGAAGGGGGAAGCCCATGGATGAGTCACGTAAGAGGCTGGACAACGGCACAGATAAAAACGTAGTCATTCCCTCTCCGGAGCCGCTGTCGCAGATGGACACGGCATACGTTGAGTTCATTGAGCGTCTTAAGCGCGATATTGCAAGGCAGCGCGTCTCCATCGCACTGCGTGCCAGTGCGGACGTGATTTGCCAATACTGGTACATTGGCAATGCCATTCTGGAACAACAGCGACTCTATGGGTGGGGTGCCAAGGTGATCGATCGCATCTCATCCGACTTGCGTAAGGCCTTTCCTGATGCTGAGGGGTTCTCGCCGAGAAACCTAAAGGACATGCGACGATTCGCTAAAGAATGGCCTGATTTCGCAATTGTGCGACAGCTTGTCGCACAAATCCCATGGGGAACGAACATAGTGCTAATGCAGAAGCTCAAGACCCAAGAGCAGCGAATCTGGTATGCGCAACAAACCATAGAGAACGGGTGGGGTCGCGACACCCTCGTCGAGCATATCCGCAAAAACGACTGGGAACGCAGCGGCAAGGCAGTCAACAATTTCGAGGCATCGTTACCAAGTCCGGATTCCGAGCTTGCCGCTCAGACGTTTAAGGACCCGTATTGGTTCGACTTTATGGGAAAAGCGGAACTGCAGCGTGAGCGCGAGGTGGAGCAAAAGCTTATCGAGCACATCCAAGAGTTTCTCATCGAGCTAGGCCAGGGGTTCGCGTTTGTTGGGCGGCAGGTTCATTTGGAGCTGGGAGGGGAGGATTATTACCTGGATCTTCTCTTCTATCACCTCAAGTTGCGATGCTTCGTAGTCGTGGAACTCAAAGCACGTGACTTTGAGCCTGGGTTTTTGGGTCAGCTCAACATGTACCAGAACGTCGTGAACGCCGTGCTCAGGCATCCAGATGATAAGCCGACCATCGGACTCCTGCTGGTGAGGGGAAAGAACGAGACCACGGTTCGCTACTCGTTGGAGGGGTACCTCAACCCAATTGGTGTGGCGGAGTGGCAGCAACAACTTGAGCAGGCATTGCCAGCCAGCATCGCCGCAGACTTGCCAACTATTGAGGACATAGAGCGCGAGCTTGAGGAAGGTGGCGACGAATAGCCATGGAGAAGATTGAACGGACCACGCCGGACCTCACACAGGAGAACATCGACAGGCTCGCTGAGCTGTTTCCGAGCGTCGTGACCGAAGCCTTGGACGAAGAGGGGAGGCCCAAACGGGCCATCGACTTCGACGCGCTCCGGGACCTGCTGAGCGATGATGCGGTTGAGGGTCGCCGCGAGCGGTATCAGTTCACGTGGCCTGGCAAGGCAAAGGCTCGGTTGGAGGCGAGAACGCCCACAAGCAAGACCATGCGCCCCTGTCCCGAGAAGTCGGTCGACTGGGAGACGACTCAGAACCTCTATATCGAGGGTGACAACCTAGAGGCGCTCAAGATTATGCGCGAGACCTATGCGGGCAAGGTTAAGCTCATATACATCGATCCGCCGTACAACACGGGTCATGACTTCATCTACGATGACGACTTTGGACAGACGCGCGCGGAGTACGAGGCGATTAGCGGCGATTATGAGGCGGGGGGGGTCGCCTCGTTGCGAACCCCGAGTCCAATGGCCGCTTTCACTCTGATTGGTGCTCGATGATGTATCCGAGATTGCTGCTGGCTAGGGATATGCTGAGTGCGGATGGGGCGATATTCATTAGCATCGATGATGGAGAGGCTGCCAACCTGCAAAAGGTGTGCGAGGAGGTCTTTGGGGCGCAGTGCTTTGTGGGGAACATATCGTGGCAGAGGACGTATTCGCCGAGGAATGACTCGAAAGGCCTTCCCGCAGAGGTGGAGCATCTATTGGTATTTTCGAAAACTCCGAGTTGGATTCCTAAGCGGTTGCCGAGAACAGCAGAGATGGATAGCCGGTACTCAAGCCCGGATGGAGATCCACGACCGTGGACCTCTAGCGAGGCGGCGGCACCTGGAGCTGTGACGCATCAAGGTATGGTATATGCCATTCAGCACCCCCTCACAGGCGAGCTGCTGTACCCGCCGAACGGTCGGTGCCGACCGTTCGGCGGGTACAGCATGCTCGACCTGATGAGTGGCTGGGCTGAATATGAATGGCGTGATATTCAAGATGAAGTCCGTCGTGCAGAGATTTGTGGCATCAGTCCAGAAGAGGTTCGTCCTGGCGTTAAAGCTCTCATGCTCAAGGAAGCGACTGAGGAGACTTACGCAAAAGCACGAGAACGATACAGTGCCGGTTGCTGGCCTAAACTGTATTTCACAAATAATGGCTTGGGTGGCATGAGGTGCAAGCGGTATGTTGATGAAGTCGAAGGTCTTATGCCCACTAACCTTTGGACATATGAATCTGTCGGTCACACTGATGAAGCCAAAAAGGCGCTTAAGAAGCTTTTCGACGGTACGGCTCCCTTCGACACGCCCAAACCCGTGCGTCTGATGGACCGCATCCTCACTATCGCCTCCGACTCCGATTCCCTTGTCCTCGACTTCTTCTCCGGCTCTGCATCTATGGGCGAGGCGGTGCTGCGCAAGAACTCTGAGGACGGTGGTACTCGTCGTTTCGTTCTCGTACAAATACCCGAGGCAGCTTCGGGCGACTTTAACACGTTGTGTGACGTGGGGGAGGAGCGTCTGCGCCGTGTGCGCAAGAGCATGCTTCCCGAAGGCGACCAGCTCGATTTGGACGATGGGCCGCATCCCGACCTCGGTTTCCGTGTCCTTCGCGTGGATGACTCTGTGCTCAAGGACACTTACGCCGACCCATCTTCCACCACACAGGCGTCTCTCTTCGACCTTGTCGACAACCTCGAAGACGGCGCCACGGGACTTGACCTTCTCTTCCAAGTGCTACCCAAGTTCCGCATCCCATACTCGGCAAGCATCGAGCAGCGAACCATTTGCGGATGCGAGGTCTTTGACGTCAACGACGGCCAGCTCCTGGCCTGCTTCGATCGATCTGTCTCTACCGACGCTATCGAGGCCATCGCCAAGGAGCAGCCGCTCTACGCCGTGTTCCGCGACGCCTCCTTTACAAACGACGCTGCCGTGGCGAATCTCGAGGAGCTGTTCAAAACGTTTAGCCCCGACACCATACGGCGGGTGATCTAGCATGGCCTACATGCCACCGTATACAACGACCGACAAGATGGTGAATTCGATTGCCGAGATCGGACGCCTTCTTGGAGTGTTTACGGCACGTGAGTCGTTGTCGAGCAGTCCACGTCTGCGTCGGATTAACAGGATCAAGTCAATCCATTCCTCTCTTGCCATCGAGAACAACACGTTGTCTCTGGACGAGGTTACGGCGGTTCTTGACGGGAAGCGCGTTCTAGCCCCTCCCAAGGACATCCATGAGGCGCAAAACGCGTACGAGGCTTACGAGCACCTGTCGGAGCTCGACCCCTACTCGATCGACGACCTACTGCGTGCGCATGGGTTCATGATGGCTGGGCTCATCAAGGATGCTGGGAGATTCAGGACCGGCAACGTGGGCGTATTTGCAGGCAGCGCGCTCATTCATGCTGGAACACCAGCCCGCTACGTGCCGGAGGTCATCGCTGACCTGTTTTCTTGGCTGCGCGAGACGCAAGCGCACCCGCTCATCTCATCGAGCGTGTTCCACTTCGAGTTCGAATACATCCATCCGTTCTCGGACGGAAACGGCAGGACCGGCCGACTGTGGCAGTCGTTGTTGCTGCAGCGCTGGGAGCCGCTCTTCGCATGGCTACCTGTAGAGTCCCTCGTTGCCGCACGCCAGCAAGAGTACTACGACGCTTTGGGGCGTTCCCAGCAGGAGGCCGATGCCACGGAGTTCGTGGAATTCATGCTGCAGGTGATTGAGGAGACCTTACGAGAGC
>JAUMWN010000006.1:35231-55556 GCA_030529625.1 Coriobacteriales bacterium
ACCTGTAAACGAACCTGCAAATGAACCTGTAAGACCAATCACCAAACGCCAGAGGGAGTTGTGCGCACTTTTGCGTGATGACGCGACGGCAACCTACGATGCCTTGGCACGCACCTTGGGGGTCTCTAGAAGCTCCATCCGCCGTGATCTGCGTGCGTTGGAGGAAGCGGGGCTCATTGTGCGGAGGGGTTCGGACAAGTCGGGGTACTGGGAAGTGTTGGGTGAGTAGCCATGCAGTTCAGGTTCAAGATACAGCAGTACCAGGCCGACGCGGCAAAGGCCGTTACCGACGTCTTCGTGGGCCAGCCCAACGCCGGGGTGGCGGCGTATCTGCGTGACCTCGGCCTTAAGCGCACACACCTGGGTATGGAGTCACTGCTCGACGACCAGGCAGAGATGTCGCTCGGCTACGGCAACGCCGACATTGCGCTCACTGCGTCAAAGCTGCTCGACAACGTGCGCAAGGTGCAGCGTGCCAACCGCATACAGGAGTCCTCGGCGCTTGCGTCTGGCCCTGGTGCCGTCTCGCTCGACGTGGAGATGGAGACGGGTACGGGAAAAACCTACGTGTACACCAAAACGATGTTCGAGCTCAACCGTCTCTACGGCTGGAGCAAGTTTATCGTCGTGGTGCCCTCCGTCGCGATTCGTGAGGGTGTGTTCAAGAGCCTCTCAACTACCGAGCAGCACTTCTTCGAGCAGTACGGCAAGGCGATCCGCTTCTTCGTGTACAACAGCGCTCGACTCAACGAGCTGGACGCCTACTCTCAGAGCGCAGACATCTGCTGCATGGTCATAAACATGCAGGCGTTCAACACCTCCATGAAGGAGGGAGGGCGTTCCAAGGAGGCCCGCATCATCTTTACCGAGCGCGACGAGTTTGGCAGCCGCCGTCCCATAGACGTGATTGCCGCCAACCGTCCCATCGTGATCATGGACGAGCCGCAAAAGATGGGCGGCAAGGCCACGCAGGCGGGCATCGAGCGCTTCCGCCCGCTCTTTACGCTCAATTACTCCGCCACGCACAAGATCAAGCACGACTGTGTATACGTGCTGGATGCGCTCGACGCCTTCAACCAGCGCCTGGTAAAGCGCATCGAGGTAAAGGGGTTCGAGCTCAAGAACGTGCTCGGCACGGACGGCTACCTGTACTTGCAGGACATTGAGGTGTACAGAGACAGGGCGCCGGAGGCCGTCATCGAGTATCAGCGGCTCAATGCCTCGGGCTCGGTCTCAAAGCGCGCGGGGACGTTCCGCGAGGGGGACGACATATACACGGAGTCGCTGGAGCTCGAGGCGTATCGTGACGGCTTTACGGTGGCCGAAGTCGTGCCCGACCAGGACGGCTTCCTCGGTTACGTGCGCCTCCTCAACGGAATCGTCTTGGGGCGTGGCGAAGTGTGCGGCGACTCGTCCGAACGCGATATCCGCCGCGTGCAGATTCGCGAGACAATAAAGAGCCACCTGCAGAAGGAGGAGGTGCTGTTCGGGCGTGGCATCAAGTGCCTCTCGCTCTTCTTTATTGACGAGGTGGCGAAGTACCGTACCTACGGCGAGGATGGCGAGCCCGCGCTCGGCGAGTACGGTCGCGTATTCGCGGAGGAGTACGGGCGGGCCGTGCGCCACGTGCTCGACGAGCAATTGGAGCTCGTGCCCGGATACCACGACTACCTGCGTGGCATTGATGTTGAGACAACCCATAATGGGTATTTCTCGGTTGACAAGTCCGGTCGCTCCGTGGACAAGGTCAACAAGTCGGGCCGTGCGGGTTCCCTTACGAAGAGGGATATGGTGGAGGGCGCGGACGACCAAAGCGCCTACGACCTCATCCTCAAAGACAAGGAACGGCTGCTCTCGTTTGATGAGCCAACGCGCTTCATCTTTAGCCACTCGGCGCTGCGCGAGGGGTGGGACAACCCCAACGTGTTCCAAATTTGCACGCTCAAGCAGTCAGGGTCCGAGACGAGCAAGCGTCAGGAGGTCGGACGGGGCATGCGCCTGTGCGTGAACCAAGATGGCGAGCGTCAGGACGTGGAGGTGCTCGGTGAGACCGAGGTGCAGCAGGTGAACATGCTTACCGTCGTCGCATCGGAGAGTTACAAGGACTTCGTTGGTGCCCTGCAGTCCGACATCGCCGCTGACCTGCGTGAGCGGCCCAAGCGCGTTACGGAGGATCTGTTCCGTGGCCTCACGGTACAGATTGACACTGAGACGAGCTACACCTTCACGGCGGAAGACGCCCACGACATCATGTGGGCGCTTACGGTCAACCGACTGGTGGACAGAGAAGGTATGCCTACGGAGGCGTTTCGCGAGCACAGGTTGGAGGGCATTGGCGATGGTGACCTCAACGAGTTGCTAGACGGTCTACAAGACCAAATCGCGGCCGTGGTGGCGAGCGTGTACGACGCACATGCCCTCGATGACTACGTGAGCAATGGCTTAGCGGGCAAGGTGAGTTCCAACCCCCTCAACGACAACTTCTCTCGAGCGGAGTTCCAAAAGCTCTGGAACATGATAAACGCCAAGCACTCCTACACGGTGAGTTTTGACGACGAGGAGCTGCGGCGGAAGGCCATCGAACATATCGATGACGAGCTGGTGGTGGGGCAGGCCACCTACACGGTGACCACCGGCGTACAGCGCGAGCGACAGACACGCGAGGCCCTGGGGAACAGGGACACGTTCGAGCGCAATCGGCGCGAGACGCATGCCATGATGGGTGATACGACATCTGTCACGTACGACCTGCTCGGAGAGGTTGCACAGGCGGCCACCATCACGAGACGTAGCGCGGCGCACATCCTTGCGGGCATAAGCCCGCACAAGTTCGCGCTCTTTTGCCAAAACCCCGAGGAGTTCATAGCCAAGGCGGGCAAGCTCATACGCGAGGCCAAGGCGTCCATGATTGTGGACCACATCACCTACCACCGGTTGGAGGACCGCTACGACTCCGACATCTTCACCGAGCGCATGCCAGAGAACGTGGCACGCGCCCTGCAGCCGCAAAAGTCCATACAGGACTACGTGTTCTGGGACTCCGACGGCGAGCGTGACTTCGCCAATGACTTGGAGGCCGCGCCCGAGGTGCAGGTGTTCGCAAAGCTGCCGCGTGCCTTCCAGATACCAACGCCCGTGGGTAACTATGCGCCGGACTGGGCCATTGCTTTTGAGGAAGGGAGCGTGCGGCACGTGTTCTTTGTAGCCGAGACCAAGGGATCCATGAGCTCGCTCGACCTTCGTCCCATCGAGAAGGCGAAGATACGCTGCGCGCGCAAGGTGTTCAACGAGCTCTCCACCGACGACGTCCGATATCACGAGGTCACGGGCTACCAAATGATGAAGGATGTTATCAACGGGATGGAGTAGCAATAGAGACGGGGTGCAACCATGTATGCAGTATCGGCAAACTTCCTAGACCTGCTTGGATCTAACCTCACGCAGTTCGTAATTCCCGTGTACCAGCGTGTTTACTCGTGGGACGAGAAGGAGTGTCGCGACCTCTGGAACGACGTGATGCGTGCGGGAAGGACCGGGCAGCCGCACTTCATCGGGTCGTTCCTCTACACGCCCGAGGCAGCGTCGAGCGCGACGAGCATCAAGCGATGGCTCCTCATAGACGGGCAGCAGCGCATGACGACGCTCTCCCTCATGCTGTCGGCCTTTCTCGACTACATCGAGGAGGACGAGTCGCGTGCCAGCTTCCTCACGGACGTGAAGCCTAGATCCCTTCGCAGGAAGTACCTGTTCAACGACGACGACTATATCGGTGAGGCACGGTACCGTCTCGTTCTCTCTCAGGATGACCGCGAAACGCTCCATGCACTCGTCAGCAACCAGCCTCTTCCTGACATCTATTCACGCAAACTTGTGGAGAACAGGCAGTTCTTCGCGGACAGAGTTCGTGGTGTAGGCTTTGACCCCGCCGTGCTCTGGGCCGGTCTTAACAGTCTGCTCATCATCGACACGTCTTTGGATGGGATCAAGGACAACGCCCAGCTCATCTTCGAGTCCATGAACTCAAAGGGCAAGCCATTGACGCCCATCGACCTCATTCGCAACTTTATCCTCATGTCTCTCCCGAGTCAGCAGCAGGCGCAGCTCTACAACAACTGGTGGAGGCCGATAGAGCAGACTTTCGGTAGCGAGAACGAGCGCGATTTCAACGCCTTCATATGGTACTGGCTCTGGCTCAAGGTGCCTGCGCGGCGTCCGCGAGAGGACGAGGCGTACGAAGAATTCAAGGGGTACGTGCAGGACGAGCACCGCGACGAGGACCCGCAGGGACTCCTTGCGGAACTGCGTGACTATGCCAGGCGCTACGCCTGCATGTTCATGGGGCGAGAGAAGGACGTTGACCTGAGGGAGAGGTTCGACCGAATCGCATCGCTGGACGTAAAGCCGATTCGCCCGCTGATGCTCTCGCTCTATACGCTCTGGGAGACAACCGACCGCCTGTCGAAGGACGCGTTCATAAGGCTCTGTGACTACGTTGAGTCTTTCCTGTTCCGACGCTCGGTTGTCGGCCGATTCACCACCGGCCTGAACAACTTCTTCGCTGGCATGTACCGAGAGCTGGAGACGTGCGCGGACCCGGAGGAGTACGTAACCGCAATGCTGCTCGTCCACTCGCATGGCATGACGGCGTACTTTCCGACAGATGACGACTTCTCCGAGCAGCTAAGGAGCCGAGACCTGTACCACCGCTTCTCGAAGAGCCGCTACTACTTGGAACGCTTGGAGAACTCGGCACACCCGAAGCAGCCCATACCGACGGATCTCTACCAGATTGAGCACGTGATGCCCCAGAAGGTTGATTCATCGCCTGAGTGGCGCGAGATGCTTGGTGCGGACTGGCAAGACGTGCACGATCGGCTTTGCAACACGCTCGGAAACCTTACACTCACCGGCTACAACCAGGAGTACTCAAACCATTCTTTCAAGGACAAGCTTGACCTTAAGCCAGGCGGGCTCAGGATGAGCTTCCTGCACCTCAACGAGACGATTGTCGACCACGCGGTTTGGGATGAGAAGGCGATAATTGACCGCGCGGAGACGCTTGCCAAGGAGGCGCTGCAGGCCTGGCCTTACCCCTCATTGGAGGAAAGCGTAGTCGATAAGTACCGCCCCAAGAAGGAGCGCAAGCCCGATGCCGGGTGGACGTTGGAGGACAACCACCCGGCTTTCATGCCCGGAGGAGAATGCCATGCGCTCTTTGGAATGCTATGCTCCGTTATCGAGGACGAGCGTCCAGACTGGGAGCAGTACGTCGCCAAGTACTATGTAGGCTTCCGTACGGGTGGCTCCAAGTTGCGCATTGCAATACAGGAACGAGTGAGCAACGGAAGCCTCGCAATCGCACTTCCCAAATCCGTGGATGAACTGATTGACCCCGAAGGTATCGCGCAAGACAAACGTGCTGCCAAGGGGTTCGGCCCCGGTTGCCCCACGCGAGTCGACCTGCGCAAGGCGGAGGACATCGATGCTGTGATGCGACTGGTCGTGCAGTGTTAGTGAATGGGCGGACGCTGAGAGTGATTGCGGATACGTCGCGAAGGGGGCTGCTTTGAAAGGCACCTTGACGGCAAGCCTGTCAGACGACGGAATCGAATTCGCCGACTCTGAGCAATTCTCCAACCATCTCTATCGTTTCGTGCAGAGGGCAAGCTATCTCGTACCGATACTAGAGGAATCGGCCTTTCCACCTCGATACACTATCGAGGACTATGGTTACCTTGGCTTCGGCGGAAGCGACAGGTTCACTATTGCCATGGTCTGTTTTTGCGACATTCCTCAACATCGCTTGCGCAATCATGCCTCAAGTGACAGATACGGCGAATTCGGGATAATGATGAGGAAGAAGTGGGGCATACGAAATCACGTGCAGCCGGTCCACTACATCAACAGGCACTCCTACTTCGCTAGTGAATTCGCCGAGGTATTCGGTATTACCGCAAGAGGGACACGCGACCTGCAAAGAGGGACACGCGACCTGCAACCAAGCATACCGCGACCCGATTCCTTAGCGCATCCTACCTTTGGCCAACGAGACTCTCGCATCCTCTCCTAGACAGCTGCGACTCCGCACAGGTTTGCGTCCTCCGTGCGCTTTACCTCGTACGATATCCCCGCCTCGGAAAGCTCTGCGAGGAACGCATCCATGTACTTCTGTGACTGGAAGGTCTGCGCCACCATCAGGAAGAAGTGCTGGTTGATGCAGGCGATCTCGCAAAGAATGTCCGTTACCCCAGGGGTGGAGACCACGTACAGCTCCTCGATGTATGGGTCGAGGGGGCCAAAGCTCCTGCTGTTGGCATAGGACACGGCGATGCTCCAACGCGGGACACCGGCATACTGGGCCGTTATGTCCGTCTTCATCTGCAGTGGCATCTGCGCCATCTGTTGGTGTCTCATCTTCTTCTGCTTGAGCGCCCAAAGCGCGTTCTCCGGCATCGTTTGCATCATGAGCTGACCACGGGCGATGGTGCATGCCTTCGCGATGTTGCTCAGGTCCCTGTCTTGGGCGAAGTCGAGCTCTGCGGTATTCACGAACATCCGGTAGCTGTCATGGTTGCCCAGAATCGCCTTGTTGTCGACGGCCACGCAGATGCTCACGGTCTTCTCGCTGGTGGGGTCGGCACGCCTCACGGCCTTTGCCCAGAACACCGAGAAGACCGTGTTTGGGCTGCCGTCGTTGTCCTTGCAGTACCGCATCACCTGCTCCTCTTCCAGCATGAGGTAGAAGCAGCGGTGGCTTTCCGTGCCGTCGCTCAGCCGATAGAAGTCGCTCTCGGCCTCCTTTTGGAGCATCGGCGGCTCTGCGCCGTCGATGTCGAGCCCGGCGAACGGGTTTCCGATCTCGGATTCTGGAATCTCGCTGCCAGGAAGCCTAAAGCCCGCAGGGTCGAAGACCTGTCCGGTCTTGCGACTGAGGTACAGGTACATAACGCTCTTCACATACGGCATGACTCCCGCCCCGTCGGTGAGGGCGTGAGAGATCTCGAAGGCGAGGCGCTTCCCCTCATACTTGAAGGCGCCTAGGTGGAAGTTGGCCTCCTCGGAGCGAAGGTCGATGGGCTCCCACGTGTTCCGCACCGTCATGGGAAGCGGATTCGGTACTGGGATAAGTTCGTTTCCGTCCTGCTCTACCCGTACGTAGAAGTAGGGGAAGCGTTCGCGGAGCTCCTCCACGACCTCTCGCAGGATGTCCCCGTCCACCGGTTCGGTGAGTGTGACACATACGCCCATGGTGTTTGGAAAACCCGGCGAGCTCATATACAGATTTGGCTCGTAGTACTCAGTCATGGCCTGGCCCTTCGGAGCGATTGTGATCGGCAGTATGGCGTCCCAAAAAGAGCCCTTATTCAATCTAAGGCATTATTACGCCTGGGATATGACGCGGTCAGGTATTCACGACTCACACATAAGCGATGCCCTGGAAGGGGAGGCCTCAAATAACGGTCACGTGGCGTGTCCTGTTGCACAAAACCCCTGTTGGGAACGGAACGGTCACGCGGCGTGACCGTTTTGCCCCTACAGGGCGTGGCCGCCGGAGACCTTGATCACCTGGCCCGTAACGAACCGTGCCTGCTCGCTTGCGAGGAACAGGATCGTGTTCGCGATGTCTGTGGGCTGGATGAGCCTTCCCATGGGGATGAGCGGCAGGACGGCCTGCTCGAGCTCCTCGTCGATCCATCCCGTCTGCGTGGGGCCAGGCGCCACGCTGTTTACGGTGATGCCGTACCTGCCAACCTCCATGGCGATGCTGCGCGTGAGCGCCTCGAGCGTCGCCTTGCTCGCCCCGTAGGTGATCTGTCCCGCGAAGACCTGGGCGGAGTCCGTCGAGAGGTTGATGACTCTGCCGTAGTCCTTGTGGTGGCGCACGAACTCCCGCGTCATGAGCAGGCTTCCCCGCACGTTGACGGCAAAGGCGTTGTCGATGACCTCCTGGGTCACGGTCTCGATCGTGTCGTTGCCGCTCTCGTCATCCGTTGCGGCGTTGTTCACGAGGACGTCCACGCGACCAAAGCGCTCGATTGTTGCCTCGTAAATCTCGCGCACCTGCGCCTCGACGGAGATGTCCTTCTCAAGCACGAGGTACTCCGCGCCCAGCTCGTCGAGCTTCGCCGTCACCGCGGAGGCGTCGCCGGCATTGGCCTTGTAGTAGCGGTCGACGCCGTTTCCCCCGGTCTTGTCCTCGTCGAAGTCGCGCGGGATCTTCTGGTACACCAAGACGACCCTTGCTCCCTCGCGGGCAAACGCCAGCGCCGTCGCGGCTCCAATGCCCTGGGGGTTGTTTGCGCCTGTGACGATTGCGACCCTGTCTTGCAAACCATAGTCAAGCATGCTGACCTCCGCGAGTGAGACGTCTCGTACCTCATATTCTAAGGCATAGGGGTCCATGAGACCTTGCCGTGACTAAGTGAGTGTCAGGATGAGCGCATGACTAGTTGTAGACAGTGTAGTATGGAATCGGACGTTGAATCGGACATGTGCGAATGGATCAATAGGACATGTCAGGTTCAAAGGCCGCGTCTGGGTGGTGTCCAATGATAATCCCTTCTCAAGAGAGCATATCCGTAGAGTTCAAAAGCGATGTCAGACGCCTGAGCGATGACGTCATCTTGGATACGGTGGTCGCGTTCGAAAACACCAACGGAGGCGTGCTGTATCTTGGTGTCGAGGACGACGGGACGCCTACTGGAGTACATAAGACACATAGGGACGCGACTCGTCTCGCGGCATTCATTGCAAACAAGACCGT
This sequence comes from Coriobacteriales bacterium, assembly GCA_030529625.1. Classification (GTDB taxonomy): domain Bacteria; phylum Actinomycetota; class Coriobacteriia; order Coriobacteriales; family Atopobiaceae; genus RUG440. Next base: position 43,996 of record JAUMWN010000006.1, read on the forward strand.
TCCTCCCGTTTCGGTGCGAGTAAGTCCAGAGATGGTATCCGTTGCGGATGGCAAAACCATGGTTATTGCCGTCGAAGTACCAAAGTCTTCCGCTGTCGTTGCGACCGCCTCTGGAAAGATGCTCAGGAGAAGGGTTAAGTTTGATGGTGCGCCAGAAAGCGTGCCAATGTATCCCCACGAAATCGTCTCTCGTCTTTCCAAGCTTCGAAGTTACGACTATTCAGCCGTAGCTGCTCCAGGTGCGACGGTGGAGGATCTCGATCCGAATGAAATGTGACGTATGCAAGAGCGGCTGGCAAGCTCAAGCAAGGCTGACGATGCCTTGTTGGGCCTATCCAACGATGAGTTGGTTCGTGCCCTTTCTCTGGTAACAATTGATGGAGAAGCGATGGTGCCAACGATTGCGGGAATCCTTTTGCTCGGCAAGCGGGAGGCCATAAAGCGCATAGTCCCGAATCATGGAGGGGCGTTCCAAGTGATTGAGGGCGCAACCCCATGGGTGGACAAAGACTACTGCGGACCGATTCTCTCCATCGTGGAGGACATGGAGTCTATGCTTTCGGGGTGGAACCCCGGGGCGGAGTTGTTCGATGGCTTCTACCGCATCACCATTCCAGAGTTCAATGTGGATGCGGTGAGGGAGGGAATCGTCAACGCTTTTGGGCATAGAGACTACACGGTGCTTGGACAGGTGAGGGTTCAGATTGACGAGCTCGGTCTTTCCATATCAAGTCCTGGTGGCTTTATAGACGGTGTCACGTCTGCCAACCTCCTTACGGTTGACCCACGAGGCCGCAACCTCTGCCTTATGGATGCGCTCAAGAGAATCGGCATGGCAGAGCGTACCGGTAGAGGCGTTGATCGAATATACGAGGGATTGCTTCGCGTCGGAAGGCACGTGCCCGAGTGGACTGAGTCCGCCGGGGCTCACGTTCGCCTCTTCATTCCGCGCGGCAATCCGGACGAAGGCTTTATGAAAATGCTCGAAGAGGCTCGCAAGCGCATGGGGGCCATGCCGTCGGTCTGGAGCATGCTTGCGCTCGATGCGCTGGGGACTCAAGGCCCATTGACGGCGCGCAAGCTGGGTGAGCATTTACACATGAGCCAAAGCGAAGCGGAGGCCACATTGGAAGGCCTGCTCCTCATTGGCCTTGTTGGACAAGAATCGTACAACGGAACGAGACGCTTCTTCCTAAACAAGGAGGTATACGGTCAGCGTTACGACCATCCAGGTGTCACACGTACGAAGATAGATTCTGCAGAGTATCCAGCCTCGGTCTACGATCACGTGCTTAGGAACGGGTCAGTATCTACCGGTGAGGTAATGAGTATGCTCGACGTAAGCGCAAAGCATGCGTACAGAATCCTCATGTCGCTCGTTGACGATGGCAAAATCGTTCGTTCTGGTAAAGGTGCTGCAACGAGATACGTATTGCCGGACATGCGTGCAGAGTAGAGTCTGCCGTGGGATTGCGCTCCCGAACTAAGGTGACGCTGCGCTTGGCGGCGATAGAGCGGCGTTAGGGCGGCGCTTGGCGGCGATGGGTGGAATTGATCGCCTTTGGATTGTTATACGTGTGTGCGATGCCAATGGCTCGATTTCTGCATCCGAAACCTCAAAAGAGCTGGGTCTTGGGCCAACTCGAACGCGTGAGATTCTTGGCGAGTTGGTGAGGATGGGTGTGCTCGCCAAGCACGGAAACGGACGTTACACCCGCTACTCACTGGTTGGTGCGGATTAGCCATGCAATCCAGGCTCAGGATACAGCAGGGACCGCTCGGCCTGCGCCGAACAGCAAGCCCCTATTCGTCCGATAAAACTACCTCAAATGCGATGGGGTAGTTTTATCGGACGAATAGAACGTTTTCGGAGTCTTATTCGTCCGTTTGAACTACCTCATTGGCATTGGGGTAGTTTATTCGGACGAATAGCACCTTGCCTGAAGGTGACCTCGGCCTAACGGCGGGGCGTTGCGAGGTCAATCGTGGGGTCGCGAAACCAGGAATCCCGCCAAACTCAAACCCACGCACCAAACGCAGCGAGCACCGATCCGGCCGCGCCGCACGCGAGAATCACGAGCAGCGGGCTCGCCTTGCGACGCAGAGCGACGTATGCGCCGGCCACCACGGGCACAAGGAGCAGTGCGGGACGTCCATCGGGGACCAACGTCCTTGTCGCCATCGCGAGCAGCGTGGAGGCGATGAGCCCGCAGGCCATGCACTTGAGGGCGTGCAGCGTCCCCTTCACGGGCGGAGCGTCAGCGTATCTGCGGTAGAGCAGCACCAACGCAAGCGAGGCGAGACACGCTGGCAGGATGCAGCCCAGCGTGGCGACGATTGCGCCGGGCACGCCTGCGACCCGCATGCCCACGAACGTGGCACTGTTGATGAGGATGGGACCGGGCGTGAGCTCGTCCATGGCCATGAGGTCGGCGAACTCGGCGGCGCTCATCCAGCCGCAGGAGACCACCTCGCGTTCCACGAGCGGCACAGATGCGTACGCCCCTCCAAAGGAAAGCGCCCCAACCTTTATAAACGAGAGCAGAACCTGCAGAAGTGTTGGCATCACACATCACCTCCCGCCTTCGCCTCGCGGGCGGCGAGGGTGGCGCGCGCCACGCCAACTGCCGCGCAGGCGATTGCGAGCCAGGCAATGGAGCACCCCGTAAGGCGCACGTAGGCGAACGAGGCCAGCATCAAGACCCAGGGATAGGCGCCACGTCCCTTGGTAGCGACGCCGGCCATACCTACGAGGACATCGATGAGCATGGCCACCACGCCAAGCTGCATCCCGCGCAGGAATGCCGCGACCAGCACGTTGTGCGCGAAGCCGTCGTAGAGCAGCGTGACGGCAACCATTGTCAGGAAGGGGGGAAGTGCACACCCGAGGACGGCGGCCGCCGCGCCTGCAGGTCCCGCCACCTGCCAGCCCACCACAACAGAGGCGTTTATGGCCATGGGCCCGGGAGCGCTCTGGGCAAGTGCCACGTAGTCGGCCATCTCCTCCTCGGCCAGCCACCCGTGTCGCTCCACAAAGCTCTTGCGCATGGCTGCCAGAATTGCATAGCCCGTATTTGTGGTCGCGCTGATGGCAAACGTGGAGAGGAAGAGAGCCGCCGAGCGCCTCGCGATGCCGTGTCTCTCGTCCGCCATGCCATACCCCCTGATGTTGCTTGTCTTCCGTGCGCGCAGCTCGGCACTGGAGATGCAGCGCATCCCCCTGATCTGTTCCCATGGGATGCCGTGTACGATTCCATGTTAGATTGCATCCCTACCGTGCGCAATTCTTGGAGAGAATCGTACACGGTAGGGTGTTCCTCGAGACGCTCGAGGGCGTTCGTGTAATCCGTGCCTTTAACAAGCAGCAGCACGAGATCGATCGCTTTGGCGAGCTAAACGCAGAGACCGCCGAGATCTCCCGCAAGTCGACGTTGATGACTGGCGCGATGTATCCCACGGCGACCGCGCTGTTTGGCTTCACGACGGTGGGCACCATGGCAGTGGGCACCTACTATGTGGCCACCGGTAGCATGCAAACGGGCACGCTGGTTTCGGCGGTCCAGTACATCGCCACGATCCTGATAGGCATCGTCCTGATGGCAAACGTCGTGAGTCTGTTCCCGAGCGCCTTTGCCTGCATGAGCCGCATCGCCGAGGTGCTTGAGGCAGAAGTCTCGATTACCGATCCCAAGAAGGAGACGCCTGCAAAGACTTCTCGGGGCACCGTGGAGTTCCGCGACGTGACGTTCTCCTACCCAGGTGCGGACGAGCCGGTGATCAAGAACATCAGCTTTACGTCGGGTCCTGGCGAGACCACGGCCATCATTGGAAGGACCGGCTGCGGCAAGTCCAGCGTCGTAAAGCTCATTCCGCGTCTGTACGACACCACAGTCGGTCAGGTGCTGGTCGACGGCGTGAACGTGAGGGACTACAAGCAGAGCGAGCTGCGCGATGCCATAGGCTACGTGCCGCAAAAGAACGTGTTGTTCACCGGCGACATCGCGGAAAACCTCAACTGGGGCAACGAGAACGGTACCGAGGAGGATTGGGCCGAGGCGTGCCGCATCTCCTGTTCCTCGGAGTTCGTCGAGGGCAAGGACGGCGTGTACCACGCAGACGTCGCACAGGGCGGCACGAACTTCTCGGGCGGCCAGCGTCAGCGCCTGGCCATCGCCCGTGCCGTGATGAAGAAGCCGGAGGTGTACATCTTCGACGACAGCTTCTCGGCGCTCGACATGAAGACCGACAAGCAGCTGCGTCAAAACCTGCAGGAGAGCATGGGAGAGGCCACGATGATCGTGGTCGCCCAGCGCGTGAACACCATCATGGACGCCACGCGCATCCTCGTTCTGGAAAACGGAGAGGTAACGGGCATGGGCACGCATCTTGAGCTTCTCAAATCGTGCCAGCTCTATCGCGAGATCGCAGAGATCCAGCTGGGAGAAGAGGAGGTGCGCCGTGAACTCGCAAGTGTTTAAGCGTCTGTTCTCTTATTTTGGCCACTACAAGGGGAAGTTCACCACCGCCGTGGTGGTGTGCATCATTGGAACCCTGTTCACGGTGGCCGCGCCGGTAGTCCTGGGAGAGATCACCACCATCCTCTACGCGGGAGTGTCGGACCATCACTGGTTCGTTCAATACGCGGCCGACGGTACGGCCATCGAAGAGACCGTCTACCTTTGGGCCGGCCCCCACGCCGTCGGCAAGGTGGAGGCCGCTCTTGTTACTACCGCGATCGTGGCGATTCTGTACGTGTTGTCCATGGTCTTTTGCAGCTTCGCAAACAAGGGCATGGCCCGCGTTGTTGCCATGGTCGTGCACGACCTGCGTAGCGACGTCGAGGACAAGATGCACAAGCTTACGCTCAACTACTACGACACTCGTGCCAACGGCGACATCCTATCCGTCGTCACCAACGACGTGGACGCCATCAACTCGCTTCTGAGTACGTACACGTATCAGGTCATCAACAATGCCGTCTCACTTGTTGGCACGCTGGTCATGCTGTTCGTGATCAACCCCTGGCTGACCCTGATCGCAATCCTCATGATTCCGGGCACACTTTTGCTCACGAGGCCCGCCCAAAAGATCAGTGGCAAGAACTATGGTGCCCAGCAGAACCTGCTCGGTGCCGTAAACGGCTACGTGGAGGAGATGTACAACGGCCAGAACGTCGTGACCTCCTTCAATTATCAGGAAAAGTCAATCGCCAAGTTCGACAAGATGAACGAGGAGCTGCTCAGCAAGACCGAGAAGGCAGAGACCTACTCCGGTGCCGTAATGCCGATAACGATGATGGTCAACAACCTGGGCTATGCGGTTTCGGCCCTGGTCGGCTGCTTCTTCGCGATACAGGGAATCATGACCGTTGGTAACGTGCAGTCGGCGCTGCAGTACACCAAGAACATCCAGCAGCCCTTTACCGTCGTTTCGCAGATGTCCGGCCAGCTGTCCACCGCCATGGCGGCAGGCAAGCGCATCTTCGAGCTGCTCGATTCGGAAGAGGAGATTCCCGATCCCGCCGAGGGCAAGAAGCCCACGAAGTGTGACGGCTCCGTTTCGTTTGAGCACGTGCAGTTTGGCTACACGCCCAACAACAAGCTGATGACCGACGTCAACTTTACGGCGGAGCCGGGCAAGAAGATCGCCATCGTTGGCCCCACTGGCGCTGGCAAGACGACGCTCATAAACCTGCTCATGCGCTTCTACGAGATTGACGGAGGCCGCATTCTGGTCAATGGCGTGGACTCCAAGGAGATGACCCGCGCAGAGCTGCGCCACCACTTTAGTATGGTGCTTCAGGAGACGTGGCTGTTTGAGGGCACAATTCGCGACAACCTCAAGTATGGCGTCGATCGCGAGGTCTCCGACGAGGAGATCGTCGAGGCTGCAAAGTCCGTATGCGCCGACAACTTTATTCGCACGATGCCCGGTGGCTACGACATGGTGCTGTCCAAGGGCGCCGAGAACATCAGCCAGGGCCAGCGTCAGCTGCTCACCATCGCGCGTGCCATCGTGGCCAATCCCGAGATCATGATCCTCGACGAGGCGACGTCCAACGTCGACGCGCACACCGAGCAGACGATTCAGGACGCCATGGCCAAGCTCATGGAGAACCGCACGAGCTTTGTGATCGCACACCGTCTTTCGACCATCCGCGACGCTGCCACAATCCTGTACATGGAGCACGGCGACATCAAGGAGGTTGGCGACCACGACACGCTCATGGCGCTCAACGGCAAGTACGCCGCACTCTACAACAGCCAGTTCGCCTAGGAGTGGCGCAGATACGTAGCAATCCGTAACGTCTTAGACGACGTTACGGGGAGGCCGAACTCGGGGGACTGTCCCCTCTGTGCAGCCCAAATCCGCTCGTCATCACATCCTGCATGCACTAAACTGAAACACGCAACCTGAGCACACACAACCCCAAATCGAGGAGCTGGGATGACCCGCAACGCACCGTTCACCGTGTCCGAGCAGAACGACCCGGGATACAGCATCAAACTCTGCGCTCCCTTGTTCGTAGTCGTGATACTCACGCCAATCGTCGTGTGTGGTGTCGTCCTCGGGCAATGGACCCTGTCTTTGCTGTGTTCCATCATTGCCGCATGCGTGGTCCTATGGGTCTGCGTACGAAGCATAATCTCGATTCGGTTCGTGCAAAGGTTCCCCTTTATCGCAGAGCCGCTCATGAGGTTGTTCATACTTATGCTGGGACTGCTCCTGCTCATGTCGCCCATCGCCCTCTATGCGGGCATGCATCCGGGAGCCATGGCGCACGTGGACGACGGCAGCTGGCTTGTCTCGTTTTCCAGCTCCATATTCTCGGTCATTCAGTCCGTAGGCCTCAGCATGTCGCCGAGCAACTGGATAGACGATGCCCGCTCGCTGGGGGTGTTGTCCAATGTTCTGCTCCTCACCCACGCCTTTCTCATTATCCTGTATGCCATAGCCTGCCCCCTCGCGGCAGTCTTTGCAGCCCTGGACGCCGTCTTTAACGGTATCTCCGACTTGAGGATCAAGTTTTGGAGTTGGCGAAAGTCCTATGGTTCGGTGATGGGGGAGATATACGTCTTCCACGAGCTGGACGAGCATGGCGCGGCGCTGGCGCGCAGCATCATAAAGACCCGCAAGGAGTGCCTGCCCCTTATTGTCTTCGCAAACGTTGGCGACTTGGAGGCGAGCCGCGACGAGACGCTCATGGAGGACCTCCAGGATCAAGCACGGGGTAAGGCAAATCTCATCTATACCTCGCTACCTGCCGAGTCCGTTCCTCGCAAGCTCTCCAAACGTGCGCTCGAGACGTGCGCCCTGCGCTTCTTTGCCGTCTCGCAAAACAGCACCACCAACCTCATCACGTGCGGGATGCTGTGGGACCTCATGTTTGAGCGGCTGTGGGACGAGACGTGGCGAATCTGGAGGATCGCATACGCCAAGGAAAGCCGCGATTTGGGTCCTGGCGACTACGGCGAGCTCTGCCGGGCCATCGCCGCAGCACTACATGCCTGCGCAATGGGCAGCGCCGGTGACGCGGCGGCCTATGCCAGGCTTGGCCTGGAGCCCAAGGTGTTCGATTCCATCCTGAGGATGGGTGATCGCCTGGGCATTCATTGCCTGTACACGCGTCCCAAGGATGCTGCCCTGATCGATAGCATCGTGGGACATAACATAGAGACCATAGAGAAGCGTCTGAGCAAGCCGTGCCAGGTGTATTGTGACCAGATTATGGACGGCGTGGTAGAGCTCGCCACATGCCTGCGAGAACTGATCGATACGCACGCACTGTTCCAAACCGAGCTTGCCGTAGAGAACCTATTCGCGAGCCACCCGCTCTACGAGGTCCTGGACCCCATCGACCTCTCGCACAGCGATGCGGATGGCCAATTGGGCAGTCCGGCGCTCGAGGAGCAGCAGCTTACCGTCCTCATACTCGGGTGCGGTGCCTTCGGCACCGAGGTGCTCAAGGCCGCGTCCTGGCTAGGCAGGCTTGCCGGCACCCAGCTCAAGATCGTGGTCGTGGACAAGTCCCAGGTGCGGCAGAAGATGGAGAGCCTCTTCCTGGCCTGCCCAGAGCTCATGACCGAGCAATCCTACAGCGAGGACCTGGATGGGCCGCGCAAGGGGAAGTGGTCCGTCGCTAAGCGGCATGGCACGCCCACCGTTCGCTTTTGCGAGATGGACGTCTTGAGCACCGAGATGCACATGCTGTTACAGGGACAAGCGGTGCGCACCATGTGGTACACCCAAGACGCGGTTCCTGCCATCGCCGAGTCGTTTGAGCCCGTTCTGAGTGAAAATGACCATCTGTACTGCCTGGTGTGCCTCCAGAATGATGACTCGGGATTGAGCGCGGCGCTCGAGCTGCAGCGCAGCCTTGCCGTGCGCAAGATGCGAGCGTGGCGTGAGAACGACGAGGACGCGCCGGTTGCAGGCCGCAGGGACGATCGCGTTACCATCGCCGTCCATCTGCGAGAGGAATACCCGCTCGTCGACGGAGCGCATGGCAAGAACGGCTTGCAGGGCGGGCTATGGGAGATGGGATTCCCGCTGTGTTCGTTTGGGTCCCTTGCGAACACGTTTACCTACGACTCCGTCAGCAACAACGAGCTCAAGGCCTGTGCCGTCCAGATCTCTGCCCTCCCCGCAAGGTCCCAACACGAGCACATCCCTTTGCGTCGGGGTGAGATGGGCTACCAGAGCCTTCCTGAGCTTGACAAGTACAGCCATCGGTCAGCCGCACTGTCCATACCCTACAAGCTCTGGATGCTCGGACTTGAGGCTGGCAAGACCAGCTCGCAGGAGTTCCACCGCAAGCTGTGCCGGCCTGCGAATGATATTGTGGAATACGTTGAGCAGGACTTGAGCACGGTCCCGGATGGCGAACTGCGCGCGAGGTGGCCGCTCTTCTCGTACCTGGCAGATCTTGAGCACGTGCGGTGGTGTACCTTCTACCGCTCCCTTGGCTGGCGCGACGTGGCCGGGATTGCAATGCCCACCCCCTCGCATACATTCGCACGTACCTGTGGCACATTGTGGACATTCTCGAAGGTACCGTGTGCAAGTAGGCGGGAACCCCGCGTTTGGTCGTTGTTGTTTGCTGGGCAAGGGCGTTAGCAACGAGTACTATAGGTTTGTAAACGTGAAGGGAGTGCCGTATGCAGGAAGAAGAGAAGCAACAGACGAAGCCAAGACCCAAGCACTTTAAGGATCCGTCATACACTCCCGACAAGTACCCGTGGTTCATTCGGGCATATGGCATCCTCAGCATTGTTGGCGGCTGCGTACAGATGGTTGCGTCCGTGCGTGCGGCGCTGTATCTCATCGACCTGCTCAGTGGAGGCTTCAACATAGCGGAGGCTGGCACCACGGGCCATGCCTCACTCACGACCATCATTATTGCCGCGGTGCTCATAGTCGTCTCCATCGTGGTTTCCGTGATCTTCTTTGTCCTGGGTGTGCGCCTCATTAGGAGCAAGCGCCACAAGGCGGCCACGCTCTGTCACGTGATGATTGGCCTGGAGACCGCTGTCTTTCTCTGCCTCTTTATGCTCGCTGGCCTCAAGATCGAGCTGCTCATCCCGTTTGTGAACATAATCATTCTGTTTGTGCTTGAGGTGTACTCCGATCCCTCGCTCAGGGCCGAGCGCCACCAGAAGCACGAGAAGCAAAAGCTGGCCGACAAGGAGGCCAAGGAGGCGGGCACGCTCGGTCGTGACGCCACGGGCAAGGGCTACATTACCCTCAACTTCTTCAACGTTTTTTGGGTCTTTATGATCTGCTGCGTCCTGGGGCTTGTGATTGAGACCATCTGGCACATGGTGGTGGTGGAGCTTGGCGTCTTTCAGAATCGTTCGGGGCTGCTGTACGGGCCGTTTAGTCCCATCTATGGATTTGGCGCGGTCCTTATGACCGTGGCCCTCAACCGCTACTACAAGAGCAATCCCCTTGTCGTCTTCGTGGTGGCAGGCGTCATTGGTGCGGCCTTCGAGTATTTTGTGAGCTGGTTCCTGGAGACGGCCTTTGGTATTGTGGCCTGGGACTACTCTGGCACGTTCCTCAACATCAATGGTCGCACGAACTTTATGTTCTTCTGCATATGGGGCTTGCTTGGCCTGGTGTGGCTGCGCTGGCTGTTGCCCCACATGCTCAAGCTCATCAACAAGATTCCCTGGAACTGGCGCTATAGCGTTACGGCGGTGGTCGCCATACTCATGATTGTGGACGGCGGGCTCACCCTTGCCGCCTTCGACTGCTGGTACGAGCGAGTGGCCGGCACCATGGACTACGAGCACTGTTCGGCCATCGTTGCCTTTTGCAACGAGCACTACGACAACGAGTTTATGGAGAATCGCTTCCAGTCCATGACCATGACCACGGACAGCTCATCGCGCGCATAGCGCTTGGGTGTGCTGTTCGCTTGGATAAAGGTTGCACACAGGGGACTGTCCCCCGAGTTTGGCCTCGCCAGAGGCTGAACGCGGGGGACTGTCCCCTGTGTGCAACCCGATGCGTTGGATTTGACAAACGCCGCGATGTCGGCCACGACCTCCTCGCCAATGTGGCGCTCCGTGCCAAACTCCTTTGACGCCTTGAGGATGTCGTCGTACAGGGCGTGCACAAACGCGTGGTTGAGCTCGGGATACAGCCTAAAGGTCGTGTTGTCGCGATCGGCAAGCAGCGACTGAAGCTGAGCGAAGTCGTCGTCTGCAAGTACCTGGACGTCCCGCCCGCCCTGCAATACCAGGACCGGCTTTTCGTTTTCCAGAAGGTAGTCAACGGCGGTCTTCTGGCCCATTTCCTTAAAGTAATACAGCGATATGCCTCCGGCAAACTTCTTGCGCCGTGCGTCCTCGTCGCTCATCTGGTAGAGGCCGTCGAACTTCTTGCGGAAGAACCGGTGCTCGAGTTTAAAGACCTTCCCCAGCACGGGTCTGCTGTTGCCTGCCTGCTCCAGTTGCCTGAGCACGACGTCTTCCAGGCGGTAGGGGGTTGCCGCCATGAGGATGAGACCTGCCGCGTCTGCGCCCTCGGCGTCGATTCTGGGGGCAAGCATGGCGCCCATGCTGTGACCCAGGACAAAGACGCGGTTGCGGTCGACGCGCGAGTCACGCTTGAGGATGTCTGTGGCCCGCAGCGCATCCTCGATTGTCTCCTCACGTACGGTGGGGATGGCCTTGGCCGCCTTTCTCCCATAGGCAAAGGTGCGCTTGTCGTATCGCAGCGACGCGATGCCGTGTGACGCGAGTCCCTGCGCCAGGTCCTTGAACGGCGTGAGCTTTCGTACCCGCTCGTCCATGTCGCTCGGTCCAGAGCCGTGCACCATCACCACGGCGGGCACCGGTTCCACAGCACCATCCGGCAGCGTGAGCAACCCGTTGAGGGGGTACTCGGTCTCCGCTCCAACAACTACCTTCTCGCAAACCATGCGTTCATCTCCAATGCGCGCGTAAACCATGCCTCTACAGTAGCACCACCGGACCCGGGGGGGGGGGGGGGGGGGCCGCGGCGCCCCGGGGGGGGGGCCCCCCCCCCGGGGGGGTGGGCGCGCAAACACGGGG
>JAUMWN010000006.1:55566-59091 GCA_030529625.1 Coriobacteriales bacterium
TGGGCAGTGCCCCCGCAGCACGGGGGTGTGTTCCCAAAACACGGGGGAGGAGTCCCTCCAGTACGGGTCGGAGCAATGCGGGCGTCGTTGCGTGCTACTATGAGAAGCGAGAGGGGGCGAGACGCATGGCGGAAGAACCGGTTGGCCTGAACGGGAGAATTCCCTACAGGGCGCAGATGCCCACGGCACAGCAGGTCGCCGCATCTCTTGCCGTCCTCACACTCGTGGGGCCCATGGGCCTGGGCGGCGTTCCCGTCATTCCCGTCACGACGTGGGATGACCAGCGTCGCCGGCAGGACCAGATCACCCAGCAGAGCGAGTCGAACGTGGGCACGTACCAAACGTCTGCCCAGGCCGAGGTAGGCCTTGCGCTCTCACAGCAGCGGCTTGCGAGCGTGGCACGCGAGGTAAACGTCACCCAGGCACAAGACGTGGAGGCGCCGGACGTGATACATGCCGCGGACTGCGTTTTCTCGGATGGCGTGGAGCCCGTGCTCACCAGGCGGTTTAAGTCGGCGTTTGGCCATGTGGTCAACGACACGGTGGACCTGTACATCCTGCGCGACAACGAGGAGCATGCGCATTGACGCGCTTGTCGATGCGTGGTGCGGTTCGCGTTCGCTGGACGCTAGACTAAAGGTGCGCATGTTCCAACGGATGGGAGGACTCACATGAAGATCGCAATGGCAAACGACCACGCCGGCACCCAACTCAAGAATCAGATAAAGGCCTGGCTCGAGGAGCAGGGCCACGAGGTAGTCGACTTTGGCACCTACGACGAGGAGGGCTGCGACCTCTCTGACTTTATCTATCCCGCGTCGAAGGCCGTCGCAACCGGCGAGTGCGACCGCGGCATTTTCGTGGACGGCGTGGGCTATGGCTCGGCCATGATCGCCAACAAGTTCCGCGGCATCTTTGCGTGCGTGTGCCAGGATCCCGTGTGCGCCGAGCTCGCGCGCCAGCACAACGACGCCAACGTGCTGTGCATTGGCGGAAAGCTCATCGGTCCCGTGCTTGCCATGGCCATCGTCCAAACCTGGATGTCCACCGACACCCTTACCGCGGAGCGTTACGCCAACCGCAGGCGCAAGGTTGCCGCTATTGACGAGGAGCGTACGGTCGCACTGTAGGCGATATCTCGAGTGCGAGGTGGCAGGGCATGCCTTGCCACCTCCAAACTGCCGTCTGGGGAGCACGCATGGGAAGGGCCGGAGGCAATAGGATCGAGTTTGCGACGGTGTTCAACGTGCGCGACCTGGGCGGCTATCGAACTCCGTTTGGCACCACCAGGCCCAGACGCTTTATGCGCGCGGGCGACACGATGTTTTTGAGTGACGACGACCTGCACCGGCTGCTCGACCTTGGCGTGCGCAGGGTCGTGGACTTGCGCATGGGCGTGGAACGCCCTGAGCTCTCCGACCGCCTGGCCCATGTGAGCGAGGTGACGTGGTCCAACGCCGTTATGGTGGACGAGCGGGCCATGACGCCAGAGTGGACCAGGACGGGGCGTGTCGTGGCATACCTCCTTGAGGGCTACAGGCGCATGCTCTTGGACTACGCGAGCATCCGCACGATCTTCTCGTTTATGTCGCAGGCCCGACGGGGCGAGTGCGTGCTGTTCCATTGCGCCTCTGGCATGGATCGCACGGGGCTTGTCTCGGCGCTGGTGCTTGGGGTTGCCGGAGTGAGCCGAGAAGACCTGGTGGCGGACTATGCATATGCCTTCGCGTCCGACGAGGAGGCGGATGAGGCGCTGGCGACGTGGGACCCTGCGTTGCCGCCACCGCCCCATGACGGCACGCTCGCACGCATTCATACCATGTTTGCGACCTGCGACTGGCTGGTTCGCCAATACGGGTCCGTGCGCCAGTACCTCCTGCAGGCGGGCGTCGCGCAGTCCGAGCTCGACCGAATTGTGGCCCACCTCTTAGGAACCGACGACAACCGGCGGATGCGCCGCGCGGGTCCGCAAAATCGATGAGTAATTGTTCGTCGGTTCCTTAGATGCGTGACAGTTGTCTCCCACCTGCACTGAGGGGACTGTCCCCTAAACACAGGGGACTGTCCCCTCAGTGCAGGCTTTGCCTGTGCGACGCCTTGGCGCTATACTTGGCGGAACGCAACGAAAGGGGAGGAACCCATCATGACTACCATTGCCCAGACCGCCGCCCAAATGAAGCTCGAGAGCCCCATTATGGCGGCGACTCCGGTGGAGATGCGCAACGACGCGCTGGCACGCATTCGTGAGGCGCTCATCGCGCACAAGGACGAGGTGTTCGAGGCAAACCGGCAGGATCTTGAGGCGGCCGAGTGTGATGGCGTTGCATCTGCGGTCGTTAAGCGCCTCAAGTTTGACGAGGGCAAGCTCGCCGACGTGTGCGCTGGCATTGCCGACCTCATTGGCCTTCCCGATCCCGTGGGTCGCGAGCTTCTCAAGCGCGAGCTCGACGAGGGTCTGGTGCTCGTGCGCCAGTCGTGCCCCATCGGCGTGATTGGCGTTATCTTTGAGGCGCGTCCCGACGCGCTCGTACAGATTTCCACGCTGTGCCTCAAGAGCGGCAACTGCGCGCTGCTCAAGGGTGGCAGCGAGACCATGCGCACCAACAAGGCGCTGTTCGACGTGATCTATGCGGCGGCGGTGGACGCGGGCCTTCCCGCCACGTGCCTGCATCAGGTGGAGGCACGCGAGGAGATCACCGAGCTGCTGGACTGCGACACCTCGGTGGACCTGCTCATTCCGCGTGGCTCGAACGCGTTTGTGCGCTACATCATGGACCACACGCGCATCCCGGTGATGGGCCATGCCGACGGCATCTGCCACATATACGTGGATGCCAACGCGGACGTACAGAAGGCCGTGCGCGTGGTGGTGGATGCCAAGGTTCAGTACACCGCGGCGTGCAACGCAGTGGAGACGCTGCTGGTGCAGCGCAGCGCCGCCGAGCGGCTCCTGCCGCCCATCGTGGCCGGCCTTGTTGCCGAGGGCGTTGAGGTGCGCGGTACCGACGAGGTGCGCGCCATCGTGGACTGTGCGCCCGCGACCGATGAGGATTGGGACACCGAGTACCTTGCGCTGATTATCTCGATTAAGCTCGTGGAGGACGTGGACGAGGCCATCGACCACATTAATCGCCACGGATCGCACCACACGGACGCAATCGTGACCGAGTACCAGACCACGGCCGAGCGCTTCCTGCAGCTGGTGGACTCCGCGGGCGTGTACCAGAACGCCTCAACGCGGTTCGCCGACGGCTTCCGCTATGGCTTTGGTGCCGAGGTGGGCATCTCCACGAGCAAGTTGCACGCACGCGGTCCCGTGGGCCTGGAGGGTCTGGTCACCTACAAGTACAAGATCTACGGCACCGACCACGTGGTGGGCGACTACGCCTCCGGTGCAAGGAGCTTCCACTTCCGCGACCTGGCATAGGCAACTGAGAAAAGGGGCCAAACCCCTATTCCCACAAAATGGGAACTCTATGTTAGACCTTGATTGACACGAACACTCGTCCGCCCGGGATTCCCGTC
>JAUMWN010000185.1 GCA_030529625.1 Coriobacteriales bacterium
GTGCGAGGGCATGTCCGGTGTCTCGCGCGAATCCGTCCATGAGGCTGGAGCAGTGCGAGGCGAGCGGGCAAGAGGCGGCGAGCGCCTGCAGCCTTGCGCAGCTCTGCGCAAACGTCGTGCTGGCCAGGGCTGCGTCGCGCATGTTTGCCGAAACCTTCTTGGGTCCAAAGTACAGCGCCTCAATGAGCTCTTCGTTCCAGTATGACTCGATGCTGCGGGGGTCGCTTAGGTCGATGCCCAGCGTCGTGTCGATTACCTTCATGCGACCTCCTCTCGTGATGTCACCCGCGTTAGTTGATTATACGACGCGGGCAGGCAAAGCTGGCGCTACCGCCAAGACGTGAGGAGGGAAGTGGTTACGGTGGGTTTCCCGCATAGGCTTGGTATGCATTAGCATTATGACTAAGAATGAACAATAGGTATTTGTAATAGATTATGGCATGAGGCACAATAGGCGCAAACGGCCAGGGAGGTGCCATGAGAAGAATCCTATACGGTATGGTTGCTGCGATGTTGCTCCTTGCGACCTCTGGTTGTGCGGGCGGTGCGAGCGAAACTCCTGCCCCACAGCCAGCACCTCGTAAGGAGACAGTGTCCGCACAAGAACAGGCCAGCAATGAAGTGGCAGACGAAGGGGAGACGAACGCCATGAAGATGAGCATAGACGGAACCGACGTAACGGTGGAGTGGGAGGACAATCAGGCGGTTGCCGACCTAAAGGCGCTCGTGGCCAATGCGCCGCTGACCGTGGACCTTTCTATGTACGGTGGATTCGAGCAGGTAGGGCCGCTGGGCACGAAGCTTACGGCCAACGATGTGCAAACCACGACGACCGCGGGCGACATCGTCCTGTATTCGGGCAACCAGATCGTTGTGTTCTACGGCTCTAACAGCTGGGCCTACACGCGCCTGGGCCACATTACCAGCCAGACTTCCGACGGCATGGCGAGCCTGCTGGGTAACGGCGACGTGAGCATTACCATAGCGTCCGGCAACGAGGAGTAGCGCCGTGAACATCGTGATCCTCAATGGAAGTCCGCGTCCCAAGGGCAACACGGCGGCGATGGTTGCCGCCTATCGTGAGGGCGCGCAGAGCGCCGGTCACGCGGTGACCGTCTTTGACGTCTGTCGTATGGACATCGCGGGTTGCCTTGCCTGCGAATACTGCCACACCAAAGCTCCGCGCCAGTGCGTGCAAAACGACGACATGCAAAAGATTTATCCCGCCTTGGACGACGCCGACATGATCGTGCTGGCGAGCCCCGTCTATTACCACGGGCTCTCGGGACAGCTTGCCTGCGCCATCCACCGCATTTACGCACCTGGCTATCCGCGCAAGCTCGCAAAGGCTGCGCTGCTGCTAAGTTCGGGATCCAAGGGCGTCTACGATGGCGCCATCTATTCCTACCAGCATTCGTTCTTGGGCTGGCTGCATCTTGAGAACATGGGCATCTTTACTGCAGCGGGAGAGGAGAACAAGTCCCCTGAGCTGCTGGAACGGCTGCGTGCGGCCGGTGCGGCACTTACCGACCCCAACGATCGCAACGTTGCGCGCTTGGTAATCCGCTCGGGCGATGTCGTCGTGCGGGCGCCCCTTAACCAGACCCAGGCGGCGCACGACCTCATGAACCGCCTGCCCCTTTCGGTTTCTGGCCACGATTCGGGCGTGGACTACTGCTGCGAGCTCAAGGAGGGTGTCTTCGATGAGTCCGAGAGGCAGCAAGGATGGGCCAATGGGGATGTGAGCGTAGCAGATGGCTGGTTCGCCATCCTCCATAGCGGGCAGGAAGAGTCGGTAGGGTATCGCGTGATGCCGGTGGCTCATCTGGACGAAGACGAGCTTGCGCGTATTCGCGCGTTGCCGTCCGAGGTTACCTTTGAGCTCTCGCTTGAGGAGCCGTGGAAGTAGCC
>JAUMWN010000186.1 GCA_030529625.1 Coriobacteriales bacterium
ATCTGCCACGATCTTGTCGGCACTCTGCTGGGCGACGATGAGAACCTGGGAGATCTGGCGCTCGGAAGCGGTGTACTCCTGCGTGGGAGCTGCCGGCTGCGGGGCGGGCGCGGCTGCGGCAACAGCCGGACGGGTGGAGATCTCGATCTCCAGCTCGGAGATCTCGCGCTGCAGCGAGGCGACCTGGGCCTGCGACGACTGAAGCTGGGAGTCCGAGGTGTTGAGACGACCCTTGAGGTCGGCAATCTTTTGAAGCATGCTGTCAATCTCAACGGTCAGCTGCTCGAGGAAATTGTCTACCTCCTCGGTATCGTATCCATGCTTTGACGGGGAGAAGGTAAGTTGTTCAATGTCAGCTGGTGTGATTGCCATCTTGTTCCCTTTCGATTCCTTAGCGCGAGACACCTTACGTCACGTGTCAAGACACCTTACTGCTAGATAAGTATACCCATAATGAGTCGTTGGATGAAGCCAAGAACGATGATAGCCACAATGGGCGAAAAGTCCAATCCCCCAAACGGCGGAATAAAGCGTCTGAACAGATTGATATAAGGGCTCACGAGCGTGTCGATGGCGCCAATGATGCCCTGCAGCACGCCGTTTTGTGGAAACGGTATCCAGGACAGGATGCACCAGATGAGAATGAGCATCTGGTAGAAGGCAAAGAGCCTGGATACGAACATCGCAATGCTAAAGCCGCCAATCATCATCGCTATTTGCCTCCGGCAAGCTCTTGGGTGCGCGCAAGCGCCGCGTCGGTCGCGGCATACGCGGCTTCCATAACGAGCGGCTCCATCTGGTACAGCGCAGCTGCGGTCGTGCCCCCGGGAGAGGTCACGCGCTCCATGTAGGAGCGTGGGTGTTCACCCGACTCCAAAAGCGTTTGGGCCACTCCCAGCACCGTTGCCTCCACCATGTCACGGCACACGGCCGCCGGAAGGCCCGCACGGACCCCCGCACGCGTGAGCGCGTCAATAAAGAGCGCAACGTAGGCGGGGCCACAGCTTACCACGGCCCCCTCGGCATCCAGCTGGTCCTCGCGCATTACCTGCGCAGAACCCAGCGAGCAGAACAGCTTGCGCACGAGCTGCACGTCCTCCTCTGCGGCCAGCGGTCCGGGCGCGATGGCGGTCGCACCACTGCGCACCTGTATGGGGAGATTGGGCATCACGCGCACGGTCCGCACGTCGGGAAGCAGGTTCTCCAGCGTGTGCAGGTTAACGCCCGCCGCGATGGAGACAACCAACTTGTGCGCAAGCAGCCCCGCGATGGGCGCCACCACGTCCGGTAGAATCTGCGGCTTGACGGCCAGGACGAGGACATCCCACTCCCCCTTGGCGAGCTCCTCGGCAGACTCCGCCACCCACGCGCCAAGCTCTGCCAAGTCCCGCACACAGGAGTAGTCCGGGTCAAAGAGCGCAAGCTGCGAGGCCTCCAAGGTCTGACTCTGTACCAATCCGCGCGCGATGGCGCCACCCATGGAGCCACAGCCGAGCACGCCCACGCTTCTTGGCGTGTCGCACCCCATGGCTAGCCCACCTTAGCGGCGAGGCGGTCTATCTCGGACTGAGACACCGTGATGCCGGCGGGCAGCACCAGGAACGACTTGCCCCCAGTTGGCTGCACTTCTCCGCCAATCCCAAAGGAAAGGCCAAAGCAGAAGTCCAAGATGCGCTGGGCAACGTCTGCGGGCGTCTCGTCGAGCACCAGATAGACGGGCTGGTTGGTACGCACGCGACGCACGACGGTCTGCACGTCCTCGTACTCCTCGGCACGCAGCACGTAGGGCGGCAGCTGCCCGGAGGCGTTGAACGACGGTGTGCTCGCTGCCGACGAGTAGGAGCCCGACGGCGCGTAGTCGTCGTAACCGTTGTCGTAGTCGTCCCGATCCCGTG
>JAUMWN010000187.1 GCA_030529625.1 Coriobacteriales bacterium
TGGGCTGCCAAGGCAGGTGCCGACTACCTGGCGCCCTACGTCAACCGCATGTGCAACTACGGCGATGGCGTGGGCCAGGTGATGGAGCTCGTCAACACGCTCGCCCAGTACGGCATGGACGCCAAGGTGTGCGCCGCGAGCTTCAAGAACGTGGATCAGGTGCACCAGCTGCTTGCCGCCGGCGTGCCGTCCATTACCGTGGCGCCCGATGTCATCCGCGCCATGGTGGGCCATCCCGGAACCGCCATCGCCATGGAGGAGTTCTGCGCCAATTGGGAGAAGGCCTACGGCAGAACGACGCTTTAGCGCGTACGAAGAGCCTACCGATGGGGCGCATGCGGACGTATGGCCACACGTCAGTTCACGTGCCCCAAACAGGGTTCTGGTCCAAGGATCAGAATAGGGTAGTGGCGTTGGGGCCGCTACTTCCAGCGCGGGTCTACCTGTCGAATCGTGTCGGACAGGTACCCGCGCTCTGCTATGGCGCACATAACCGCGTCCATGGCGGCGGTCGCATGCTCGATGTCGTCGATAAAGATGCGCACGGATGCCGTGGTCCCAAAGGCGGTCGCGCCCAGGAAGAGCACCTGCGGAGAGTACCCGGGAGCGTTCCAGCCATGCTTGGTGAGCACGTTGCCCGCCACGGCTTCCATGTCGACCTTTACCAGCTGCAGGTTGGCTCCGGGGGAGACCGCGCACTCAAACATGTGGCGATAGGCCATCTTGCCCTTCAGCCGCAAAAAGGTGGTGTCCATGAGGGTTGCGTTGGGGATGATGTGGCGGACCCCATCGCGGTCTCGGATGGTTACCTGGTGCCAGTTGATGTCCATCACCTCGCCGCGGTGCTCGCCAAGGATTACTTGGTCGCCCACCGACACGATGTTGCCTCCCACCACGAGCACGCCGGCGACCAGGCTCTTAATAACGTCCTGCAGTCCCAGTGACACCACCAGCGTGGTAACGCCCAGCGCTTGTATCATGCCGCTCATCTGGACGTGGAATACGTTCTCGCCCAGGAAGAAGATGGCCACTACCACAACAACTACGCGCACCATGTTGGTGAGCAGCGACACGGCGCGCAGCCCTGCATTTTTTAGGTGCTTTCCCAAATACGTGCGAACCAGGTGGTTGACAATGAGGACGGCCACAAGGGTAATGGACACCACCAGCAGCCCCGTGGGAAGCTCCCCGTACTTCTCAACGAGCCGGTCAATAATAATGATGTTGGTGAGGCGCGACGTCATGGTGCTTCCTGCCTACGAGGTGGTACGGACTATCCGTTTGGGGCTATAGCCTAGTACTATAGCCCAGCCCATCCTTTGCGGAGTCGGCCTCTCGGTGACGTGTCCAAGGGAGCGGCCATCCCTACAGCGCGATGGCGGGAGCTTGCGCAAAGGCCTTGCTCTGATCGCGTGAGCACCGCAGCGAGAGCGCGGTGGCAAGGCCAAACAAACCGGGGCGTCTGCTCTGGTGGGCGGGTGCCGCGTCCTCGGGTGCGAGCTCCATGCCGCACGTGTCGCAATGCGAGGTGCCAAGCGGCGACTTGCTCTTGCATATGGGGCATACCAAAACGAATTGCTGGGCGGTTTGCGTGGTGGCCATGGTGTTTCCTTCCTCCTTGTTCCGTGGCATCACTATGCCTGGGTTTTTGCCGATTCTGTTGCGCAACATGGACGAGCAGCGCATGTATGACGGCACGGGCCGGCGGGGCCGAATGTGCAGGTTTCGTGATATAGATACGCCCGGCTGGGTGTAAAGCGTTGACAAGTTTTTGCAAGGGGGGTAGTATCCTTTCTGCTTGACGGAGGAACGTTATCCACCAAGTGCTTGAAAACGGAAAAATGGGGATGTGGCACAGCGGCAACTGCGGCGGACTGTAAATCCGCTCCCTCT
>JAUMWN010000045.1 GCA_030529625.1 Coriobacteriales bacterium
TCACCATCGACAACTTCTGCAAGCAGGAGGCCGCGCGCGGCCGTCACATCGTGTTGGACAACATCATTGCCGTGGTTGACTGCGCGCGCATGCTCCAGGAGTTCTCCAATGGAGACGCCCTGCTGGCCGACGACATCGACGAGGAGGATCTGGAGGCGCTGCTCATTCAGCAAATCGAGTTCTGCACGACGTTGGTGCTCAACAAGGTTGACCTGGTCACGCCCGAGCAGGTGGCCGAGCTCAAGGCCATTGTGCGCGGCCTGCAAAAGGACGCCACGATCATCGAGGCCGTACAGGGTGAGGTGGACCTGGACGAGCTGCTCAACACCGGTAAGTTCGACTTCGAGACGGCCTACGAGTCGGCCGCGTGGATGGAGGCCATGGAGCACCCCGAGGAGCACGAGGACCCGGAGGTGCTGGAGTACGACATCACCACGTTCGTGTACCTGCGTCGTCGTCCGTTTACGCTCGACAAGCTGGAGGCCTTCGTGCGCACGTGGCCCGAGAGCGTGATTCGCGCCAAGGGTCTGGCGTGGTTCCAGGACGACTACAACATGGCCTACGTGTTCGAACAGGCGGGACGTCAGGTGCACCTGCGGGAGAACGGCTTCTTCGTGGCGTCGGCTCCCAAGGAGGACTTCGACAAGATCGTGGCCTCAAACCCCGAGGTGCTCGACGACTGGGACGACGAGGTGGGCGACCGCATGACCAAGCTGGTCTTTATTGGTCGCCACATGGACAAGGACGCGCTCGTCGCCGGACTGGACGCCTGCTTGGCGTAGGGGGCCAAGCCGATATCGCAATACTGTTTTGGTCGCGGGCAGTGCAAGGGTATTATGTTGCATGTATAACGCGACAATAGCTTGGAGGTGGCATGGTGGACAACGCGCCCGCCAAGACAAACGAGGACTTGGGAGATACCGGCAGGCTTCGGCGCCTGGACGTGCAGGATGCAGCCGTTCCCGCACAATCCGCAATGCCGGAGCCCGAGCGGGACTCAGGCGAGGTTGAGGTGACGCAGGCCCAGGCGACCCAGGCGCCAGGGCGGCCCGCCGAGGTGGAGACCACCCAGGCCCAAGCGCCAGGGCAGGATGCCGAGGAGTTCCGCGAGGTGCCCAAGGCCGTGCGGCACAGCGGTTCGCGGACCGTACTCACCATCGTCTTTGCGGCCGTTGCCTGCGCGATCGTTGGCGGCATCGCGGCGGCCATCCTGCTTTTGCCCGGCTATGGCGGCGCCCCCACCACGCCTGCGTCCACGATTGAGTCGGAGTCGGAGGCGAGTGGCCGCGCCACCATGTTTGCCGACGTCACCATACCCGTCTCCGTGCCCGAGCTCGACGACACGGGCTCGCGCATCCCCATGCGCGTGGAGGGCCAGGACGCCGACGGAACGGCGCGCAACGAGATCGCCTATGCCACCTACGACGGCCACATGAGGCTGCCGGTGGGCATCTACCAGGTACGCGTTGCCGAGACGCCCATCTCGGGCAATGGTACGGTGTACGAGATTCCACGCGACGAGCTCACGGTCTCGGTGGATGCGGGCCAGCACGTCTCCATCGAGCCAAAGGACAAGGTGCTCACGTTTACCGTTGCGCATCCCGAGTCGGTGCTGGACAGCAAGATCAATCAGGCCAAGGAGCTCATCAAGGCCGACTCCCAGAAGAAGGACTTGGCAAACAAGCTGGCCAAGCTCGTGGCGGCCAAGCGCAAGCAGGCCGTGACGGCGCTTGCCCAGCACAGGAAGAACATGCAGCCCGCCGAGATGGGCAACGAGGGGGACGAGGAGCACGACGAGGAGGACAAGGGCGAGAACCAAAGCGACAACGGTGGTTCTGGCGGAAACGACTCCGGCAAGTCCTCCAACCAGTCCAAGCCCGCCGACAACGGCTCCAAGCAAAAGGAGAGTCCTGCCGAGCAACAGTCCGAGAACAACGATCAGGGCGGTCAGGACAACCCGGCACCCAGTAACCCAGGTGGCGAGCAGGAGCAGCAGCCCGGTGGCAACGATGCGAGCGGTGGTGGCCAGAACCAGGGCGAGAGCCAAACCCCGTCTGACGCCGGTGGCGACACAGGTGGCTCGGGCGGCAGCGAGGGTGGTGGTGGCGAGAGTGCCAACCCGCCTGCCGAGCAGCCCACAGGCAACGATCAACCCGCCGAGTAACCGCACTGTACAAAAGGGACTGTCCCCCGCGTCCGGCTCATGCATGGACCTGCGGTTGTGGCGAGTCCGGATGCGGGGGACTGTCCCTTTTGTACAGTCAGATGGATACTCCCTCTACTGGTAATCGAAGGATGGGCCCATGATAGGAACGATTGCAAACACGGCTGCGATTCTTGTGGGCAGCCTCGTTGGCGGCACGGTGCGCCAGGGGCTCAAAAAGCCGTACCAGGACGTGCTGTTCGTGGCGATGGGACTTGCGGCAACGGGGCTGGGCATCAACGCAGTGGTGCAGAACATGCCAAAAAGCACGTATCCGGTGCTCTTCATTGCGAGTCTGGCCCTGGGTGGCGTGCTTGGAACGGCGCTTGACATCGACGGACGCTTCAACCGGCTGGTGGACCGCCATGCTGCCGACGACGATGCCTCGGCTCCAAGCCTTGGGCGGGGGCTCTCAACTGCCATCATGCTCTTTTGCGTGGGCACGCTCTCCATCCTGGGTCCCATAAACAGCGCCCTGTACGGCGACGAGACCTACCTGTTCACCAACGCCACGCTCGACCTGGTTACCTCCACGGTGCTGGCGTCCACGTTTGGCTACGGAATCGCCATCGCGGCGGGCGTGCTGTTTTGCTGGCAGGGTGCCATCTTCCTGCTGGCGAGCCTCCTCTCGCCGCTGCTTGGCGCAGGACTCATGTGCGAGGTGTCCATCGTGGGCGGGTTTCTCATTTTTGCCTCGGGCCTCTCCATCCTCAAGGTGCGGGAGATCTCCACGATGAACCTGCTGCCTGCGCTTTTGGTGCCGCCGTTGTGGTTCGCGCTGGTCTCGCTTCTGGGCCTAGCGTAGGCAGCGCGAGGAGGGGGAGACTCATGATATCCACGAGGGGCCGGTACGCACTGCGCGTGATGATAGAGCTGGCCGAGCATGCGGGCGAGGGATGCGTGCCCCTTAAGGACATAGCCAGCAGGCAGGACATCTCCAAGAAGTATCTGGAGCTTATCGTGCGCGACCTGGTGAGGGCGGGACTGGTGGTTGGCGCGAGCGGCAGGGGCGGCGGGTATCAGCTGTGCCGGGCTCCGAGCGAGTATACGGTGGGCGAGATATTGGAGCTGATGGAAGGCTCGCTCTCCTGCGTCGCGTGTCTCAAGGACGCCGAGTACGACTGCCCCCGACGTTCCATCTGCAAGACGCTTCCCATGTGGACCGAGTACGACGCTCTCGTGCGCGACTTCTTCTTTGGCAAACGGCTCAGCGACCTGCTCGGGTGACGTGGGCTGCACTCGGGGGACTGTCCCCTGAGTTTAGGGGACAGTCCCCCGAGTGCAGGTGCGGCGTCTTCTGGTATCCTTGTGGTGTTACGAATTTTGAATGCGTAATACTAGGCGAGGTACCATGGCAGGCACGGCTGCGCTCGACGACTTGGGAAAAACCATCACCGCGTATTGGGACGGACGGGCCCAAACGTACTCCAACGGCGTGCGGGGGGAGCTGTCCGACAAGCGCCGCTGCGCCTGGCAGCGGGTACTCGCGAGGGTGGCCAACGCCACGATCGCGCGTGCGATCGGTGAGGGTCGCACGCCCCGCGCGCTTGACTTGGGCTGCGGGCCCGGCTTCTTTAGCATCCTACTGGCCGATGAGGGCTGCGCGGTGAGCGCGGTTGATATGAGCGCCGCCATGCTCGAGCGCGCACGTGCCAATGCAGCGGCGGCCGTGCCAGACGCCGACATCGACTTTATCCAATGCGATGCCTCGCGCCTGCCCTTTGCCGATGCCACCTTCGACCTCGCAGTGTCACGCAACCTCACGTGGTTGTTGCGCGACCCCGAGGGCGCATACGCCGAGTGGCTGCGCGTGCTGCGGCCGGGCGGCAAGCTCGTCGTGTTCGACGCCAACTGGTATCGCTACCTCGTGGACGATCGGGTTGACGCGGCTCGGCGCCGCGACCAGCGCGAGACGGTGCTTGAGGACTACGATGCCAACTCCATGGCGACCGACGACCAGGAGCGACGCTGCGAGCGCATTGCGGCCGAGCTTCCGCTCACCTCCGCACATCGGCCGCAATGGGACGTCGGCGTGCTCGTGAGGCTGGGTGCGGCGCGTGTGGAGGTAAACGAGGCGGTGTGGCAGGACCTGTGGACCCCAAGCGAGCAGTCCTTCTACGCCTCGTCCCCGCTCTTTCTCATCGAGTCCTACAAGTAGGCGGCAAGGGGGAGGCATGGGGCACTACGTCGCACGTCGTCTGCTGCATCTGGTTCCCATACTGTTTGGCATCACGCTGCTCTCGTTTGGCATGATGTACCTTGCCGGCGGCGACGCGGTCACGGCGGTGCTGGAGAACCAGGGCGTTGCGGTAACGCAGGAGCTCATTGACGCCAAGCGTCACGAGCTGGGCCTGGACCAGCCGTTCTTGGTGCAGTACCTCAACTGGCTCGCCGGACTGCTCCGAGGCGACATGGGCACGAGCTATGTGTCGGGCAAGGACGTGTTTGCCACGTTCGTCTCCAAGCTGCCGGCAACGATGCTGCTCACCCTCTCCTCGGTCGTCGTTACGGTCGTGATTGCCGTTCCGCTGGGTATCCTGGCAGCCACCAGGCAAAACAGGTTCGTGGACTACCTTATCCGCGTGCTGAGCTTTGTGGGCAACTCGCTGCCCAACTTCTTCGTGGCGCTGCTGCTCATCCTGGTGTTTGCCATCACGCTGGGCTGGCTACCGGTTATCTCGGCAAACATTGGCAAGACGGGCCTTGCGGCCATCTCGTGGACAGGTCTGATCCTGCCCACCGCCACGCTGGCCATTGCCATGGCATCCAAGTACACGCGCCAGATTCGGGCGACGGTGCTGGACGAGCTCAACAAGCCCTACGTGGCAGGCGCCCGAGCGCGCGGCGTGCCCGAGCGCGTGATTCTGTTTAAGAACGTGCTCAAGAGCGTGATGATTATGCTGGTAACGCTGCTTGCACTGTCCATAGGCGACCTGTTGGGCGGCACGGCCATCGTTGAGACGATCTTCCAGTGGGACGGCGTGGGCAAGCTGGCGGTGGACTCCATGACCATGCGCGACTATCCCATGATTCAGGCCTACGTCGTGTGGATGGCCATCATCTACGTGGTCGTGAACCTCGTGGCCGACCTGCTGTACTTCCGCCTCGACCCGCGCGTGCGGCTGGGAGGTGACGGGCAATGACAGCCCCGAAGTCCGTGCACACGCATCAGGATGCGGCCGGCGCAGGCGACGTGACCGTGCGGGCGCAGAAGGTTCACCTCGACCACACGGGCGCCAAGCTCGTGGCGTTTGCGGCCTGCGCGGTGCTGGTGCTGCTCGTTGCGGTGCTCGCCCCCGTCCTGTGCCCGTACGACCCTAATGCCCAGGACCTCTCAGGCGCCCTGCAGCCACCCAGCGCTGCCCACCTTGCGGGAACCGACCGATACGGGCGCGACCTGCTGTCTCGCGTCATTATGGGCGCCCAGCCCTCGGTCTTCTCGACGCTCGCGCTGGTCGCGCTTGTCGCGAGTGTGGGCATTGCCGTGGGCGTGGTGTGCGGGTGGAAGTCGGGGCGGCTGGACGTGGTGCTCATGCGCACGTCGGACCTGTTCCTGGCGTTTCCGGGCCTGGTGTTTGCGCTGGCCGTCGCAGGCGTGCTGGGAGGTGGCATACTCAACGCCGTCATCGCCCTGGCCGCCATAGGCTGGCCAAAGTACGCCCGCATCGCGCGCGGCCTCACGCTGGCACAAAAGGGGGAGCCCTACCTGGCGGCCGCCCGGCTGGCTGGCTGCACCACCGCGCAGCTCGTGTTTGGGCACATCCTTCCCAACATCCTGGGACCCATCCTGGTTACGGCCATGCTCGACATAGGCACCTTGATGATGGAGCTCGCGGGCCTGTCGTTTCTGGGTCTGGGTGTGAGGCCGCCCGTGGCAGAGTGGGGCTCCATGATGAGCGAGAACCGCAGCCTGCTGCAAACGGCCCCGTGGACGGTAATCGCTCCGGGCATCGCCATCTTTGCGACCGTTATGGTGTTCAACCTGCTGGGAGACACGATTCGAGACTACATGGACCCGTCGCATCGCGTTGGCGGGACGCAAAAGCTGCAAGGCCGCGATCGTACCGGGGATGGCCCGCTCGCGACCGCCGTCGATGAACTGTCACAGAATCTGCACGAAGGCACAAGGGAGGAAGCATGAAGCGCATCAAGTGGAAGCGGAACGGGTTTGCCCTCATGGCGGTGGCACTTGCCACCATGTTGGCGGTGGCGCTTGTGGGCTGCGGGGGAGCGCAGCAGGGAGGCGACCAGGCTGCGCAGGCACAGGGGAAGACCTTCGTGTACGGCACAACGGGATACGGCCCGCAGATGGACGACGTGGGCCTCAACCCACACAGCGCCTACTCGGGCTGGTCGGCCGTGCGCTATGGCGTGGGCGAGACGCTGTTCCGGTTTAACGACGCCATGGAGGCCGAGCCGTGGCTGGCGACCGAGTACGAGTTCGTGGACGACACCCACGTAAAGATTACCCTGCGAGACGGCGTGAAGTTCTCCAGCGGGCGCACCATGGACGGCCAGGCGGTAAAGGAGTGCCTAGACGACCTGATCGCAACGCACGACCGTGCCCCGAGCGACATGAAGATCTCCAACATCGAGGCCGAGGGCAACACCATCACCATCCAAACCAGCGAGCCGTGCCCGGCCCTTATCAACTACCTGTGCGACCCCTATGGCGCGATTATCGACATGCAGGCAGGGGTGACGGCCGACAACAACGTGAGCGGCACCGGACCCTACGTTGCCCAAACGGTTACCGACACCGAGATAACCCTGCACAAGAACGAGAACTACTGGGGTGGGACGCCCAAGGTGGACACCGTCGTGGTGCGGTCCTTCTCCGACACCGACGCCCTGCAGAGCGCGCTGCAATCCGGCGAGGTGAACGCTACCTACGGCCTGGCGTACTCCAGCTACCAGCTCTTCCAGAACGAGAGCTACCACATCTCCGATTGCCCCACCAGCCGCGTGTTCTTTGGCCAGCACAACTACGCTTCTGCGGTCATGAAGGACGAGGCCGTGCGCAAGGTGATTGCCATGGGCATAGACAAGGAGGGCTTCGTAAAGACGCTGCTCAACGGTTGCGGCGAGCCGGCCAAGGGGCCGTTCCCCGCAAACCTCAAGTTTGGCGATAGCACCGTTACCACCGAGGGCTACGACCCCAAGGCCGCCGCCAAGCTGCTCGAGGATGCCGGCTGGGTCGATACGGATGCCGATGGCATTCGCGAGAAGGACGGTCAAAAGCTCACCATCCGCTGGCTTACCTACCCGGGTCGCCTGGAGCTTCCGCTGCTTGCCGAGGCGGCGCAGGCCAACCTCAAGGAGATTGGCATGGACGTGCAGGTAAACAGCACAGCCAACCACACCGACATCCGCAAGGATAAGAGCGCCTGGGACGTGTATGTGAGCGCGCTCACCACGGCGCCCACGGGCGACCCCGAGTACTTCTTTGGGGCCACGTGCCTGAGCGACTCGGCCAAAAACTTTGGAGGCTACACGAGCGCCAAGCTCGACGAGCTGTATCACAAGCTGCATACGGCCTTTGATGCCGACGAGCGTGCCAAGATTGCCTCGCAGATGAGTCAGACCATCCTGGATGACCACGGCTACGTCTTCGCGTCGTTCCTGCAGATGGGCATCGTGAGCCAGGCCAACGTCCAGGGCATGGTGGCCCATCCCAGCGACTACTACGAGATTACCGTGGACCTGGACGTGTAGGACAAGGGTGTGAGGGGGAGTCCCATGACAAGGCCGCTGCTCGAGTATTCCCACGTGGAGGTGTCGTACAACGGCCTCGCGGTCGTGCATGACGTGTCATTTGCCGTCATGCCGGGCGAGGTGGTGTGCGTGGTTGGTGAGTCGGGCAGCGGCAAGTCCACCCTCGTGAGGGCCGCCATGGGCCAGCTCGGGCCGCGTGGGTGCGTGACGCGCGGCGACATCTGGTACGATGGTGCCTCCATCCCCGACCTGCCTGAGCGCGACCTGCGGCGTCTGTGTGGCTCTCACTTTGGGCTCGTGTTCCAGGACAGCCTGTCCGCGCTCACGCCCATTCGCCGCATTGGCGACCAGGTGTTTGAGAGCATGCGCGCCCATAGCGCCATTACGCGCGTCGAGTGCGACCGCCTCGCGGTCCAGATGCTTGCGCGGCTTGGCCTGGAGGACCCCGAGCGTGTGCTGGCGAGCTATCCGTTTGAGCTCTCGGGCGGCATGGGACAGCGCGTGGGCATTGCCATCGCGCTGCTGGGCGGCCCCCGGGTGCTGTTTGCCGACGAGCCCACCAGCGCGCTCGACGTGATCGCTCAGGCGCAGGTGGTGGAGCTGCTGGCCAGCGTCAACCGCGAGCTGGGCACGACCATCGTGCTGGTCACCCACAACATGGGCGTGGTGCGTTCGGTGGCAAACCACGTGCTGGTGCTCAGGCGTGGCCGCGTCGTGGAGTTTGGCGACGCGGCTCAGGTGCTGGAGGCGCCAAGGGAGCCCTACACCCAAGAGTTGCTCGACGCCACGCCCCGACTTGCCACGAGTTGAGAGGAGCGGCCATGTCAGAGCAGGTCCTTGTCGTCTCCAATCTCACCAAGCGCTTTGAGCGCAAGGGGCGCGCCGACGTCGTCGTCGTGCGCGATGTGAGCTTTTGCGTTGATGCCGGCGAGTGCGTGGGGCTCGTGGGAGGATCGGGCAGCGGCAAGTCCACCATCGCGCAGATGGTCACGCGGCTCATCGAGGCCACCTCGGGACGCATCGTCCTGGCCGACCAAGACGTCACCAATGCGCGGGGCGCGCAGTTGCGGGCCATGTCCGCAGACGTGCAGATGGTGTTCCAAAACCCCGTCTCGTCGTTTGACCCCCGCCGGACGCTTGGTGAGGGCATAGGGGAGAGCCTACGCAACCGTGGAGAGGGCAAGGACAACGTACGACGGCGCGTGGGTGAGCTGCTCGAGCAGTGCGGGCTGCCCACCGAGCTTGCCGACCGCTACCCGCGCGAGGTGTCGGGCGGTCAGTGCCAGCGTGCCGCCATCGCGCGGGCCCTGGCGCCAGACCCCGCGCTGGTAATCTGCGACGAGGCCACGAGCGCCCTGGACGTGACGGTGCAGGCGCAGATCGTGGCGCTGCTCTCGCGCATCCAGCGAGAGCGCGGACTCGCGCTGCTGTTCGTGTGCCACGATCTGGCACTCGTGCAGGGCTTTTGCGACCGCGTGTTGGTGCTGTGTGCCGGTCGCATCGTGGAGGAGGGCCCGGCCCGTACGGTCCTCTCCGCTCCGCGGCATGACTACACCAGGCAGCTCCTTGCCAGCGTAGCCGAGTGCGGGGGTTAGTTAGATCTGATAGCACCACACGGGTTCGGGCTCGCCCATGCGCCGCACCACGATCTCCTGGTCCTTTACGCCCACGCGCGCGTTTTCGGGCACCGATTCGCACACGAAGGCGCTGCCGCCAATAACCGAGCCCGAACCGATGTAGGTGTCGCCGCCCAGCACGCTGGCGTTGGAGTACACCGTAACGTAGTCACCCAGCGTGGGATGGCGCTTGACGCCGGCAAGCTGCTGGCCCTTGCGCGTTGAGGTGGCACCCAGTGTCACGCCCTGGTAGATCTTTGCGTGATGGCCAATCACGGTGGTTTCGCCAATCACCACGCCCGTGCCGTGGTCTATGAAGAAGTACTCGCCAATGGTGGCTCCCGGCGCGATGTCGATACCGGTCTTGCTGTGGGCCTCCTCGCTCATAAGGCGGGGGATGAGCGGGACGTCGCGTACGAACAGCTCGTGGGCGATGCGGTGCACCAGCGTGGCATACATCCCGGGGTAGGTGAGAATGACCTCCTCGCGGCTGCGTGCTGCCGGATCGCCCTCGAAAGCCGCCTCGGCATCCTTGAGGATGAGCGACTGGATGCGGGGCAGCTCGTCCAGGAACTCCTCAACGATGGCGTTGGCGCGCTCGAGCGCCTCGTCCTCGGCGAGTGTCCAGTCTTCGTACAGCAGCGCGCGTCGCACCTGCTCGGCGAGCACGCGCTCCACACGCAGGAGTCGCTCGCCCACGAGCGCGACGGTGCTGGACCCGGCGGGCGTCTCGTCGTCGAAGTATCCGGGGAACAGCAGCGCGCGAATCTGGGCTATGAGGTCGTATACCACGGCGCGGCGCGGGAAGATGCGCTTGTGCTCCATAAAGAACGCGTCTTCGGCCACGTATCCCTCTCGGATGGCGGCAATGCGCCTTTCGTGCCGCCCGTCGTCGGCACCTGCCGAGACGACCCGCGCGTCTCCCACATACCACCACGACTTGTCCGCCGCGAAGCATGCGAGCGTCTCCAAGAAGGGCCGCTCGTTGGCGGGCAGCGCCTCGCGGGCGAGCGCGAACAGCTTGTTCTCCCACCAGCGCAGGGACTTGCCGTAAACGCTGCCATCCAGTCCGTCTGCCTGGATGGCTCCGATGGCCCCTCCCACCGCAGCGGGCGAGAGCGGCCAAATGCCGTCATGCACGCCCAGGGACCGCTCGACGGCGAGTAGCGACGCCTCGCTGTAGAACAGGCCCTTGATGAGCGCGGCATAGCCGGCAACGCATTCGGCGGGTAGGCAGTCGGCTGGGCGAATCTCCACAAACTGCTTAAGGCGCACGTCGGGCCAGCTCAGCGAGATGAGGTGCTCGGCACTCTGTGCCTGCATGATGCTGGGCGTGCGCAGGAGCCAGTCGGCATAGGCATCGAAGCCAAAGCCCTCATCAAACAGGTTGGCGATGGTGCCGCAGCGTGTGTTGTCCACCTCGCGCCACAGCTGCAGGCGACGGATGGGGATGTGGTTGGCGCGGCCCTCAAAGGTGCGGGTGTTGTCGGCGATGGCTGCTAGTACCGGGGCAAGGGCACTAGCCACGCGCATCTTGCGCACCGCGTCGGCCTCGCTCGCGTAGTCAATGGAGATCTGCGTGGAGGCGGAGGCGCGCATCATGCGCATACCGTGGCTGCCAATGCCGGCAAAGTAGCGGTCCATCAGCTCGTAGCGACGCTTGGGGATGAGCGGAAGCTCCTGGGCCCTGTGACTGGGGTGATACCCACGGTTCTCCAAGTGTGCGCCAAACGGCTTGGCAAACGACCCCATGCGCTCGCGGAACTGCCCATACGCGGCGTCTATCTCGGCGATGGAAGCAAAGGGCGGCAGGCCGATTTCCAGCTGTGCGGCCGGCTCAAGGGTTATGGTCCCGTCGGGTCCCGCGAGGCCCATCAGGTCCCCGCGCTCGTTGTATTCCTCCTGGTCGTACCATTGTGAGAGGTACGACAGCAGGTCTCGCACGCCAGGCAGGTCGCGCATGGGGTTATACGAGATGGGCGTTCCGTCGCCGGCGACCACAAAGTGCTCGACCTCGACTCCCAGTAGGCCGCAGCCCTCCTCGCCCTTGCAGCCCCCACGTATGTAGTCGACGATTTCCTGCCGCGTGATCATGGCGTACCCCTTTCCGTGAGCGTGCGGATGGGCGTAGTATGGCACAAATAATCCTAGTAAACAAGTAGGAATTAAAAAGCCCGTGGCTAAGGAGGAGTCAGGGACCCGGAGACGTGCGTGCTCTGGAATCTGTATTCCAAATCGATATAATCCCAGTTGGTGGGCATGTTTAATCGTTATTTTTTGGGGCACGTGAATTGGAACTGTCGTTACCGAATTCACGCGCCCCAAAACGTTGCGCGAAAGCCTTCCCACCAACTGGGGTTATTCCGCTTTGGTATGCGTTTTTTGGGGCACGTGAACTGTCGCACGGACGACGTCCGTTCACATGCCCGCATGGGTCCCATCCAGCCCTTACCAATGCCTCCGTAGTTACCCTTCGCGGTTGGGAATCTGCTGCAAACTGCAGTGGTGTACAGACCCAGGGCCGGCGTTTGCCGTAAACTGCAGTGGTGCATAGATTGGGAGACGAGATCTGCCGTAATCTGCCGTGGTGTACAGAAAAACTATGCACCGTTGCACTTCTCAGCAGATTTTCTTGGCGAATCTATGCACCATCGCAGATTGCGACAAATCCCTCGGCGAATCTATACACGACTGCAGTTAACAGCAAATTGCCGCGAACAGGCCTTGGGGCCAGTATGTCAAAAGTAGCTCACGGGTGATGCACTTTTGACATGACACATACCGCCAAAGTGGAGGCGGACGGGTTGGAAGGGGTTTTTGCATGACGAAGGACCCAAAGAGCATTTCGTTCACTTGCTAACTCGCCCTCATGTTTGGTTTTTGGGGCTCGTTTTCCCGTATGGCGAGAAAGGTGTCTCACAAACGCGCAGGTAGGGGAACCAAGAATGTGACCCCCGCAATTCTAGTGCCTCATTTTCCAAACATGAAGGCGAGTTTGGAAGTGAAACAGACCCGTACCTTCGTCCTTGTCTTAGGCCCGCTCGCTTTGGGCTCAGCCCCAACGGCGTGCTGCACGTAGCTGGACCCTCGGCATGCCGCGCGCTACGACAGGCCAATGCTGCCCAGCCAGCCCCAGCGAGGCTCGTCCATGAGGCCGTAGGCGCTCAGCCACAGCTCCAGGTCCACCACGCGCACCTCATCACCTGCGCAGTCCATAACCTGGTCGTCGCCAATGTAGATGCCCACGTGCCCGTGTCTCAGGCCGGCCGTGGTGTAGGGGTGCCTGCCCGTCGCCACAATCATCCCCACCTTGAGCTGGGCCAGGTCGGTGTGCGGACAATAGCTGTTGTACAGGTAGGCCGCATCACCCAGCACCACGCCCAGACCCAGCCGAGAAAAGCTCTGCTCCACCCAGCTCGCGCACAGATCGGTGCCGGGGGAGGGGGTGCCGTGCGCGCAGGCCACGAACCGTCGTTGCAGCGCGGTCGCGTCCATGCGACGCTGCGGCTCGTGGCCTTCCGGAACATGCCTTAAGGCCGGCTGGCCCCATTTGGAGACTCCATTTGCCACCAGCCTGCGCCTTTCCAGCTGCGCGACGAGGCGCGCCTCCCGCTCGGTCACAGTGCGGCGCGCTCTATTGCCGCCTCGATCTTCTCATCCACGTCCACGCCCAGCATGTCGAGGGAGTCGGCATAGACGCACTGCACGTCCGGGATGTGCCAAAACGCGTCGCTCAGCGTGCGCAGGTAGCCAAAGGCGTGGTCGTCGGTGCCCTGGGGAAGCGGCCCGCCCGCGGTCGTCACAAAGGTAAGGCGCTTGGCATGGCACAGGCTCACGTAGCTGCCGTCCTCGGCCATGTCGAAGGTTACGCCCTGCGAGCACACGAGCTCCAGATAGTCGTGCAGCTTGGCGGGGATGGCGTAGTTCCAAACCGGCGCCGCAATGAGAATCTCCTCGGCCGCCGCAAACTGCTTGGCGACGTCGAACATGGGATGCGCATAGTCCGCACTCGCCACCGCCTGGTTGTACGCGACGATGGAGTCCGCGTCCAGCGGACTCACGTCCATCCTTCCAAGGTCGAGCTCATCGAATTCGTCCCCGCGGCTCTCGAGCCACGCGCGCGCGATGCGCTCGGTGCGCGACTCCTCTCGCATGCAGGCATTCACAAACAGCACAGCCATGGTCCTTGCTCCTTCCAAACACGTCAGGCTCAGCGTTGCCCCTCCAGTATAGCCCGCACGCGGAATCCGGCCCTCGCGTGCTCGAGCTACGCCGGGTCCTCGTCGCGGTCAATGATGTCGGCCAGCGTCTTTCCGTCCAGGTACTGGGACGTGACCTTGCCCAGGTCGCGCCACACCGAGATGGTGGAGCACGTGTCCACGATGGGGCAGATGGTCCCTCGGGTGCAGTCTAGGCAGCCCACGGGTGCAAGCGAGCCCTCGGCGGCGCGCAGAATCTGTCCCAGCGTGTACTCCTCCGGCTTGCGGGTGAGCTGGTATCCGCCGCCCTTGCCACGCAGGCTGCGCACGTATCCCGCCCTGCTCATGAGCGCGATTACCTGCTCCAGGTACTTGCGCGAGATGTTCTGGCGCTTGGCCACGTCGCCCAACGAGACCCAGCCGTCGTGCATGGCGAGGTCTGCCATGGCGCGCAGCGCATACTGACCCTTGGTTGAGAACATCCCTGCCATGCTCTGCCACCTCCCTCATCACAAAAGTCGCCTGCGGCCCGCAGCCCGCCGTTCGTCGCTGCCTGCGGCCCACCGCTCGCAACGAGCTACTCGGTCGTGGTCACTCCCGAGCCGCCCTCGTCCTTGAGCATCTCGGCGAGCGTGCGCCATGCCAGCTCGGCGCACTTTACGCGTGCGGGCATGTGACTCACGTCCTTGAGCAGCGCCGCCTCGTCCAGCTCGTCCAGC
Organism: Coriobacteriales bacterium; assembly: GCA_030529625.1. GTDB lineage: Bacteria > Actinomycetota > Coriobacteriia > Coriobacteriales > Atopobiaceae > RUG440. Next base: position 14,453 of record JAUMWN010000045.1, read on the forward strand.
ACCGCGTCGTCCCTCTGCCCACCGGTTATCATGGCCTTGAACAGCTCGCACAGCCGCATGGCCTCCTGCGGGGTCTTGTCTACCATCAGGTCGCTCATTATGTCGGCCGAGGCCATGGAGACGGCGCACCCGTGCCCGGTGTAGGCCACCTCCTCGATCAGCCCGTCCTCGCCCAGCCGAATGGCAAGGTGCAGCTCGTCTCCGCACGAGGGGTTCACGCCGTCATGCGTGTGGGTGGCGTCTTCCAGCTCGTACTTGTAGTCGGGATGGGCCACGTGGTCCATAAACTGCTCGTTGTAAAGGCTAGCGACTTCCATGGAAGATCCTCCAAACCTGGTTGAGTCCGTCGATGAGACGATCGATGTCGCCCGCGTCGTTGTAGAACGCCACGCTCGCGCGGCAGGTGCTGTGCCAGCCAAGGTACGTGAGCAAAGGCTGTGCACAGTGGTGGCCGGCACGGATGCACACGTCGTACATGTCCAAGATGGACGCGACGTCGTGCGGGTGCACGTCCTTCACGTCAAAGGAGATTGAGCTGATGTGGCGCTCGCCCTCCTTGGGGCCAATGATGGCAATCTGCGGCAGCTCGCGCAGCCGCTCGCACAGGTAGATGGACAACAGGCGCTCGCGCTCCTCCACGGCGCGCATGCCCAAACCCTCCAGGTAGGACAGGGCCGCATCGGTGGCATAGGCCCCGGCGGCGTCCTGCGTGCCCGCCTCGAACTTTTGCGGTGCGGGCGACCACACGGCACCGGTCTCGGTTACCAGGTCTATCATCTCGCCGCCCGTGAGGAAGGGTGGCATGGCGTCGAGCAGCTCCGGTTTGCCCCACAGCACGCCAATGCCCAGCGGACCGCCCAGCTTGTGGCCCGAGAAGGCCAAAAAGTCGCAGCCCAGCGCACGCACGTCCACGTGTATGTGGGGTACCGACTGCGCGCCGTCCACCACGCACAGCGCGCCCACCTCGTGCGCGCGGGCCGCGATGGCGGCAACGTCGTTCTCCACGCCCAGCACGTTGGACACGTGCGTTACCGAGACGATCTTGGCGCGCGGGCCAATCTTGCGCTCGATCTCCTCCTGCGTGATGCGGTAGTCGCTGTCCGTGCGCAGGTACACGAGGTCCGCGCCCGTCTGCTTGCACACCTGCTGCCAGGGGATGAGGTTGGAGTGGTGCTCCATGATGGAGATCACCACCTCGTCGCCTGGCCCCAGCTTGGTGAGCCGCGAGAGCGTCTGCGCCAGCAGGTTGAGCGCCTCGCTGGCGTTGCGTGTGAACACGATGGCGTCCCGCTGCGGCTCGCCTGCCTCGTCGAGCGCCCCCACAAAGCGCGCGATGTGCGTCCGCGCGTTGGCGATGGCCTGGGTGGCCTCGACGGAGAGCTTGTACAGGCCGCGCAGCGGGTTGGCGTTCATGGTCTCGTAGAAGTGCCGTTGCGCGTCCAGGACGGCGATGGGCCGCTGGGCCGTGGCGGCGCTGTCCAAGAACGCCAGGTGCGGGTTTGCCGCGAGCAGCGGGAAGTCGGACTTGAGGGCGCTCGCGCGAATGCTGTCGAGCTGCGCTGTGGTGAGCGAGGTCTCCATGGACGTCACGCTCCTTCCTCGTTTAGGCCAAGGCCTTCCACCAGGTCGTTTGCCACCTCGTCGCCAAGGACCGTGCGGGCGTGGCGCAGCACGCAGGTGCGCACCTCGGGCGTGGGCGCGGCGATGAGCGCCTCGTCCAGCAGTGCTCGCACGTAGAGCGCCTCGGCCTCCTGCCGAGAAAGGCCTCGGTCGCACAGGTACTGGAACTGCTCGGGTCCCACGGGGCCGATGGTTGCGCCGTGGTTGCCGCTCACGTCATCCTCATCGCACAGGATGGTGGGCACGGTCTTGTTGGTAACATCGTCCGAGAGCATGAGCACGCTCTCCAGCTCGGTGCCCTCCGAGCCCGACGACCCGTGCACGAGGTCGATGGTGGCACGCAGCGCCTTCTTTGCGTGGTCGTCGAGCACGCCCGACTCGCGCACGTTGGCGCGCGTATTGCGGCCGCGCTGGCGCACCACGTGGTTGATGTCGGCAACCTCGTGGCCTCGCACCAGGTAGCGGCAGGTGTGGTCGATGCGAGCGTGGTCGCCGTCCAAGGAGGTGGCGATGCCTGCCACCAGGGTTCCCGTGCTGAGGAAGTACTGCTGCACCACGACGCGTGCGCCGCTTGCGGCTTGGATGCCTACCGACTCGATGTGCTGCTGGGAGGCACCCGCCGCCACAAACTCCAGCACGCGCACCGTGGCGTTGCGCTCCGCGATTATGCGCACGAGCGCCGCCGACGTGGCCTGCTCGTCACTGGCGCCATGGACGTTTACCACCACGCAGGCCTCGGCGCCGGCGCGTACCATCACGCCCACGTCGTGCACCTCGCCGGCATCGGCGTCCACGTCCACCACGATGGGCTCTTCTCGGCGCTCGCCGGCGCGTACCTCAACGTAGCGGGCGTCTGCGGCCTGCGAGACGACCCATGCGGTGGCCTCTTGCCCCACGCCGCACTCGATGCCCTCAAACAGGCGCGGCAGCGCAAAGTACACGTCGCCCTTGCGCGAGAGCTGTGGGACGGTAAGCGTTATGTCGTTTGCCCGCAGGTAGTTCCACGTTTGCGCAGGCGGCGTGTTGATGCGCTCAAGCGTAAGCTCGGGCGTGGCGGTCGTCTGGTCTTCCATCATCCGATCGCTCCTTCCATCTCGAGCTTGATGAGGTTGTTCATCTCCACGGCGTACTCCAGCGGCAGCTCCTTGGACACTGGGTTGGCAAAGCCGCCCACCACCATGGTGCGCGCCTCGGCCTCCGAGCAGCCGCGGCTCATGAGGTAGAGCACGGTGTCGTCCGAGATACGCCCAATGGTGGCCTCGTGACCCACGCTGGCCGTGGCGTTGCGCACGTCCATGGCGGGGATGGTGTCGGAGCGGCTGATGTCGTCCAACATCAGCGACTGGCAGCTCACCGAGGCGCGGGCATTGTGCGCGCGCCGGCCAATCACCACCGAGCTGCGAAACGTGTTGCAGCCGCCGTCCTTGGAGATGGACTTGGTATCCACCGAGGCGGTGGTGTTGGCCCCGTTGAGAATGACCTTGCAGCCGGTGTCCAGGTCCTGGGTCGCGCCGGCAAAGGTGATGCCGGTGAACTCGCAGCTGGAGTTGTCGCCGGCCAAGATGGTGGTGGGGTAGAGGTAGCTCACGTGGCTGCCAAACGAGCCGGACACCCACTCCATCTTTGCGTCTGCCGCCACGCGGGCGCGCTTGGTGTTGAGGTTGTACATGTTCTTGGACCAGTTCTCGATGGTGGAGTAGCGCAGGCGCGCACCGTCCTTTACGAACAGCTCCACCGCACCGGCATGCAGGTTGGCTTCGTAGTACTTGGGTGCCGAGCAGCCTTCGATAAAGTGCAGGTCGGCGCCCTTCTCAACAATGATGAGCGTGTGCTCGAACTGTCCGGCGCCCTCGGCGTTGAGGCGGAAGTAGCTCTGCAGGGGGTAGGCCACCGTCACGCCCTCGGGCACGTACACGAACGAGCCGCCGGACCACACGGCGTAGTGCAGCGCGGCAAACTTGTGGTCGGCGGGCGGGATGAGCGTGCCAAAGTACTCGCGCACCACCGGCTCCCAGGTGGGGTCGTGCAGCGCGTCCTCGATGGTGGTGTACACGACGCCCTCCTTGGACACCTCCTCGCGCATGTTGTGATACACGATCTCGGAGTCGTACTGGGCACCCACGCCGGCCAGGCTCTCGCGCTCGGCCTCGGGGATGCCCAGGCGCTCAAAGGTGTTCTTAATCTCGTCGGGCACGTCGTCCCAGCTCTTCGCCTGCTTGGTCTTGGGGCTCACGTAGGTGGAGATGTGGTCCATGTCCAGCCCGGCGATGGACGGGCCCCAGTTGGGCGCCATCTCCTTGGCGTGGTAGGTCTCGAGCGCGGCAAGGCGCATGTTGAGCATCCACTCCGGCTCGTCCTTCTTTGCGCTGATGGCGCGCACGATCTGTGGAGTAAGGCCGTCGTCGTAGCGCTCGTAGCCCTCCTCGGAGTAGGTGAAGTCGTACAGCGAGCGGTCTACGTCGGCAACCTGCGTGCGGTTCTTGGTCTTCTCGCTCATTGGGCACCAGCCGCCTGGGCCGCGGCCTCGAACTGCTCGAAGCCGTGCGCGTCGATGTCGTCGATGAGCGAGCCTGGTCCCTCGGCCACCAGGCGACCGCGCACCATTACGTGGGTGCGGTCAACGGACAGGCGCTCCAGAATGCGCGTGTTGTGCGTGATGATGAGCAGGGCCCCGTCACACGACGCGCGGTAGGCCTCGATGCCGCGGCTCACCACGCTGAGCGCGTCCACGTCTAGGCCAGAGTCGGTCTCGTCCAGGATGGCCAGCTTGGGCTGGAGCAGCAGGAGCTGCAGCATCTCGATCTTTTTCTTCTCACCGCCCGAGAAGCCCACGTTGAGCTCGCGGGTAATAAACGACGAGTCCATGTCCAGCTGCTCGGCTATCTCGCCCACGCGGGCGCGGAACTTGCGCGCGGTCATCTTGAGCTCGGGGCGCTTTTGGGTGATGGTGCGCAGGTAGGAGTACAGCGGCACGCCGGGCACCTCAACAGGCGCCTGATAGCTGAGGAAGATGCCGGCTAGCGAGCGCTTGTCGGCCGAGTCGTCGGTGATGTTTGCCCCGTCAAATTCGATGGTTCCCGAGGTTACCTGGTAGGAGGGGTCTCCCATCACGACGTGGCCAAACGTGGACTTGCCCGCGCCGTTGGGGCCCATAAGCACGTGGGTCTGGCCCGAGGCCAACGTGAGGCTCACGTCGTGGAGAATGGGCTTGTCCTCGGTCCCCGCCGAGAGCCCGCTCACACGCAGAAGGTTGTTTGTCATCGCATTGCTCCCTCTATCTTGCGCCCGAAGATTCAGGCGATGTATACGTTGTCCCTAAATCATAGTAATTACTGGGAATTAAAATGCAACCCCCTGTGCACAACTTGTGCGCAAGGACGGGACGGGACAGTCCAGGGAGTTGCCGGTGCTAACCCGCCTACGCGTGTGCCTGCGGGGCGATAAAGCGCTCCCACACCTCGGCAAACACGCCATCCGTGCAGCACGAGCGGGCGTGGTAGCTGGCCGCCGCCATGGCGTCGGGCGTTGCGTTGCTCACCGTCACGCCCACGCCCGCGGCCTCGATCATGGCAATGTCGTTGGCCGAGTCCCCGCATGCGATGGTCTGCGCCAGGGGCACGTCCAAGAGCTCTGCCAGGGCTCGCAGCCCCGCGCCCTTGTCAACGCCTGCGGGGTTGAACTCGTAGTAGCGACCCGACGAGAAGGTCGTGGACAGTCCCTGAGTAAGCTGGGGGTCCATGGCAAGCTCCAGCTCGTGCAGCAGGTCCAGGTCCTCGTACACGTACAGGCACTTTGAGAGGGGTACGTCGCGCAAAAACGCTATGGAGTCGCCCTCAAACTGCTGGATGTCCATGTGCCCATCCAGGTACGCCACCTCGGAGTCCGTGAGGTTCCAGCCCCATACGGTCCCGTCGGTGCCGTAGATGTGCATGCCCAGGTCGCCAGCAAACACCGCGTAGTCGAACAGCGCCTCCACCGTCTGGAACGCGATGCGGTTGCACACCAGGGGCTCGTCCTCGCCCACGCGGTTGATGCAGCCCCCGTTGTACGAGATCACGTAGCTGCCCTCCAGGCATGCCGGGGGCAGGTCGCGCAGGCTGCCCATAATGGATCCGTACGCGCGCCCGGACGCTGGCACAAAGAGCACGCCCTGCTCGCGCATGCGAAGAATCGCGTCCACGTTTGCCTGTGGCACGGTGTGGTCGAAGGCCAAAAAGGTCTCGTCCATGTCGGTTGCGACGATTCTGTACATGGGACCTCCTCAAGTGCAGGTACGCGACGGCATATACATAAGTATGCCATCGGGTACCTGCTTTCCCAAGGGTCGCGGCATGGGGTCTCGGCAAGCGCGAGGCGCAACGTCGCCTTTCTCAGCTGGCCGGGGATGGGCTGCAGAGGTTGGAGGATGGGTTGCAGCCGCATTGTGCGTATTTGCTTTAATCGGGCGGAGCGACGCGGGGATGCGATAGTCTGTACTGCAACCACATGACGGCCATGGAGGATACACATGAAGTATTTGTTGCTTGTAAGCCACGCCACCCTCGCTGAGGGTCTTGAGGGCGCGCTCACCATGCTGCTGGGCGATCGCCCGTTCGTCATCGCGTGCGGCATGCACGACGGCACGTCGGCAAGCGACTACCGCGACCAGCTTGCGCGTGAGATAGCTGCCATAACGCCTGCGGACGAGGTGGTGCTGCTCGGCGACATCTCCGGCGGCTCGCCGCTCAAGAACGCTTTGGCCATGCTCGATGCCAAGGGACTGGGCGACAACGTGATGGTGTTTGGTGGGGCCAACCTGGCCATGGCCATCTCGGCCGTCATGGGCATAGACGACGGCCTGGACATGGACGCCATCCGCGACGCGATGCTCATGGATGGCTCGCAGGCGGTAAAGCAGGTTTAGACGGGTCCCAAAAGGGGAACGCTCAACGGTAACGACAGGGCGCGCGAGCGCGGGCCCTGCAAACACATGGAGGTGCACATATGATCAAGGGAAGCAGATTCGTGTCGGCGCTGGCGCTCTCGGCGCTTTTGGTGGCTCCCATCTCGGGATGCTCCTGCAGCAACCAGCAGGCTGGCAACGAAGCGGCGCAGCAGGAGGAGACGACTGCCGCCAAGCAGGAGCTGGACAACAATCAGGAGACGCCCGCTCCCACCCAAAAGAAGGACGACGGGCGCATCGACATAAAGAACGCCGCGCCCAACGTGGCAACGTATGGCGGTGACAAGATTATCGCGAGCGACGCGACCAACATGCAGGAGGGCATGGAGTCCAAGAAGGACGGCTTTGGCGTTCAGGAGACATGCGTCGTGAAGCAGCCCGACTCGTGGACCAAGGTGGCCTCAATTGGCTGGGCCAGAAACTACCTCTCGTACGCGGGCGTGGAGCAGCCGTGGGGCAAGGGCACCTATACGTTTGAGTACGTAAACGAAGCGAGCGTGGACGGCGTGGACAACGCCATAAGCCAGGCGACGCCTGAGTCCTACTTTGGCAGCATGCAGGACGTCAAAACGTACGAGGCAGGCGGGCAGAAGGCGCAGTACGTGCGTGACGACGCCCCCAGCGTGGCGGGCAAGTTCGTGAACGAGGACCTGGAGAGCATGCACAGCGACAGTGCGCGCGACTCCTCCAACGACGTAAAGCTGCACGCCTATCTGCAGCGCGGCGACAAGTGCGCGCTCACCATCGCCATCTCGTGCGAGGTGGATGACGCCAGCCAGTTTAACAAGACTGACGAGGAGATCGTGGCCGAGGCGATGTCCATGCTGAGCTTTAATGAGGCCGACGTCTCCAAGGCCTCCTCGTACGAGTCCGACGACACCATCACCAGTGCCGACGGCTCCAAGAGCGTGGTCGTAAAGCGCGACGGCTCGGAGCTTCTTTCCTACACCGAGCACGCTCTCATGCTCTCCATCTACGGCACGAGCGAGGGCGAGATGCCCAAGGCGGCCAACTACGACTTTACCGTGGAGGCCGACTCGCAAACGCTTGCCGAGATGACGGGCAACGCGGGCAACATGACCGAGGAGAACGGCTACCAAAACGTGGAGGTCTCCGACGTCCTGGACTTTGAGGTTGGCGGGTACCCGGCCCACGCCCGTCTGGTGAGCGCCACCCTCGACTTGGGCGAGGATTCCATGGAGCAGAGCGAGCTGCGTGCCTGGGTAGAGGTCGATGACAAGATCCTTGCCGTGCAGGCCGAGGCCAGGATTGGCGAGGACATCGAGACGGCGGCCCAGCGCCTCGTCACCGACAGGCTCGTCTTTAAGTAGTCAGCTCTGAGTCGAGGCTGCACTGGGGGGTCAGTCCCCGAAACACAGGGGGCGGTCCCCCCCGTGCAGCCTCGCCCAGCGTTGGCGCGTTCTTGGTAGGCAA
>JAUMWN010000114.1 GCA_030529625.1 Coriobacteriales bacterium
GCAAGCATGTCCTCGTAGTCCATACGATAGAGCTGGTCGCCCGAGAGGATGAGGACGTACTCGGCGTCTTGGCTCTCCAGATAGCCAAGGTTCTGGGTGATGGCGTCGGCGGTGCCGGCATACCAGGATGCACCAGTCTGGGTCGCGAAGGGCGGCAGGATCGCTACGCCACCGTCACGCTCGTCGAGGTTCCAAGCCTCGCCGGTGCCCAGATACTCGTGCAGCAGATACGGACGATACTGCGTCAGCACACCCACCGTGCTAATCCCCGAATTCGCGCAGTTTGAAAGCACGAAGTCGATGATCCTGTACTTGCCGCCAAAAGACACGGCCGGCTTGGCGACTTTGCTCGTAAGCACGCCCAGCCTGGACCCCTGCCCGCCGGCAAGAAGCATCGCAACGCATTCCTTCTTGCTCATAGAACCGTTCCCCTTTCGTCATTTCATCGGGCCAGTAAACTACCTACTCACCAACATGCCAAATTTCTTCGGCATACTCACGAATTGTTCGGTCAGAGGAGAAAAATCCCGACCTGGCCGTATTGTGAAGGGATACGCGGTTCCAATTTCGCGTGTCTGCGTAGCCGCTCGTGAGCTCCTCCCAAGCCTGAATGTAGGCATGGAAGTCGCGGCAAACCAGATACTGGTCGTTGTTTACCATCAGCTCGTCGTGAACGGTCTCAAAGTTGCCCGAGAGACGCGCGAAGGTGCCGTCGGTGAGCTCGTCGATCACGCGGCCAAGACGCGCGCGGTCGTTGTTGTACTCGTTCCAGGCGAAGTAGCGACCACTGGCGTAGAGAGCCTCGACCTCAGGCGTGCGCAGACCAAAGATCTTGATGTTCTCCTCCCCCACCAGGTCGCAAATCTCGACGTTCGCGCCGTCGTAGGTGCCCAGCGTGATGGCACCGTTCATCATGAACTTCATGTTGCCCGTACCCGAAGCCTCGGTGCCCGCCGTGGAGATCTGCTCGGAGATCTCGGTGCCGGGGTAGATGATCTGGGCGTTGGACACGGCAAAGTTGGGAATGAAGACGACCTTGATCACGTCGTTCACGCGCTTGTTGTTGTTGATCACCTCGGCCACGCCGTTGATGAGGCGGATTACCTCCTTGGCAAAGACGTAGCTCTGAGCCGCCTTGCCGGCAAAGATAAAGGTCGTGGGCTGCGGACGGAAGCTGGGGTCGTCAAGCATGCGGTTGTAGAGGTCCATGATCTTGAACACGTTGAGGAGCTGGCGCTTGTAGGCATGGAAACGCTTTACCTGGGTGTCGAACACGGTATTGGTGTCCACCACGACGCCGGTCGTCTCCTTGATGTAGGCAGCCAGGCGCTCCTTGGCGGTCTTCTTTGCCTGCCCCCAGCTCTCCAGGAATGCGTCGTCGTCCTTGAGGGGCAGGAGCTTGTCGAACTCGTTGGCGTCCTCAAGCCACTTGTCGCCAATGGCCTCGGTGATGAGGGCCGAGAGGGCCGGGTTGGCGTTGCCCACAAAGCGGCGGTGGCTGATGCCGTTGGTCTTGTTGTTGAACTTCTCGGGGGCAAGGCGCCAGAAGTCGTGGAGCACCGTGTCCTTAATGATTTGGGTGTGCAGCGCGCTCACGCCGTTTACCGAGCGAGAGAAAATAACGCTGAGGTTGGCCATGCGCACCTCGCCGTCCCAAAGTATTGCGGTCTCCTGCAGCATGGAGGCCCAATCGGAGCCCATGCGCGGGAAGTTCTCGCGGAAGCGGCGGTCGATCTCCTCGATGAACATGTACAGGCGGGGCAGGAGGTTGCGGAACATGTTGATGGGCCACTTCTCCAGTGCCTCGGGCATAACGGTGTGGTTGGTGTAGGTGCAGGTCTCGGCCGCGATCTTGTAGGCCAGGTCGAAGTCCACGCCCTTCTCGTCCACCAGGATGCGCATGAGCTCGGGGCCGCACATGGCGGGATGCGTGTCGTTGGTGTGCACGCACACGTGATCGCCCAGGTGCTCCCAGTCGGGTCCGTAGTTGCGCTCGTAGGTGCGCAGGATGGTTTGCAGGCCCGCGCTCACAAACAGGTACTCCTGCTTGAGACGCAGCAGCTTGCCGTGCTCGCCGGCGTCGGCCGGATACAGGATCGTGGAGATGGCCTCGGCGTCGTAGCGGAAGCGGAACGCGTCGGTGTAGCGGCCGTCGTTAAAGGCGTCCAGATCGAAGTCGTCCGCATAGGGCTCGGCCTTCCACAGACGCAGGTTGTTCATCTTGACGCCGCCGTAGCCCACCACGCTCACGTCGTAGGGCACGGCCAGGATCTTCTCGGCGTCCTCGGTGGTAAACCAGAAGCGTCCGTTCTCCTCGTGACGCACCACGTGGCCGCCAAACTGCACCACCACGGCGCTGGCGGTCTTGCGGGTCTCCCAGGGATAGCCGTGCTCGAGCCACGCGTCGGTCTTCTCCACCTGGCGGCCGTCCTGGATCTCCTGGCGGAAGAGGCCGTAGCGGTAGCGCATACCGTTTCCGTAGCCCGCGATACCCTCCTTGGCCATGGAGTCGAGGAAGCACGCGGCCAGACGGCCCAGGCCGCCGTTGCCAAGACCTGGGTCGCACTCCTCGCGACACAGGCGGTTGAGGTCCATGCCCATGTCCTTGAGCGCTTCCTCAACGAGGTCACGCACGCCAAAGTTGAGCAGGTAGTTGTCCAGCAGGGGACCAATGAGGAACTCGAGCGAGAAGTAGTAGACCTTCTTCTCGTTGATGTTATGGGTGCTCAGGGCCCTTGAGCGCGCCTTTTGCGCGATGAGTGAGGCGAGTACGTAGAAGCGCTCGCTGTTGTCGGTATCCAAGATGTCCTTGCCGTACAAGGAGTGGCAGAGGTCGCGATACTGGCTCACGAACTCCTTCTTGCTGCGAAAAATCGAGTTAGGCATGATAGATTACGTCCTTTGCTCCGGTTACAAACCTGTGCGGTATGGTACCAGAGAGTTGGGTGATGCTCAAAAATTGCGTGTATTACATGTGGCGCGGCCTCTCCCCTCTCGTGATACCATGGTTCGCCGTGCATCATTTTGCAAACGTTGGAGGTGCTTGACATGGCTTGGTACGACGAGGCGGTCTTCTATCACATCTACCCCCTTGGACTCACCGGGGCGCCCAAGCACAACGACTATGGAGAGCCGGTAAGGCGACTGCGCACGCTGCTGCCCTGGATCGACCACATTCGGCGCCTGGGTTGCACCGCACTCTACATTGGTCCCCTCTTCCAGTCGGTGGGTCATGGCTACGAGACCACCGACTACCTTACGTTGGACTCGCGCCTGGGAACCAACGAGGATCTTGTGGCGTTTGTGGAGGCCTGCCACGATGCGGGAATTCGGGTGGTGTTTGACGGGGTGTTCAACCACACCGGGCGCGACTTCTTTGCCTTTGCCGACATTCGCCAGCGGCGCGAGGCCTCCGCATACCAAGACTGGTACTGCAACGTTAACTTTTGGGGCAACAACGAGTACGGCGACGGCTTCTCGTACGACACCTGGGGCGGCTACGACCTGCTGGCCAAGCTCAACCAGAGAAACCCCGCGGTGCGTGACTACCTATGCGACGTCGTGCGCTTTTGGGTGAGCGAGTTTAACGTGGACGGCATTCGCCTGGACGCGGCCGACGTGCTGGACTTCGACTTTATGTGTGCCCTGCGCCAGACCGCCGATGCGGCCAAACCCGACTTTTGGCTCATGGGCGAGGTCATCCACGGCGACTATTCCCGCTGGGCCAACGAGCGCACCTTGCACAGCGTAACCGACTACGCCCTGCACAAGGGACTGTACAGCGGTCACAACGACCACAACTACTTTGAGATAGCCCACACCGTGCAGCGTACCTGCGCCATGGTTCCCGCGCACATCAAGCTCTACAACTTCGTGGACAACCACGACGTGGAGCGCATTAGTTCCAAGCTGCAAAACAAGGCCCACTACCTGCCGGTGCACGTCCTGCTGTACACCCTGCCCGGCATTCCGTCAATCTACTACGGCAGCGAGTTTGGCATAGAGGGCAAGAAGGAGCGCTTCTCCGATGATTCCCTGCGACCGGCAATCTCCCTGGACGAGCACGCGGACGACTTCAAGACGAATCCCTGCACGCAGCTGATTGCCGCGTTGGGCAAGATCCATGCCACATACGCGCGCGACCTTGCCTGGGGAGACTATCGTCAGCTGCACCTTACCTGCGGGCAGTACGCCTTCGCCCGCGGAAGGCTCGTCGTGGCCGTCAACAACAGTGCGAAGGACGCGAGCTTCCTGGTAGGCGTTGAGGGCAGCGCCTATGTTGGCCTGCTTGGCGGCCAGGATGTTGAGGTCGTGGACGGACGCATGGAGGTGGAGCTGCCGGCGTGCGGTGGCGAGATATACGCACCGGTGGAAGACGACGCGTCCGGCCAGACGGCATGCGCGGATGAGGGGCTCGTGGATGCGTTTGCCGAGCAGGCAGTAGCCCAGGAGAAGGAGGCCGCCAGCGAGCTCTCTCCCCTACCGGATGACGTGGAGGTTCCTGCCGTGCCGCTGGAGCAGATGACTGTTGAGCAGCTCCAGGCATACATTCTGGCCCGGATGGCGGCCAACGGCCCCGTCACCGACCAGATGCGCCGCGACGTTGCCAATAACATATGGCCCGACTCCCTGCTCAACTGGGCCCGGAGTTTCTAGAGAAACGCGTGGTCGGATTGGTGAGGCCGCAAAGGATGAATGCGGGCAGACAAAGGGGACAGTCCCCCGAGTCTACCACCCATGCGCGGCCATGTGACCGTGCCACGGTTGGTATACGCGGGGGACTGTCCCCTTTGTCTGCCCCCTCTTGGATGAGCGCTTGTGTCTAGTCCAACCGATGGCTTACGGCGTCGCAAATGAGGGCGCCGGTCACGGTCTTGCAGTCCTCTATGCGACCGTCTAGGACCGCGTCGATAAGGTCGGACAGCGGGACAAGGTCCACGTTTATAAACTCGTCGGAGTCGGGGTCCGACTCCACGAACGTGAGGCCCGTCGCCATGTATATATGGATGAGCTCGTCGGTAAAGCCGTCACTTGTGGCAATCGTGGTGAGAAAGGCCATCTGTTCGGCCTCCATGCCCGTCTCCTCGCGCAACTCGCGCTGGGCACACGTGAGCGGGTCTTCGCCGGGATCGAGCTTGCCCGCGGGTATCTCCACCGTCACGCGGCCAAGCGAGGTGCGGTACTGGCGCACCAGGCAGATGCGACCGTCCTCGGTGAGCGCCACGATGGCGACGGCTCCGGGATGGCGTACCACGTCACGCAGGGCCTGACGACCGTCGGGCAGCTCCACGCGAAGGCGGTTGACGTTAAAGATGCGCCCCGTCCAGGCAACGTCCTCGGTAATCACACGCTCCTCGAGCGTGGCATCCCTTCCGTCCTCCCCTCCTAGGAGCAGGTCGCGCGTGCGCGGCTCCCCCGACGCGTGGTCGGCTGGCTTTCTGTCACCGTCGTAGGTAAACGCCTCAACGGCCTCTGCCATGCTGTCGGACGCAGACGAGAGGTCATCTGCCGTAGGCATCTTCTCCATGGTGGTCCTCCTGTATTATTACTGTATTACAGTGCTCGGGCGCCAATATCGGTGCGATACTGCTTGCCCTCAAAGTCAATGCAGTCGCAGGCGGCATAGGCGCGCTCGCGTGCCTCGGCAAACGTGGGTGCCACAGCCGTAACGGCAAGCACGCGTCCACCTGCAGTATGTATTACACCAGCTTCATCCGCCTTTGTGCCTGCGTGATACACGGTAATACCAGGCATGGCGGATGCTTTCTCAATACCGGTAATACGTTTTCCAGATTCGTAGGAACCAGGGTAGCCCGCGCTTGCCAACACGACCGAGACCGCCCAGTCGTCATCCCACTGTATTACGTTTGCATTCAGGTTGCCCGCGTCACAGCGCAGGAACACGTCCACCAGATCGGCATGCATGCGCGGCAGCACGACCTGCGTCTCGGGATCGCCAAAGCGCGCGTTGAACTCGAGCACCTTGGGACCGTCCTTGGTGAGCATGAATCCGCCGTACAGGCAGCCCGAGTAGGTTATGCCGTCGGCTGCCAGCTGGGCCACCACGCGCTCCATAACCTGGGTCATCGTACTGAGTTCTTCGTCGCTCACCGCGGGAACGGGGGAGTACACACCCATGCCACCCGTGTTTGGTCCCTTGTCACCGTCGTAGGCACGCTTGTGGTCCTGGCTCGTGGCCAAGGGAACCACAGTCTTGCCGTCTGTAAGGGCCAGCAGGCTGCACTCCGGACCCTCCAGCATCTCCTCAACGACCACCATGCTTCCCGCGTCGCCAAAGGCACCCTCAAAGCACTGCGCCACGCCGTCGAGCGCTTCCTGCGTCGTCTGCGCCACGATAACGCCCTTGCCAGCGGCAAGACCGTCGGCCTTTACCACGCAGGGACCGTCGAGCTCGCGCACGTAGGCCTCGCAGGCCGCACGGTCGGTAAAGCTCTTATAGGCCGCCGTCGGCACGTTTGCCCTTGCCATGACCTGTTTGGCAAACTCCTTGGAGCCCTCCATGCGCGCCGCGTTGGCGTTGGGACCAAAGCAGGGGATACCCTTGGCACGAACGGCGTCGGCAACGCCTGCCACCAGCGGGGCCTCGGGACCAATGACCACCAAGCCAATGCCGTTGGCAGCCGACCAGTCGGCCACGTCGGTGGGGGAGTCGGGGTTCACAGGAGCGGACTGCGCCAGTTGGAGCATGCCACCATTGCCCGGAGCCACATACAGCTTGCCCGCACGGGGAGATTCGCTCAGCTTCTTGAGCAGGGCGTGCTCACGGCCACCCGCTCCCAAAAGAAGGATGTTAGTCTTGTCCATTGCGTTCCTCTCTTGGCGTGTGTTACGTCGCGTAACAGGATACTCGCAAACGGGGAAGGGTGGCTCAATTGCACGTACTCTTAACAGCCGCACCTGCACTGGGGGGACAGTCCCCTAAACTCAGGGGACTGTCCCCTGAGTTTAGG
>JAUMWN010000188.1 GCA_030529625.1 Coriobacteriales bacterium
CATGAGAACGGGAACAAGCACCACGAACAGGAGAAAACCCGCCGCATAACCCGCTATATCTCTTGCGCGCTGCATGGCCACGCCCCCTCCACGTCCATCGCGTTTATCAAGAGCGTTACGTCTTTGGAGTATACACGACGTACGAGCAAAGGGGGACGGGCCTCCGTCTGCTTGGGGAGGCCGCCGACGCCGGCTCCCACCGCGCCGAGGACTACATAGCACGCCACCACCTGGCCCGCTGGGGCAAGAACGAAGGCACACTCACGACCGATGAGCTGGCCAGCCTCTCCCCCAAAGAGCGACGTCGTGCCGAGTGCGAGCGCAGGGCGGAGCAGCTCGAGCGCCGCAATCTCGCACGCGAGCTGTGGCCGCGCCTGCGCGGTCCCATCGGACGCCGCTCAGTGACCGCCAAGGAGTACCCGTCACTGCGCCAGTTCTGGCGTGACATCATGTGGCGTGGCGAGGTCACCGACGAGCTGGAGCTCGACGTGTGCGCCACGTTCGCGGCTGCGGGAGACGCTCATGCCACCTACCTTCTTGCAACAGCGTACGCCACGGGACGCGGCGGCGTCCTTTCCGAGGATGTAGCGGCGCGCCTGATGGTGCGTGCCATGCGCATGGGGCACCACGACGCGTTCATGTGGGTCCGGTTCGCCCGCAAATCCGGGCGCATGCGGTAACAACGCTGGCGTTTTGCCATCACATCGGACAGCACGTCCTAAATCTTCACCATTGCCAACGACATAAGCATGTGTGCATGGGCAATGAACTCTCACAGCCGCGAACGCTCGACCTTTCCTGGGAACACTCTTTCCTGGAAAGGGTGTTCCGCCATGGGAAGTGTTACACCGGAATCGTACCGTCAAGAATGGAGGTATCGCGACGGGCGTGCTCTGCGGGCAGCCCTTTCTCCGCGATTGGGCACCCATAGGCGTCAATACCTAGGGACGTCTGGGTCGTCACTACGTTATTCCTGGGCCAACCCCGTTCCCAAAACGTGTCGTCCTCAAGGATCACATGGGCGTTGACCTGCCAGTATCGCCTAAGCCACTCCATGATCTCGAAAGGCCGCGCCCGTGATCCGCTCAACGAGGTATCGGGGGACATTCCGTCTGTATGCAGGCCACAGCGGTCCAGCTCCTCTTGCAACATAAGCAGATGCTTTCTATCGGTCCTAAACCCATCCTGCGCGAACCGCTGATCAGTATGGGGCGGCTAGCGGTCCTCCCATCACAGAACAGGCGCGTCTTTTGGTCGAAGGCACAGCCTGAAACTGACCTTAAGGGCCGCACGTTGCACATGGGTGTAGAATGCTTGGCACGTGTCAGCAAAGTCCGCGCGCGGGCGGTGCCCACCGGAAGGAGGGTGCCATGCCCATTTACGAAATTCTTGTTGCACTGGGAGTCTTGATGGCCTTGGCCGCCGACTCCCTGACCGTGATCGACCGGGTGCGCCGGCTAGTCAGGAAGCTCCGGAGATGGTGGGAGAAACATAAGCGCGAATGATCGGATGACGTTGGTCAAACTGGGGGAGCCCGGCTGCAACCGGGCTCCCTAGAAAACAACAACCGGCGCCGCCCGCCCTTACTTTTACCCTACGGGCTTTGCTGGCACGAGACCATTATACCCGTTGTCCCGTCTGGGGCAACGGGTTTTTGGTGGGCAATCGCTTAGATTTCACGTAAAGGCTACCGTTCATGGAACACTGTATCCTGAAAAGGGTGTTCCGCCAACGCTCCGGGCATGCATCTGCCAAGGAGATCAGGAAAGATCGATGCCATTGCCCCAGCCCCACTTGGGGGTTTCCGTCACGCCGAACCACGCAAGCCACGAACCGAGCGAGCACTTGCGCACGG
>JAUMWN010000115.1 GCA_030529625.1 Coriobacteriales bacterium
CGGGCAAGCGCTTCCTGCTTGCTCATGCCCTTGTGCAGGCGCATGCCCTCGGAGAGCTGGCGGCCGATAGTGTACACCGGGTTGAGCGAGGTCATGGGGTCCTGGAAGATCATGGCGATGTCGTTGCCACGAATGCCCTCCATCTCCTCCTCGCTCATGGTGATGAGGGACCTGCCGCGATACAGCACGTCGCCGGACTCCACCTTGCCAGGCGGCATCTCGATGAGGCCCATGATGGTGAGCGAGGTGACGGACTTGCCCGAGCCCGACTCGCCAACCACGCCCAGCGTCTCGCCGCGGTCAAGCGTGTAGCTCACGCCATTGACGGCCTTTACCACGCCGTCCTGCGTGTGGAAGTACATCTTGAGGTCGTTTACCTCGAGCAGGTGATGCCCCTCGGGGATGGGTGTGTCGCGCAGGTCGACCTTGTTGCGCTTCTTGAGTCCAAATCCAAACATTTATGCATCCTTCATCTTTACGTCGAGGGCATCGCGCAGGCCGTCACCAAGCAGCGTGAAGGCGAGCACCGTGGTAAGAATGGCAAGGCCGGGCATGATCATGAGCCACGGCTCGGTGGCGAGGTAGGTCTGGCCGTCCTGGATCATGATGCCCCAGGAGGGGTCGGGCGGCACGACGCCCATGCCCAAGAACGACAGCGCGCTCTCGGTGAGGATGGCGCCACCAATGTTCATCGTCGCGTACACCACGATGGAGGCCACGGAGTTGGGGAAGATGTGACGCGTAATGATGCGGTAGTTGGAGGCGCCCATGGCACGCGCGGCGTCCACGTAATCGTTCTCCTTAACCGAGAGGATCGCCGAGCGGAACACGCGGGCGATGGAAGGCCAGCCTAGGATGCCGATGGCGATGAACACGTTTTGGATGCCCGGGCCAATAACGGCCAACATGGCAATCACGAACAGCGTGTACGGGAAGGCCAGGAAGATGTCGGCCGTGCGCATGATGATGGTGTCCCACCAGCCGCCGTTGTATGCGGCCAAGGCGCCGGCGATGAGGCCGATGAACGTGGAGATGGCCGTTGCCAACACGCCTACGGCCAGCGAGATGCGCGCGCCGTAGATAACGCGGCACAGCACGTCGCGGCCAAGCGTGTCGGTGCCAAAGGGATGCTCCAGAGACGGCGGGAGGCGCGACATGGTTTTCATTGAGGTGGAGTCTATCTCGGTGGGGCTGCCCAGCGTCTGCGGAACCCATAGGTCGGCCGTGAGCGCCACCAGGACCATAAACAGAATCCAAACGGCGGCGATGATGGCAAGCTTGTTGCGCTTGAGGCGTCCCCATGCGTCGCCCCACAGCGTGCGCGACGGGCGCGCCGAGCCGGAACCGGTCCTTGCCTCTTCGGAGGCCTCTGCGACCTCGAAGTTTGCGGTCTGATCTTCTTTCATTGCTTCTCCCCTCCTACTCGCTCTTCGATGAGCCAAGACGAATGCGCGGGTCGAGGAAGGCGTAGCTCACATCCACCAACAGGTTGATGATCATCACCACGATCACGATCACCGTAACGCTGCCCATAACGATGGGCCAGTCTCGCTGCGTAATCGCCCGGTAGGTCTCGAAGCCAACGCCGGGCCAGTTGAACACCGTCTCGGTAAGGATCGCGCCGGCAAGCATGCCGCCAAAGTCCATGCCGATGTAGGTAACGACGGGAATGAGGGCGTTCTTGAGCGCATGACGCCAGATTACTGCCTTGCGCGAGAGGCCCTTGGCACGCGCCGTGCGAATGTAGTCCTGGTTGAGCACCTCCAGGAGCTGCGAGCGCATGATGCGTGCCGTGTATGCCGTGGAGACGGCGGCCAGCGTGAGGGCCGGCAGAATGTAGTACACCCATCCCTCAAACTCGGCGTGCGGTCCGCCCGCACCCGAGATGGGCAGGTAGAAGGCGCCGTCGGTCACGTTTTTGAGAAACACGCCCCAAAAGAGCTGCTGCAGCATACCAAACCAGAATGCTGGCATGGCCACCATCGTTGAGGTGACGAGCGTCACCCCCACGTCCCAGGCCGAGTATCGTTTTATCGCCGATATCATGCCCGCCGCGATGCCGATTATGGACTCTATTATGATGGCCACTATGGCCAGGCGTATGGTGTAGGGGTATTTCTCACCCAGGATGGTCGCCACGGGCTTGCCGTTCTGCTGGTACGAACGGCCCAGGTCGCCGTGCAACAGGCCGGCGAGGTATTGGACGTAGCGCTTCCACAGGGGCGTCTCTATGGTGTTGCCGTTTTCGTCGTAGATGGGCTGACCGTTGTCGTCCGTCTCGATGAGATGGTAGGCGGCCCGCAAGTTAATCTCCGTTTGCGGATCGAGTTTCTTCTCGCCCGCAATGAGCTGGATGGGATCGCCCGGCACGACGTTTTGCAGCACAAACAGGATGAGCGTAACGCCTAAGAACACGGGGATAAACTGTAGGATGCGTTTTAATATGAACTTAATCATTGCAAACCCCCTGGTTGTTGCATAACAACCACTCGCAGCGACATACCGTTCGCTATTTTATAAAAGAATACGGGGTGGCCCAAGCTGGCCACCCCGCTTGTTACACACTTGTAGTGTTACGAGTATTACGGCCGTTACCGCACGCTACGCCATCTCTGCCTTGGCAAACTCGCCCTTGGTCTGCGGGTCGTAATAGAAGCTCTTGAGCTTGTCGGAGCCCACTTGCATGTGGCTGTAGAACATGATGGGCACAACCGGCATGTCGGCACCCACGAGCTTGTTGATCTGGCGATACGCCTGCTTGCGCTTTTCCTCGTCGGTGATCTGGCGGGCCTGCTGCAGGGCCTCGTCCACCGCGGGGTTGTTGTACTTGGAGTAGTTATTCTCGGAGGTGGAAAGGAAGATGGGATACAGGAAGTTGTCCATCGTGGGATAGTCGGCATTCCAACCCAGGCGTGCCACCTGATAGGTGCCGTCGCCCATGGCCTTGAGGTAGGCCGCCCACTCCAGCGAGTCCTGTGTAACCTCGATGCCCACTGCCTCAAGGTCGCCCTGCACGATGCTCATGAGGTCACCGTGACCGCCGTCACTGTTGTACGAGAGAGAGACCTTGATGCCGCGCTTACCCTTGGAGTCCGCGGGGTACTTCTCGTCGAGCAGCTTGATGGCCGCATCCTTGTCGTAGTGGCAGAACTCCCAAACGTTGGAGGCGTCGTCGTCAATGACGCGCGGGAAGATGCAGTCGGCCGCGACACGGGTGCCCTCGAACAGCGTGTCGATGATGTTCTGACGGTTGATTGCCAGCGAGATGGCCTTGCGAACCACGGGGTCCTTGAGGGTCTCGTCGTTCTGGTTGAGCAGCAGGTAGTACACGCCCGCCTCGGGGCCGGTAAGGGCCTGCTTGCCGGGGGTCACGGTGTAGCCGTCGTCGGCCAGGCCATACTTCTCGCCAATCTCGGCCATGCGGCCCGTGGGGATATCCACAAAGTCGATGTTGCCCGCCTCGAACTCACGGAACGCGGTCTCGGGATCCTTCTGAATCGAGAAGTAGATGCCATCAATCTTGGCCTTCTCGCCGTAGTAGTCGTCGTTGCGCACGAGGTTGATGTATTGGTCGGCCACCCAGGAACCGTCCATCTTGAAGGGGCCGTTGCCGATGGGGGCGGTGAGGAACGCGCTGGGATCGTCGAGCGCGGCCTGCGGCACGGGTGCGAGCGCGGGGTGTGCGCACACGTAGGGGAAGTCTGCCATGGGAGCATTGAGGGTCACCTTGAGGGTGTTCTCGTCCACGACTTCTACGCCGGAAAGCTCCGTTGCCTTGCCCTCGCTCATCTCCTTGGCGCCCTTTACGGGGTCGAGGTGATAGGCAATGACGGAGGGCTCGGGCATGGTGGAGTCGCAGATGCGCTCCCAGCCGCGCTTGAAGCTCGCAGCGTCAACAGGGTCGCCGTTGTGGAACTTGGCGCCTTGGACCAGGTGGAAGGTGAACTCGGTGGCGTCGTCGTTTACTTCCCACTTCTCGGCCGCCTTGGGAACGACCTCCTTCTTGTCCCAGTCAAAGCCGCACAGTGTGTCAAACAGCATGTGCTCAACCTGCGTGCCCTGCGTCTCCTGCGTGTTGTAGGGGTCAATCGCCACGGGGTTGGAGATGTAGAACTTCAAGACGTTGCCGCCTGCGGCAGCCGCCGTGGCGTCTCCGCCACCCTGGGCGGCGTCATCGGACTTCTTGCAGCCGGCAAGCGCCGCGAGCGCGCTGGCGGCGAGACCACCCTGCAGGAACGAGCGGCGGTTCATGGTAAGTGACATAGTGTTCCTCTCTCTATATATGACACTTGTATGCACGAGTCACTATTTTGGCTCAAGCAGATATTAATGCAACAGTCTTGCGACAAACGTACCGTTTGGCGTGGCTAGAGGTAGCGGCGGGAAGCACACACAAAAGGACCAGCCCCCAGCGATCGTCTCGCCAAGGGCTGGCCCTGCACATGATTGTTGTGGGCTACATGCCCGCGATGGTTCCCACGGGGAACGTGAGCGCCATCACGCATATGCATATACCAAAGATAACGGCAAAGATAATGGTGAGACGGTCCAAGTTACGTTCCCAGATGCCCGAGCCTGCCGTGGCGTTGTACATGGACGACGCGATCATGTCGGACACGCCCGTGCCCTTGCCAGAGTGCATGAGAATGAGGATAACGGTGAAGACGGCCGAGATGGCCATGATGACGAGCAATACAATATTGAGGGGGCTCACGTTGAGGACTCCTTATTTGATGCCAATACAAGCAGAGAAGTACTCTAGCACAAATTATCCATGATTTGCAAGCGTTTTGATAAAACGTCTTGTGGTGGGGGCGACGGCGGACAGCTACTCCAAGTATTCCTCGAGCGTGAGTCCCTAGTCCATGATCTCGTGTGCGACGGTGGGACTGCCAACGTAGCGAATGTGCCACGGCTCGTACTCGCAGCCCGTGACGGCCTCCTTGTCCTTGGGATAGCGCAGGATGAACCCGTGGTCGGCGAGCTTGGCGTGGACCTGCTCCCAAAGCTCGGGGTACCTCATCATCTCGTCGTTGTCGGCCACGTTTTGGCCGTCTACAACGAGGAACAGGTCGAGCGCGAGGCCGGTGAGATGCTCGGAGCGGAGCAAGTCTGGAAGAGGATGAGCGTGCGGTGGTCGTGTCGGTCGATAAAGGTTCCGCCCACCGCCTGCGTCACCGAGCTCACCACACCGCGCATAGTGGCAAACCATCCCGCAACGGCGACCGAACCCGACAGCTGGTACGCCATAACCGACACCACGATCCAGTGCACCGCAGATCCTGCCAGCAAGAACGTGTCGGCCCCAAACCACGCCAGGTAGTTGGGCAGCAGGAACAGCGACGACCTTCTCTTCTCCCCCACGACCCTTTCCTTTGCCTAGTACAGGTCACCCTCACCGCGGGCAAGGATTATGTGCGCGTCAGGCGAGATGAGCACCGGCGACTGAGGGTCACTCTCGGGAACAAACAGTGCCTGATCACCCAGAGAAACGCGCCAGCCCGTGACGCCATCCTCCTCGCCACGCGTCACGTCGGCCTCCGTTATGGTGTGGGTCTGGCCTTCGTCTCGTCCGTTGCCCTGCACGACGTAGAACAAGGAACCCTCGAACACGTAGGCCGGCAGACCCTGGCTTGCATCGCTTGCGTCAACCCACCACCCCTGCAGCTGGTCCACCACTTCCATGCCCGTCGGCTCCACAGGCTTTGTGCCCGAATCCGCAGGATCCGACTCCGGTATGTCCTCAAGGCGCTTCTCTGCCTCTGGATTCGGCGATGGTTCGCTTTGCGTTTGTTCGGCGGGAGGGGTGTTTGAGGCCGGAGTCTCCTGCCGATCGCTCGTTTGCGCGCCACACGCGGCAAGCGCAACGCTCACGCACACTGTCAAACCAAACAAAACTGTCTGCCGCCGCATACTCCCGTCCTTTCTCGTCTACGAAACTCGATTGTATACCCATTCCCCATGCTGGGTATGTCCAACCATACTATGTCCCAAAGCACATGGGCCACTCGCGGTCACGGCATCGGCATCTGGTAGACAAAGGGGACACGGAATTCGAGCCAAAAAAGGCCCGGGCGACGCCCGGGCCTTGGTGGTGCGATGAGCAAACGGTTATGCCATGGCGGAACGAACCATGTCGGCAAAGCCGTCGGCCTTGAGGGAAGCGCCGCCCACGAGGGCGCCGTCCACGTCTTCCTTCTCCAGGAAGCCAGCGATGTTGCTGGGGTTGGCAGAGCCGCCGTACAGAACGCGGATGCCCGCTGCCGTCTCCTCGCCGAAGATCTCGATGAGGGTCTGGCGGATGGCGCCGCACACTTCCTGCGCGTCGTCAGCCGTGGCGGTCTTGCCGGTGCCGATGGCCCAAATGGGCTCATAGGCGATAACGTACTTGGCCGGATCGGTGATCTCCAGGCCAGCGGTGTCCTTCTTGATCTGGTCGACGACGAACTCTACGTGCGTGCCGGCCTCGCGGATCTCCAGGGACTCGCCGCAGCAGGAAATGGGGACGATGCCGTGGGCCATGAGGGCCTTGGCCTTCTTGTTGATGTCCTCGTCGGTCTCGCCAAAGTAGTCACGACGCTCGGAGTGACCGATGATGCAGTGCGTGGCACCAATGGCCTCGAGCATGTTGGGAGCGGTCTCGCCGGTGTAGGCGCCGGCCTCCTCCCAGTACACGTTTTGCGCGGAAAGCGCAAACGCTGCCTTCTCGGCGGCGATGACGTCGGCAACGCCCTTGAGGTCGACTGCCGGCGGGGCAACGACGACGTCGACGTCGCCCGTGCCGTCCTTCAGCTCGGCGGCAAGCCCGGTAGCGAGCTCGACGGCCTCGTCGAAGGTCTTGTTCATCTTCCAGTTACCCGCGATCATCCTTTTACGCATCGAGAAGCGCCTCCACTCCAGGAAGAGCCTTGCCCTCG
>JAUMWN010000189.1 GCA_030529625.1 Coriobacteriales bacterium
TCTCGGCCAGCAGCCACTCGACGTACCTGCGGTCGTCCAGGCCGCATGCGCGGGCGGTGGTGACCACCGAGTAGGCGGCGCACGAGGCCGCCGCGCCCGAGGGCGTGTCGCAGAAGAGCCAGTTGCGGCGGCCCACGCACCAGGGGCGTATGGCCCTCTCGGCGAGGTTGTTGTCGAGGGGGACCCTGCCGTCCACGAGCGCGCTCCCCACGTGGGGCCACTGCTCGAGGGCGTTCGCGAGCGCGTTGGCCAGCAGCGACCTCGGCGCGGCCTCGGGCAGCCTGTCCCGGCAGAAGCGCTCGAAGGAGCCCATCTGCTCGGCGAGGCTGGTGGTGAGCGTGCGGCCGCCGAAGTCGATGGCCGTCGCCTCGTTCCTCCCCCGCCTCCGCTCCTCGGGCGACCTGCCGTCGAGGAGGGAGTCGAGCGCGAACATGAGGTTGATGCGCTCCACCGCCTGGGCGGAGACGGCGTCCCCCGGGCACCTGCCCCGCCCGCCGGCGGCGTCGACCACGCGCAGGAACTCGCGGCGTATGTGCACGAGGCAGCTCATGCGGCGCGCGCCGAGCCTGACGATCTCGTTGTAGCCGTCGTAGGCGTCGGTGACCACGGTGCCGGACCACCCCGCGCCCAGGAAGCGCACGGGCACGTCGGACCCGCGGCCCGGACCGTACTCGAAGACGTAGCAGGGGTGGTCGTCGGCGGCCGCGGCGGCGAAGAGCCACACGTAGCAGTCGCGGCCGAGGCCTCCCTTCCTGTTGGGTTCCTTCAGCACGCGCACGCCCGTCTCGTCGACGTGCAGGACCTCCCTCCCGCGGAGCCACTCGGCCATCGCGTCGCGCACCAGCGAGAGCCACCTCTCGGTCGCGCGCGTGACCCACGAGCCCACCGTCTGCCTCGTGACGGGCAGCGCGCACTGGCGCCCCAGGTCGTCGGCCAGCCGGTATATGGGCTGGCCCAGCGCGAACTTCTGGTGCACGCAGTGGGCCACGAGGCTCGCCGACGCCCAGCTGCCGGCGAGCGGGCCCTCGGGCGCCTCGGCCCTCACGACCACCGCCGGGGTCTCGCCGCCGTCGGCCTGGTTGGCCGCGCTGCACGAGGGGCACACGTACTTCATGGTGCGGTGCTCCACGACCTTGACCCTGGCGGGCACGAAGACGAGCTCGCGCGTGACGTCGTATCCCATCGGCACGAGCGCCGACCCGCAGGCGGGGCAGGACTTGTCCCCGTCCGCGAGGTCGTGCTCGACGACCTCGGTCTCGTATGCGTCCCAGTCGACCCTGCGCTGCCTCTTCCCCCTCTTCCCCTTGCCCCTCCCCGGCGCCGCCTCGGGAAGCGTCGCGTCCGCGAAGCCCTCGGCGTCGTTGAGCAGCAGCGGCAGCTGGCCCCGGCAGGCCTCCGAGCTCGGGCCCCACTGCCTCCTGGCGGCGAGGCGCATCTGCTCGACGATGCGCCCGAGCCTGGCCTGCGCCTCGTCGTAGCGCCCCTTGAGGGCGGCGTAGTCCCTCTCGAGCGCCTCGTGCTCGGCCTTGAGGGTCTCGTGCGCGCGCCGCCACCCCTGCGCCCGTGCCTCGGAGGCCGCGGCGTCGCGCTCGGCGGAGGCGGCGCGCGACGACAGCTGCGCGTTGTCGCGCGAGAGCACGGCGACCTCGCCCTCCAGCTCGGCCACGCGCGCCAGGAGCGCGCCCGCGTCGTATGTCCCAAGCATGTCCCCCATGACCGCATTGTCCCATGAAACGGCATTCTACCTGCGGTTATTCGGTCAGAGGAGGGTGTGGGCGGCGACCGGCCGGGGGGCGTCGGCGGGTCTCATCTCGAGCCCCTCGAGCAGGAACATCAGCTGCCTG
>JAUMWN010000046.1 GCA_030529625.1 Coriobacteriales bacterium
CGATGTCTCGAAGGTACCTCTTCCCAAGCGGACGGCTGGCAAACGGCCTGCCTGCCATCGCTTACCGACATGTAACTTATCACGTTTTAGCATCACTTTGGTTAATAAAAGAGCGAAAAACTGGTGCGCGTATTGCGCATTTGGCGTATCATTAGACCGCTATGCATAACAACAAGGAGGGATAAGCACATGGATGCCTCTATTATTTCTGCCTATCGTGCGCTCAATGAGGCACAGGCCGCAATCGCGCGTGCCGAGACGCTCGACGAGGCCCTGCAGGAAGGCCTCAAGACCATCCTCAAGAACTGCAAGGCCGAGTCTGGTGCCATCTGGTACGCCAGCGAGGTTGAGACGGATGATGAGGAGGCAGAGCCCGAGGTAATCCTGCATCCCTACTTTTGGGTGGGAGCGTCAGACCTCACCTCACTCACGCATGCGCCGGGTGAGGGGTCGGTGGGCCGCGTGTTCCAAAGCCAGGAGGCGGAGCGCTACCTCACGTTTAGCAAGGCGGACGACCCCGTTACCGCCTCCGACTTCGAGGACATCGAGATCACGTCCATGATCTGCGTCCCGTTCTCCAGCACCAAGAAGAACCTGGGCTGCATCCAGTTCGTGAACAAGGAGGGAGGCGGCAGCTTTACCGACGAGGAGGCTGACGTCTGCGAGATGATGGCCATGCTCGCCGCCATGGCCATCGAGGAGAACGAGAACCTCCAGCCCGCGTGGAAGCCCGGCAAGACCATCATGCGCGTTCGCGGCGTCACCCGCGAGTTCCAAAACGGCGACGTGGTCACCAAGGTGCTCAAGGGCGTTAACCTGGACGTGTACGAGGGTGAGTTCCTGGTGCTTCTGGGCGAGTCCGGCTGCGGCAAGTCCACGCTGCTCAACATCATTGGTGGCATGGACCACCCCACGAGCGGGACGTTCGAGTGCTTTGGCGAGGAGCTCTCGCAGGCCACGCAGGACCAGCTCACCGACTACCGCCGCGACAACATTGGCTTTATCTTCCAGAGCTACAACCTCATGCCCAACCTCAACGCCACGCAAAACCTGGAGCTCATCGCCAGCCTGGTGCCCAATCCCATGAGTGCGGACGAGGCACTCGAAGTCGTTAACCTGAGCGAGCGCAAGAACAACTATCCCTCTCAGATGTCGGGCGGTCAGCAGCAGCGCGTGTCCATTGCGCGTGCCCTCATGAAGCGTCCGCCCATCATCCTGGCCGACGAGCCCACCGCGGCACTCGACTACACCACCTCGATCGAGGTGCTTGAGGTAATGGAAAAGATCATCGCCGAGGGCACCACCATGATCATGGTCACCCACAACGAGGAGATCTGCCGCATGGCCGACCGCGTGGTGCGTATGAGGAACGGTCGTATGGCCGAGGTGACCATCAATCGTCGCAAGGCGCATGCCACCGACCTGGTGTGGTAGCGGGAGGACTGCATGAAAAAGATACGACTCGTCGAGCTGATCGCCAACATCAAGGTAAACCTTGTGGCGTTTCTCTCGATATCCATGTTCGTGGCTCTGGGCGTAGGTCTGTTTCTGGGCATCCAATGGGGCGCCACGGCGCTGCAAAAGGCGGCACAGTCCGTTTTCGAGCAAGGAAAGATGCACGACATAGAGGTGCAGTTCCCCTACGGCATCACCGATTCGGACCTCGCCCAGCTCCGCTCCGTGGAGGGCGTAGAAGACGTAGAGGTGGGCTACAGCACCTTCGTGTCCATGCAGCGCGACAGCACGAACTACACGTTTAAGCTGCAAACGCCCACACAGCGTATGAACCAACCCACCTCGCTGGAGGGCAGGATGCCCACCGCCAAGGGCGAGGTGGCCCTGCTCAAGGCATGGTGCGATGAACACGAAGTAAAGGTGGGCGACGTCCTCAAGCTCAAACACGACGCCGACGAGTTTAGCCTTAACGCCGACGGTGAGAAGACCGTGGACAAAGACGGCATGGCAATGCTCACCATCGACACGCTCACGGTTACCGGCATCGTGGAGATGCCCACGTACCTGGCAAAGATGGAAAACACCCTGGGCGTCTCCAACATCGCCTCGGGCTCCATCAACTGCGTGGGCATCGTTACCAACGACACGTTCGACATCGACCAATACAACGACGGCTATCCAAACGTGTACATCCGCTGCACCGGGCTCGAGGGCCTCAGCACGTTTAGCAAGGAGTACGACGAGAAGCTCGATCCCATCACCGAACGGATCACCAACTTGGGCGGCAAGCTGGCGGGCGTGCGCTACAACAAGCTGCACGGCGACGCGCAGTCCAAGCTGGACGAGGCCCAGGACAAGATTGACGATGGAGAGCGGAAGCTCGACGAGGGCAAGCAAAAGATCGCCGACGGCGAGAAGGCACTTGCCGACGGCGAGAAGGAGCTGGAGAAGGGCCGCAAGACGCTCGTGGACGGCGTGCTGAGTGCCAGTGACGAGCAGGGCGTGGCCCAGGAGCAGCTCGACGAGGCCTATCGCATCCTGGCAGACGCGCAAGGCAAGTACGATGCGGGCGTGGAGACGTACAACACGGTGAGCGACCTGTACAACCAGCTCAGCTCGGAGTTCGATTCGGTGAGCACCGAGTACTACGAGCTCCTCTCGCTTGCCGACATCCTCAGCGGCCTGAGCGATGACCTTTCCACCGAAGCCGACGACGTGGAGGACGCGTCCAAGAACGGCGACGAGGACGACATCTCCTCAAAGCTCAACAAGCTCCTGGGGACCTACGACGACGCGGGTGACACGTACGACAAGTACGGTAACCTGCTGCAAGGTGTCTCGGGCATACTGGGCTCCACCGAATCGATTGGCAGCCTGCCCGATCTGGGCAGCGTGAGCCTGAGCGACATCGGCAGTATCCTGTCTACGGTACGCGGGTCTGTGAACACGATCTCGGACTCGGTCAACAAGCTCACCTCCATTTCCATTACGGTGGGCGACATAACCATTCGGCTGGATGACATCCCCGGCGGACTCGACGAGGTGGGTCGGTACTTGGACGACACCAGGGCCGAGCTCGTGTCCAGCGAGCAGGAGCTCAACGACGGGTGGGCCGCATACTATGCCGCAAAGGCGGAGTACGACTCAGCCGTTGCCAGCGGCCAAGCCGAGCTGCGCGATGGCCAGAAGAAGCTTGAGGACGGCGACGCCGAGCTCAAGGACAAGACGCGCGAGCTTGAGGACGGCAAGACGGAGCTCGAGGAGAAGTCCAAGGAGCTCGAGGACGGCAAGGCCGACCTGCAAACCGCCAAGGACAAGTTTGCCGAGATGGTGGAGTACGAGTGGGTGGTAATGCCGCGCCGCGACAACGGTGGCGTGCAGCAGGTCAAGACGATGAGCGTTATGATCAACAACGTGAGTTGGGCCATGGCGCTGCTGTTTATCCTCGTGGGCCTGTTCGTGGCCTACTCGGCAATCTCGCGTCTGGTGCACGAGCAGGGCATACAGATTGGCACCAAGAAGGCGCTGGGATTCCGCAAGGGAGAGGTCTCCGCCATGTACTTTGGCTTCTCGGGCCTCTCGGTGCTGCTTGGCGTCTTGGTAAGCATCCTGCTTGCCATCTTCCTGGTGCAGGGCATCATGAATCCCATCTCGGCACGACAGTTCTCCATGCCAGAGTTTGGACCGCACTTTGACATCGTTGGTCTGCTCATATTGGGCGGCATAGAGCTCGCCCTCATCCTGCTCTCCACCTGGATCGCCATCAACGGCCTGCTCAAACGTCAGGCGGTGGACCTGCTGAGGGGCGAGTCCACGGCCAACGTGAAGGAGCACTTCTACGAGAAGTGGGCGATTTGGAACAAGATGTCGCTGTTCTCGCAGACGGTGGTCAACAACTGCATCAACGACACGCGCCGCGTGGTCGGCACGCTCATTGGAGTGATTGGCTGCACCGCCCTCATTGTTACGGCGGTAACGCTCAACAGCAACGTGTCACGCAGTCTGGATCGTCACTACGAAGAGGTGTACGACTACGATACGGTGGCATACCTGAGCAAGTCGGGTGAAGAGAGTGCCACGAACGTTGCTCTGGCCCTGTACGACCATGGCGTGACCAGCGCGCCCGCCCACATGCAGACGCTGCAGGTGCGCCAGACCAACGGCGCGCGCATGACGTCCAACATGGTGGTTCCCACCAACGAGGAAGCATTCGACAAGTTCTACCATGTGATGAACATGGACGGGGGCGAGAAGGCCAACATCGACGAGAACGGCGTGTGGATGGCCGCCGCCTATGCCGAGCATACCGGCGCTAAGGTTGGGGACGAGGTGACGTTTACCGAGTTCTCGGGCAAGACGCACACGTTTAAGATCGCGGGCTTCTACGACTACTACCTGCTGCGTGAGGAGTTCGTGATGAGCCAGGAGGCCTACGAGCACGCCTTTGGCGAAAAGGCGGAGCCCAACGTGCTGCTGGTCAACCGAGGCGACGCAAAGATCGAGGACCTCCAGGCGCAGCTCTTTAGCGTGGAGGGCTACCAGGCCCTGGTAGACGACTACAAGGATGCGACGTACGCCTACGACGAGCTCAAGGAGATCCTCACCACGGTGGTGCTCATCTACCTGCTGCTCTCGGCGCTCATGGCCATTATGGTGCTGCTCAACCTGGACGTGATGTTCGTGGACGAGAAGAAGAAGGAGCTCATCGTGCTCATGATCTGCGGCTTCTCGACCAAGGACGCCAAGGCATACATCTACCGCGACTCCATCGCGCTCACCATCATTGGCATCCTGCTTGGCGTGCTGCTGGGCGCCATAATGGGTGGCATCACCGTTTGGGCGCTCGAACCCGAGACGGGCTACTTCCTCAAGGGCTTCAACGGGGTGGCGGCGCTCGTGGGCATTATTGGCGCCGGCGTGTTTGCGGCGGCGGTGCTCCTGTGGTCGCTGCGACGCATTCCCAAGTTCGACCTCACGGACATCAACCGCTTCTAGGACGTGTCTGCAAGGGTCTAGCCACGAACGGCGGAGGGACATTCCCTCCGCCGTTCTTATGTACGCCGGGCATGGCGCACTAGCCTGGTTCTGGCCCGCACGAACACCAGGCCTCGTCTCCCGTCTTTCGTGATAAGCTAGGCCTATGGTTAAGGCACTCAACATAGAGACGGTGTTTCGCCGCAACTTCGACGCGGTGTATCGGCTGTGTTATTCCTACCTTGGGTCGGCAGCCGATGCCGAGGATGCTGCGCAAACGGTGTTTGCCAAGCTGCTCAACAAGCCAAGGACCTTTGAGGACGAGGGCCATGAGCGTGCCTGGCTCATCGTGTGTGCCTCCAACCACTGCAAGGACGTGCTCAAGAGCGCGCAGCGCACGCGTGTGGTGGCCATGCCTGCCTACGAGCAGGCGGCATGGGCCTCAGAGGATGCGACCAACGACGTTATGGATGCGGTGCTGCGCCTGCCGGCCAAGTACAAGGACTGCGTGTACCTGCATTACTACGAGGGGTACAAGACTGCCGAGATAGCGGCCATGTTGGGCATTCCCGGCTCAACGGTGAGAAACAGGCTGCGGGAGGCTCGAACACTGCTCAAGCGAGCGTTAGGGGGCGATGCGGCGTGAGCGAAGCGACACAGGAACAGACAAGAGATGCCATGCTGGACGATCGCATACGTGCGGCCTACGCTGCCATGGGTCCTTCCAGCGAGGCGCGCGAGCGCGTGTTGGGCAACCTTCGTGCGCAGGAGGCCGCACAACGGCCGCAAAAACATGGCGCAACCGTCTTGCGCTTCGTGGTGCCGCTGGTCCTGGCGGCATGCGTGGCAGGTATCGTGATCATGGTTCGGCCAGACGAGGCGTCCAAGGCGCCCGCGGCGCCTCCGGCATCCACGGAACAGCAAGACTCCGCGGCTGAGGTCCCCGTGCAAAAGAACGAGGGCGTGTTCGCGGCTGACGAGGCGGCTGAGATGGAGATGGCAGAGGAGGAAGAAGCGGAAGAGCTGCCCCTCAACGAGCAATACCCCATCGTGGAGCTTGAAAACGGCACACGCATGCGGGTGGGCGAGCCAATCAAGGCTAAAGTTGACGCATCTGCGGCCACCGAGGCCGTTGCCACCAATGTGGATGGGAAGAGCTCCCTGCCCTGCGAGGTCGTAGACGGCCACTATGTGCGTTACGCGACCGACGACACGTGGTACGAGCTCGTTCCCGCCGACTAACGTGCTTGACCTGTACTGGGGGGACTGTCCCCTGAGTTTAGGGGACTGTCCCCTAAACTCAGGGGACAGTCCCCCCAGTGCAGGTGGCGGGAAGTAACCTGCCTGCTGGCAGAATTTGTGCGATTCTCACGACATTTTGGGCGACACGCTCGTATCTTAGGTAGTGACAGCCCGGAGAGGAGTCTAACCATGAGCAAGATACACAAGGCGCTGCGATTTGCCACCATAGCCGTTGTGGCACTGGCCCTCGTTGCGTGTGGCCTTTCTCCCGTGCCATACGAGGAGCCCAGCGCCACTGTGGCGCCAGACAAAACGGAGAACGTCACGATCGAGGACCCCAACACCAGCCAAAAGAACACCGCGACCGAGGGATTGGCGACCGAGTCGTTTATGGATGCTGAGCCCAACGCACTCACGACGCAGGACGTTCCCTACATCGATGACACCGTGTACAACACCGAGGAGTACTCCTCCATCGAGGAGACTGGATTTATTTCGACCAAGTCTCGTCCGCTGTCCACGCTCTCGGCCGACGTGGACACGGCAAGCTATGCCAACCTGCGTCGCATGCTGCGCGATGGCTTTACGGTGCAAAAGAAGGACGCCGAGGACCCAACCAAGAAGGACGAGCCC
This sequence comes from Coriobacteriales bacterium, assembly GCA_030529625.1. GTDB lineage: Bacteria > Actinomycetota > Coriobacteriia > Coriobacteriales > Atopobiaceae > RUG440. The sequence goes on from JAUMWN010000046.1 coordinate 6,805, forward strand.
GATGAGGAGCCCGAGGTTATTGACGACTACAACGCGGGTTACAAACAGATCAGCGCTGGCGCCGTGCGCATAGAGGAGATGCTCAACTACTTTGACTACGCCTCCTATGCCGAGCCGCAGGACAAGGACGGGTTTGGCATCACGGCTCGCGTGGGGCAGTGCCCCTGGAACAAGGACACCAACCTGCTCGTGCTGGGTTTTGCCACTGCCAAGGAGGATTCCAGCGTGGCGCAAAAGGGCTCGAACCTCGTGTTTCTCATTGACGTGTCGGGTTCCATGGACTCGGCGGACAAGCTGCCCCTGCTTCAGAGCTCCTTTGGCAAGTTGGTGGAGTCCCTGGGCGAGAACGACCGGGTGTCCATCGTCACCTACTCCAGCGGCGAGGAGGTCGTGCTCGACGGCGCCAAGGGGTCCGACCACCAGGAAATCATGCGTGCCGTGCGCAGCCTGCACGCAGGCGGATCCACCAACGGTGAGGCGGGACTCAAGACCGCCTACGAGATTGCCGAGAAGAACCGCATAGAGGGTGGCGTCAACCGCATCGTTATGGCATCGGACGGCGACCTCAACGTGGGTATGAGCAGCGAGAGCGACCTGCATGACTTCGTGGACGGAAAGCGCAAGAGCGGCACGTACCTGTCGGTGCTGGGCTTTGGTGCCGGCAACTACAAGGACAACAAGATGGAGACGCTGGCCGACCACGGCAACGGCTCGTATCACTACATCGACTGCGAGGAGGAGGCCGAGCGTGTGCTGGGCGAGCGCCTTACCGCCAACCTGGTGCCGTTTGCCAACGACGTAAAAGTGCAGGTTGAGTTTAACCCGGCCGCCATAAAGGGCTATCGCCTTATTGGGTACGAGAATCGCGCCATGGCCGACGAGGACTTTACCGACGACGAGAAGGACGCCGGCGAGGTTGGGCCCGAGAGCCAGTTTACGGTGGCATACGAGATCGTGCCCACCAACTCGGCAATGGAGATTAACTCGCCCAACCTCAAGTACGAGCAGACAGACGATGCCAGTGCACCGGCAGACGAATGGCTCACGACCAAGCTGCGCTACATGCCGCTCGACGGCAAAGAGGCCAAGGAGCAGGAGCGCGTGGTGGGAAAGGGCGACTGGAGCGACGATCCCGGTGAGGACTGGCGCTTTGCCGCGGCCGTGGCCGAGTTTGGCATGATGCTGCGGGATTCCGAGTATAAGGGAACGACCACGTACGACTCCATCCGCAAGCTGGTGGGCAAGACCAGCAACCCACGGCGTACCGAGTTCCTGGAGCTGGTGGACCTGGCCGAGAAGAACTGAGAAAAAGACTGTGCTGAGGGGACATTTCCCTCAGCACAGAAGGGACACGGGGGACACACCTCGAAGAGGTGTGTCCCCCGTGTCACCCTGTGTCCATGTATGTTATGCCCAGATGGCCTTCATAAACTTGGAGTAGGCCTCGTCGCAGATGTTGAGCGTGCGGTTGAGCAGCTCATGGCAGGTGTCGCCCACCACGTTGGGGGAGAGGATGGCGTCACCGCTTGCCACGATGTCGTTGTCCTTGTCCAGGAAGAACGTGAGCCAGCGGTAGTTGACGTTGGCCTCGTTTATGGCTCGCAACGCCACATCGGTCTTGTTTTCGGGAACGTGCGCGATCACGCCGCTGCCAAAGTGCATGGTCTCACCGTCGGGGTCAAACCAAAAGAACACGTCGATACGCTCCATGTTCTCCATGTTGTAGCGAATGCGCACAGCGGGAATCTTTGAGTTCTCCATCTCGTTGTACACGATGTTGCGTTGGTCGAGAGCCGTTTGGAAGGCTATGAGGTTGGCTGATCCAGATGCCATGTCACGTCCTCTCACGAATGGTTTGGTTACAGGATACTATACCGCAGCGCATCGCACGCGGCGCTCACTTCCCAGCGGACACCTACGCATTCCAGCCGGGAAGCGTTATGCTGGGCGCCTGTGCGGTGGCGTACATCTCGCTCAGGACGTCCTCCATGGGCCACGCATGGGCCTCGCGTGCGGCAAAGCTCGTGTGCACGGCAAGCGACGTGCCCTCGCCTGAGAACCAACGCGACGAGAACACCTGGGCGCCGTCGTTGGCATACACCTCAACCGCAGACCCATCAACCAGGACGCGTACGTCGCGCAGGCAGTCGAGCGGGACGGACCGCTCGTCTCGACCGGCGGCATGGGTCGCCTGGAGATAGCGAATGCCCAGCCTGCCATGCTCAAAGAACACCTGCAGGCTCTGGTCAAACGTTAAGGCGCCGTCCCCGTCAATGCCTTGCACCACGATGTCGGCATGGCGGGATGCGATGCGCGCCTCTTCGTTGACAGCGAGCGGCACCTCCTCGCCACGCAAGACGTCGAGCTCGGGAACCGGCGTCTGCAGCAGTAGGCCGGTTGCGGGGTCCTTGCGAAGCAGGCGCGGAACCGTGAGGCAGTGGCACCACGCAAGGCCGTCCGGCGTGCAGGTCCAGCGATGGTCGAAGCTGCCCAGCCAACCTACCAGTATCCAGCGGCCGGAGTCGTCCACAAAGGTTTGCGGGGCGTAGAAGTCGTGCCCGTGGTCCCACTCCACGAAGTCGCGCTCGTCCACCTCCCTCGTGTCCACGATGCGTCCGGGCAGGGGAATGTAGCCAGCCTGGCAGACATTGTGCCATCGGTCACGCTGGCGTGGTAGCCCCTGGGGAGAAAAGGCCAAGTACTCGCTGCCGTCCGCCAGCTGCACGATGTTGGGGCACTCCCACATGTAGCCAAAGGGATAGGCCGCTTCGATGAGGTGTGCAAACTCCCAATTCCATCCGTCATTGGAGACATACAGCAGGCACATGCCGTGGTTGCACAGGTGGCGGGCTCCCAGCAGCATATACAGGCGGCCGTCCTGCCGCCACACCTTGGGGTCTCTCACGTGGAGCGAGCACTCCCACGGATAGTCCTGCGTGCGCAGCAGAACGGTCTTCTCGCCAAAGTGCTTGCCGTCCGCCGACGCGCAGGTTATTTCGTGGGCCTCGCGTCCGGTGTACACGCGGCCAACGTCGCGGGGATTGTGCGCTTGGTCAAGGCACACCACGTTGCCCGTGTAGAACGCGCGCAGCACATCGGCACCGTTGGGTCCCGCCCCATGCTCAACGAGCGTGCATCCCGAGTACACCCCATGGCGGTCCTCGGGAATGCTCGGCTCGATGGGCATGCCCTCGTAGCGCCAGTGCACGAGGTCGGGTGAGACGAACAGTCCCCATGCCTTTTGGTCGGCCTTGGGCCAGGAGTCGTTGTACTGATAGTACAGGTAGTACTCGCCCCTAAACTGGCAGGCACCGTTGGGGTCGTTGAGCCACCCACGTGGCGAGCGAAGATGGAACCCGAGTTCCCAGGAGGCGTTGGACATGCAAGATCCTTTCGTTAGCCTTTTGCTAGGTTGGCATTATAGTACGAACGCATCGGTTGCCAAACACGGGGAATTATACTGGGGGGACAGTCCCCCCAGTACATCCAGGCCGTCCCCGCGTCGACGACCGTTGGGATTCCCCCAAAATCCATCCGCGGCTTCTTTGGATGACAGGGGTATTTTTTTGACCTAGAATGCAAGAGAAATGTGCAAGAGCACAGGATGCCCCAAGAGCATGTGGACGGCGCGTCCACACGGGACAAAAAGGTGGTGCAATACCATGAGTAGGGTAAAGCGCAAGGAGGACGTGTTCTATCGCCTCTTTAGGGAGTACGGCCAAAAGATCGTGGACACCGGTGAGGTGTACCAAAAGATCTTCTCAAGCAACTATCCCGAAACGCGAACGCTTATCTCCAGCATGAAGAACTACGAGAACGTATGCGATGACCAGGCCAAGCGCATCTTTATGGAGCTGGGCAACTCGTTCATTACACCGTTCGACCGCGAGGACATTAGCGTGCTTACCAAGCGCATGGACGACGTGGTGGACTACATGGAGGCGGCGTCCAGCCGCATGGATCTCTTTGCCGTGGAGTCCATGCGTCCCGAGGCCATACGGCTTGCCGAGATTACCGTGCAGGCCATTGGCGAGCTGGCAAAGATCATGGATCGCCTGTCCAACTTTAAGAAGGATCCCACCGTGATGGAGCTCGCGCTGGGCGTGGACGTTATCGAGGACGAGGGCGATGCCGTGTACAAGCAGGCATTGGCCGACCTATTTAGCGGTAACGTGGGCACACTCGAAATCATGAAGTGGTCACGCGTCTTGGACCGCATGGAGCTGGCCCTCAACGCCTGCGAGCACGCCTGTGACATTGTCCAGGGCGTGGTAATGAAAAATGCTTAGCGGTCTGCTCATAGCCGTGCTTGTCTCGGCTTTTGTCTTTGAGTTTATCAACGGATTTCACGACACGGCAAACGCCATCGCGACGACCGTGTACACGCGTGCGCTCCCGGTGCGCACCGCGATCTTTATGAGTGCCGCAATGAACTTTATTGGCGCCCTCACGAGCGAGAGCGTTGCCATGACCATAGCAAACGGCATCGTGAGCGTTCACCTGGAGCTGTACGTGATTCTTGCCGCGTTGCTGGGCGCTATTATTTGGGACCTGTTCACCTGGTGGCAAGGCATTCCCAGCAGCTCGTCCCATGCGCTCATTGGCAGCCTGATTGGTGCGACCATCGTGTTTAGTCGCAGCACCGAGCCCATCCTGTGGGACGGAGTATTTAAAAAGGTGATTGTGCCGCTGTTCACCTCACCAGCCATTGGCCTGATTCTGGGCTATGTGTTTATGCGGCTGGTGTATGAGCTGTTTGCCAACTGGACGCCCAAGCGTGCGAACGGGCTGTTCCACAAGCTCCAGATCCTGTCGTCGGCGTTTATGGCATACAGTCATGGCAATAACGACGCACAAAAGACCATGGGCATTATTACGCTGGCGCTCATCACCAGCGGAGAGCTTGCCGTTGGCTCGGGCGTACCCCTGTGGGTGAAGGTTTCCTGCGCCGCCACCATGGCCCTGGGAACCTCGATTGGTGGTCAGCGCATCATGAAGACGGTGGGCAACGGCGTTACCAAGCTCGAGCCCGTCCTGGGGTTTGTGGCCCAGGTCTCCTCGGGCCTTGCCATTGAGGCCATGACCGCACTTGGCGCGCCGGTGAGCACCACGCAGGTTATTAACACGGCCATCATGGGTGCCGGCAGCGCGAAGACCGCCAAGAAGGTGCGCTGGGGCATGGCAGGCAACATCGTGAAGGCGTGGTTCACCACCCTGCCCATCACCATCGTGTTGGGTGGCCTGTGCGCCTTCGTCATTGGGTTTATCGTATAGAAGCGTCAAAACGGAGTAGGGGACGGGACCGTTCGTCCCACGGCGTGGCACTGCCACGCCGTGTCCGTTTGGGAGGAGGGGGCGGTGGGGGTTGGGGGGGCGTGCCGTTGGGGCTGTGCGCCCGCTTGCCCCACCCCCACCTCCTCCCAAACGGACACGCATGATAGCAAGACGATCCGCTTATACCGGGATACCCTCGCCGCTCACGTCGAGCGTGAACACCCCTGCCTCGGCGTCGTAGCCCTCACCCAGGACCTCCTGACAGAAGGTGGTGGCGTATGCGGGCGTGCAATTGGACCGGTAGCTCTGCGCGGCGAGCTCGTTGGTCCATTCGCTTATGGGCCAGGCACTCATGTTAGGGCCTACGGTATAGCAAATCACGGTGGGCACCAGGCTGGCGGCGCTCACCTGGTAGGTGCCGTCCTTCTTGCGCTCCAGCGTGCATCGGGCGATGCCGCCAATGAGCGAGTTGGTCTCCATGCCGCCTGCGGCCACGAAGTTGCCGGTGGAGTAAAAGCACACCATCTTGTGGCCGTCCTCGTTTTGGAGCAGCTCCACCGGCTGTAGGATGTGAGGATGGGCGCCAAAGATCACGTCGACGCCCTCGTCGCAAAAGATCTTGGCATACCGGTTCTCTTCCTCCGACGTCTCGGTGGTGTACTCCCGGCCCCAGTGCGGGCACGCAATGATCATCTCGGCGCCCGCCTCACGTGCCTTGGTCACGTCGTCGTGGATCTTCTCCTCACTCAGGTACGAGACGAAATCGGCGTCGGTGTCGGGGTTGGGATTCTCGTTGGTGGCCCACGTGTAGTTGAGGATGCCCACCTTCATGCCGTCGTGCTCATACACGTACACGTTATGGACAAGGTCCTGGGAGCCGTCGTTGTTGGAACCCGGGTTGTCCACGCCCAGGATGGGAATTTGGGGGTATGTCTGCCTCCAGTAGTCCAGCTCGTGTGCCAAACCACTGTAGCCCACGTCGTACACGTGGTTGGCTGCCTTGAGAATTGCGTTGAAGCCAATGTCCACCTCGGTGTCTGCCAGTGCCGTGGGCGTGTTGAAGATGGGTCCAACGGCCCCCGGACGGTACCCATAGCCTAGCTCGGGCTCGCCCATCACGGTCTCTTGGTTGAGGATGCGCAGGTCCGCCTCGTCGATGTAGGACTGGATGTGCTCGAAGAGGAACCCGAAGTCGTAGGATCCGTTGCCCAGGTTGCCGCTGTTTACCAACTCGTCGTGCATGAGCACGTCGCCTATCATCATTACCTCTATGGTTGCGGGCTTGACCTCCTTGGCGGCTTCCTTCTTCTTGCTTGCGTCCGCGTCCTTATCGTCGGTGGCCGCAGACTTTTGCTCCACGGTCACGTTTGCGTCCGCAAGCTTGTCGGCAGGTACGTCGTTTACGGCCACCGACGTCTGCCACTCGGCCTTCACGGTCTTGGGCTGGGGGGAGGTGAGCAGGCGCGTTCCCACGATGCCCACTGCCACCAGGGCAATCACACCCAGGATGCCAAGAATCGTGGTGGGGCCAAATGACTTCTTGTGTGGCCTTGACGGTTGGCTCATGTCATGCTCCAAAACGTCCTTATGTGCCAAATACATAGGTACCTATGGTACCTCCTTTTTGTGGTGCCTGAACGTGTGATTGCGAGACGCCACAGAACGGACGTGGTGCTGGCGAGCGTCGTAGCCCCAAGCGCACACGCGTGACGTTTTATACACAAGTCAGTATTCTGGATATAGAATCGACAAGAGTATGTCATTATAGCTGTGCACACATTCCTCAGGAAACGAGCAGCGTATGCCGAGACACCTGCTAGACGTACGCGTTGACTTTGACGAGCTCACCGGCCTACCGACCATGGGTTATTTTAGGCGGTATGCGGGTGCATTCGTCATGTCGGCACTTGCTCGTAATCGCACTCCCTACATCGTGTACTTTAACCTGGAAAACTTCTCGGCATTCAATGAGCGATATGGGTTCGAAGAGGGCGACAAGCTACTCAAGCTCATGTCCGTTTCCATCCAGGAGGCGTTTCCGGGATACCTCCTGTCGCGCTTTGGCTCAGACCACTTCCTACTGGTATGCGAGAGCATAAGCCTTGAGCAAAGCTTTCTTGATGTGGCTAAGCAGCTGCAGGTGTATGGCAGGCATGCAAACATCGAGCTCAAGGCCGGCGTGTATCCCATGGAGGACGCGAGCTTGGACGTGGCGCTAGCCTGCGATAGGGCAAAGCTCGCCTGCGACAGCATCGCGCATCGTCACGACCGCACGGTGCGCATGTTCGACGAGGCCCTCAACTGGCGCGTTGAGCGCGGGCATTACATAGAGACCCACATCGATCAGGCGATTGCCAACGAATGGATCGAGGTGTACTACCAGCCCATCGTGAGGACGGTCACGGGCGAGGTGTGCGAGTTCGAGGCGCTTGCCCGCTGGAACGATCCTCGCTACGGCATGCTTTCGCCCGCCACGTTTATTGGCGTGCTCGAGGAGTGCCATCTTATACACAAGCTGGACACCTACGTTATTCGCGCCGCATGCAAGGCTTGGCGCGACACGCGCATGAACTCGAGTATGTACGTGCCCTTCTCCGTAAACCTCTCGCGGCTGGACTTCGACCTGTGCGACACATTCCAAGTGGTAGAGGATGCCACGCGCGAATACGGCGTGCCACGGCAGATGGTTCACGTGGAGATTACGGAGTCGGCACTCAACAAGGACGTGGGTGCGTTGCTGCGCGTGGTCGACCGCTTTAGGGAGGCCGGCTACCAAGTTTGGCTCGACGACTTTGGCAGTGGCTACTCGTCGCTCAACACGCTCAAGGACTACGAGTTCGACGTGGTAAAGATCGACATGGCCTTCCTGCGCGAGTTTGAGGTGCGCCCCCAGTCGCGCGTGATTATTGCCTCGATCGTAAACATGGCCAAGCAGCTGGGCATGCAAACGCTCATAGAGGGCGTGGAGACGGTAGAGCAGTTTGACTTCCTGCGCGAGATAGGGTGCGAGTTCGCGCAAGGCTACCTCATTGGCCGGCCCAACCCCTCACACAAGAACGCCGAGAGAATCGCGTCGGGAGAGCTTGTCCTTGCCGACGCCTCCCTGCACGGGTATTACGACCGCATGGGCGGCATAAACACGCTGAGCGCGACCCCCTTTGACTTTCCCTGGGAGTCATCTGCGGAGGAGCGGCCCTTGGCCGAGATGCTGCCCCTCGCGCTCATCGAGTACGAAGCGGGTGGTGTGCGATTTGTCTCGGCAAACGACTCGTTTGTCTCGGTGCTGCGCGATACCCAGCTGGGCACCATGGCACAGGTTGCCCAGATGATGAGCGATCCCCAGACGATGCAGGCCCGTACCATGCGTGGTCTGGTGGACGCGGCGATTGCCTCGGGAAGAATCGAGTCGGTGGATCTGATCGAGAAAGGCCACCACTGCATGATTCGCATGCGCCGCGTCGCCAGCCATGGGGACGTGGTGGGCCTCATGATGTCCGTCATGAATCTGCTGAGCTTTAGCGACATTGGCGAGGAGACGCGCCAGCACGTCGCGCTCAAGCATCTGTACAGCGTGTACGACGAGGTGGACTTGATAAACATCGTAGAGGATGGCATGAGCTGCGTGTTTAGGGGCGATGCCAAGTTCCCAACTTTGCACGAGAGCAACTCGGCAAGCAGAAACGTGCGACGGTTCGCAAGTACCAAGATTCATCCCAAGGACCAAAAGCGCTTCTTGCACCACATGCAGTATGACACGGTGGATGCGCGCTTGGAACAAAGCGGGCGTAGCAGCCTCATCGACAACTTTAGGGTGCTCGAGGCGAGTGGCCTGTACGTGTGGTTTACCTGCATTCTCTCCACGGTTGACCTGGACGAGGTGCATTATGTGATCGTGTGCATGCGTCGGTCCAACTTGGCAAATCTGGAGCGCATGGACGGGCAGAACGAGATTGAGAAGTCGCTGTTGTGGGACACGTTTATCGAGCTGGTGCCGGCCGGGGTGTTTTGGAAGAACGACCAGCGGCGATTCGAGGGTGTCAACACGAAGTTCCTGGACTTCTATGAGTTCGACTCCGTCAACGACGTTCTGGGCAAGACGGATGAGGACATGGGATGGCACGTCAACGATGACCCGTTCAAGAACATCGAGATGCGCATACTCAGAGAAGGCAAGCCGGTGCTCGGCTCTCGCGGCACATGCGTCTCCAAGGGAGAGGTCCACAACATCGTGGCCAGCAAGGCTCCGCTCATACGCAACGGGGAGACTGTGGGATTGCTGGGGTTCTTTATTGACAAATCTGACCAGCGCATTGCGAGCTTCCTTGGTGACGATGTGGACAAAAGCCAGATGACGGATGAGCTCACGGGCATCCTCAACGTTCGTGGGTTTGTGCCAAACATGATCTCGTACGCGGAGGCATATGGCCAGACGGGCATCGACTTTGCGTGCATCATTGCCGACATCCATGGCATGCGTGACCTTAACGAGGTGTTTGGACATGCGTTTGGCAATGGGATCCTCAAGACCGTGGCCCGAACGCTCACCAGGGAATACGGCGTGGACGGCGTGGTGGCGCGCATTAGCGGTGATCGCTTTGCCATTTTGCAGCGCATGATAGAGGGCAAGAACGCGCGCACGCTCAATCAGCAGGTGGCGAAGACCGTTGAGGACATAGACGAGGTGGACGGCATAGCCGTGAGGCTGCGCTGCAACACCGGTTACGCGCTCTTCTCGGAGTTCGACGATGCCTACAAGACCTTTATGCGCGCCAACGAGCGCGTGCGCGCAAGCTAATACAACTACACGGCGTCGTATAGGGGTAGCGCCTCTGCGAGTTCGCAGGGCGTGTTGGATGCCACCACCAGAACGTTGTCGGGCTCTCCTGTGCCCACACGATTGCTGGGCAGCACGCATACGTGCGCAAAGGCGTTGGACAGCGCGTCAACGTGGCGCATGAGCGGCGCGGCGTGCACACCCTCCAGCGCACTGATTACGTTGGCCACATACAGGCCGTGCGGTCGCAGACAAGCGTGTATTGCCTCCACGCTGGCTGGCAAAAGTAGGCGCTCCTCGGCCTCGGCTCCCATAAAGCAATCGTTGAGAATGGCGTCGTATGTGCGGCCAGCATCTGCGCACCGCTGCAGGTGGCAGATGGCATCGTCGCATACAAGGTTGAGTCGGCCGGTGCGCTGGGTGTGGTACTCCTGCTGCAGGCGGTCCAGGAAGAAGTGCTCGCATGCGATGCGCGTGATGGCATCGTCGATTTCCACGACGTCCACGCGCACCGGGTCGTGGTGAGCGATGAGGTGCCTGGGATAGGCATAGCCGCCGCCTCCCAGCATGCACAGGTCGCGCATGGGCCTGTCCGTGGAAAAAATCGCGTCGAAGCGGGACAGATAGGGGAAGGGCACGTCGCACCAATGTTCGTCCAAATAAGTGCCCGACTGGAACGTGCCGTCCATGTCCAACACGCGCATGCGCCTGCCGTTCCAATCCGTCGCATAGATTCTGGCCGTGCCAAAGCGCGTCTCCACGCGCAGTGCGTGCCAGCGCGCATATGCGGTGCGGATGCGGTTGGCAAACGACATCAGTCGCCGTCCTCCAGCCTCGCGCGCAGCTGTGCGGCGTAGTCCTCGTCACCCTTTGCCAGCATTGCAATGACGGCATCGATGTCGGATTGTGTTGGCATCCGGGGCTCGGGCTCGGGCGCTTGGAAGGGCTCATCCTGGGGTGAGAGCTCGATGCGCGCGCGCCTGCCCGCCAGCTGGCGGGCGACGGCCGTGCATGCCTCCTCCCAGGCCTGCTCGTCTGCGGTGGCGTCGAGCGCGCCAACCAGAGACGATCCGTAACGCTCTCCCTCAAGCGATGCCAGCCAGCCTCGCGCGACGTCGCGTCCCGTCTGTGCCGAGCAAGTGTCGTCTTCGGCCTGTGCGCCAAACGCCTCACAAAAGCTCTCGTAGAGGCTGGGCTCTGCCGAACCGTCCTGGTCCCACAGGAAGGGGTTGGCGTCCTGGCAGAACTCCTTGAGCCCGCTTGCGGGCCGCTCCCAGGAGCGACGGGCGCTGTCGTAGGCCTCCTGCACGGCGTAGTAGGCGTTCACGTAGATGGTAAACGCGTCCCAACGATGCTCAAGCATGTGCGTTCCTCTCAATCGTCCTGTGCGGTCCTAGCCAGCCCATCCTCCGCCATAGAATGCGTACACGTCGGCAACGCACACCACGGTGCCAGGATGTGGCGCGTGAATCATCTGGCCACCGCCAAGGTAGATGCCCACGTGTCCCGTGTGGGGAAACACCATGTCGCCCGGTTTGAGCTCATCCATGGACGTCTTCCAGTTCCCGTTGGACTGAATCCAGTCTATGAGCCCTCCCGTGGTGCGGTTCCCGTCCACGCTGATGCCGCACTGCTCGTACACGTACGAGGCGAGGCCGGAGCAGTCAAAGCCGCTGGGGGACTGTCCGGCCCAGACGTAGGGAACGCCCAAGTACTGGTATGCCTGGGAGACCACGGCATTGCGCGCGGCATCCGAGGCGGGCGAGGCGGACGTGGTGGGGGCTGGGGTGGTGGTTTGCTGCGACTCCTCGGGTTGGGTTGACGGCGTGTCCTGGCTGGACTCGTCGGGCTGGGTGGCCTGATTGCCGGACGCTGTGGACGTGTCCTGCTCGCTGTCCGCGGATGTTCCCTGCTTGCCGGTCTGCTCATCTTGCTGCGAGTCGGTGTCGTTGGATTGGGGCTCCTGCTTGCTCGCGTCCTTGCTGGTGCCGTCCTCACTGGGTCCTTGGTCTTGCCCGGACTGGCCCTGCGTCGCATCTGCGTCCTGGGTCGCAGGCGTCTTGGCGGCAGGCTCCTTTGGCGAGGGCTGCGAAATCGCCTCTTGCGCCACGGCTACAGGGTCGGTGTCCACACCGTACTCGTTTACGCTTGGCTTCTTTGCCTGCGCCTCGGCTTTTCGTGCCTGGGCCTCGGCCTCCAGCTGCTTGCGCACCTCGGCGTCCAGGGCGTCGTAGTAGGCCTTTGCCTGTGCGATGCGTTGCTCGTACTCCTCGGCCTCCTGCGCGGTCTGCTCGAGCCGCTCCTCCTTCTCCGCACGCTGCCACTCAAGCTCTGCAAGCTGCTCCTCCAGCGATAGTTGCAGGTCTCGCACGGACACAATCTCGCGGGCGTTTCTCTCGGCAACCCTGTCCAGGTAGTAGATGCGGGCGATGAGGTCCTCGATGGACTCACTCTGCACGAGTACCGAGACCAGCGACGCCTTGCCCGAGACGTAGTTGTCGTGCATGTGCTCGCCCAGGATGTGGCGCGCGGCGTCAAGCTCGTCCTGGGTCTTGTCTGCCTCCTCCTGGCAGTCAACGATCTGCGACTCCAGGTCGTTGAGCTCGTTTGTCTCCATCACGAGCGTGGTTTGCGTTTGCGCCAGCTGCTCGCCATACGCCTCCAGCTGCTGACGGGCGGCCTCCAGCTCCTCCTTAGGGCTGGAGAGGGCCACGCGTGGCACGGTGGTGGCGGCAAGAAGTGCGGTGGCGCATGCTACGGCAATGCTGCGTTTGTGTTGCATAGTTTCCCTTTCGCGGAGGGCACCCTACCGATGGTAGAGCAAAAGGGGCCACAATGTAAGGGCCACAGTGCGATATTCCATTGTGTTGGCGTGGCTGTCCCCCAGGGAAGAGGTACCTTGGGGACAAGCGCGATCACATGTCCCCAAGGTACCTCTTCCCTGGGGGACACAACCCCGTCACAGAGGGAGGGTCCCCCGCGTGCATGCGGAGGACCCTCTTGGTAAGACGAATGACGTTACGCGCTGGGTTACTTAGCCTCGGCGGGGGAGTCGAACTCGCCTGCGCAGTGCGGGCAGCGCGTGGCGCCCTCCTTGACCTCCTCAAGGCAGAACGGGCACGTGGGGGCCGCGGCCTCTTCCTCTTCCTGCTCCTTCTTGAGCAGTGCGTCGCTGGCCGCCTGGAGCTTGTTCATGGCCTTTACGATGGCGAACACCACGGCGGCTACGATGAGGAAGTTGATGATGGCGCCAAGGAACTTGCCAAAGTCGATGTTGGTGCCAGGCACCACAAGGCCGCCGATCTCGGTGCTGCTGCCGCCCGTGACCACGGCGATGAGCGGGTTGATGATGTCGTCGGTGAGCGACGTGACGATGCCCGTGAAGGCGCCGCCAATGATCACGCCTACTGCGAGGTCCATCACGTTGCCGCGGTTAATGAACTCCTTGAACTCCTGAACCATTCCCATGATTTGCTTCCTTCCTTTTAAGATGGAATAGGTGCGCAGATGATAATGACACAATATGGAGCTATTGTGAAGAGGGTAATGCTAAATGTTAGTTTCTGCGACTCAAATGCTCGGTGTCCAGGCTCACGGTAAACGGGCCGTCGTTGACCAGTGACACCTGCATGTGAGCGCCAAACACTCCCTTGCCCACGTGGCTCACGTCTGCCTGGGCGCATGCGCAAAAGTGCTCGTACAGACGATTGCCCTGTTCGGCGGATGCCGCATGGGCAAAGGAGGGCCTATTGCCCTTGCGACAGTCCGCGAACAGCGTAAACTGGCTCACCACAAGCACCTCTCCGCCCACGTCCGCGAGCGACAGGTTGGTCTTGCCGTGCTCGTCCGCAAAGATGCGCAGCCTGCAGATCTTGTCCCACAACCGCTGTGCGTCCTGCTCAGTGTCTTCTTGGCCAACGCCCAGCAGGACGAGAAGACCCTTCCCGCAGCTGCCCACGCAGGCACCATCCACCCGTACCTGTGCCTCGCTCACCCGCTGTAGTATGGCCCGCATGCCGCCTCCTACCGGATGCCGTAGAGCGCGGCGTACTTCTTGGTGAGGTAGTTCGCGTAGTGACGGGGGTTGAAGGGCTCGCCACAGGCGTCCTGCATGATCTGCGCGGGATCCTTTGCGCGGCCGTACTGCCACACGTGATCGCGCAGCCATGCGCGAATGGGGGCGAGGTCCCCGGCGGCGAGCAGCTCGTCCCAGGCCAGCCCCTCGTCAATCATCTTGGCTCGGAACTGCGCGGCATAGGCACCACCCAGCGCATAGGTGGGGAAGTATCCAAAGCAGCCCTGCGCCCAGTGGACGTCCTGCAGCGGACCCTCAGTATAGTTCGCGGTGGACGTGCCAATGTACTTGCGATACCGCTCATCCCAGAGCTTGGGAATCTCGCGGGCGGTTGCCTTGCCCTCAAACAGGAGCTGCTCAATCTCGTAGCGAACGAGTATGTGCAGGGGATAGGTGAGCTCGTCGGCGTTGGTGCGGATGGGGGTTGGGCTCACACGGTTTACGGCGAGGTAGAGCTGGTTGGGCGTCACCCGGCTCAGCTGGCCGCGGAAGCGCTGCTTCATCAGCTCGAGTAGCGGACCCATAAAGGCCCGGTCCTTGCCAACGTAATTCTCAAAGAAGCGCGATTGCGCCTCGTGCATGCCCATGGAGGTTCCGCCCTTGAGCACGGTGCGGTTAAAGTCGGGGTTCACGCCCTGCTCGTAGAGGTTGTGGCCCACCTCGTGCAGCATGGTGTACACGTTGCTCATGAGGTCGTCGTGCTCGACATGGGCTGCCGTGATGGCGTAGTTGCTGGTCAGGGCCTCCGAGAAGGGGTGCTCGGTGGAGGTGAGGTAGTGCGCGTCCTCGTCGATTCCCTCCAGGTGCGCGATGTCGCGCGCGAGCTCCCACTGGCGACCCACGTCAAAGCGGCCCTCCACGCAGGCGCTCGACAGCGTTCTGCCGCTGTTGGAGATGGACGTGAGCAGGGGAAGCACGCAGCGCTTGACCCGTGCGAAGAACGTGTTGTAGAAGGCGCGGTTGGTGCCCTGCTCATACTCGTCGAGCAGCGTGTCGTACGGGTGCGCATCGGGGTTCTTGGCGAGCGCGATGCGACGCTGGAGGCTTACCAGGCGATCCAGATAGGGGGCGAAGGAGCGCCAGTCGTCGTTTGCCTTGGCCGCAAGCCAGGCGTCGTAGCTTTGGGCGGTAAGACGAACGAGCTTGGCCTGGTCTGCGGCGGGAACGTTTACCAGGCGGTCACGGTCCCTGGTGAGCACGCGGACCTCGGCGGCCACGGTTTTGTCAAGCTCTGCGGACTTTGTGCCCAGGCGGTTGAGCATGGCGCCCACCTCCGGCTTGCCGAGCAGGTCATGGTCCTCCTCCATGAGCACGGCCAGCGCCTCTGCGCGGTCCTCGGTGGCCTTCTTGGGGTCGATGGTCGCCCCGAAGGACTCCAGCTCGGCGGAGGCGTAGCGATGCGCGAACAGGTGCCGCTCGACGGCCTTGAGGTGGGCGAGGTCC